>JAFAJB010000090.1 GCA_019236395.1 Cupriavidus sp.
GGCGAAGCCGAATTCCTGCGCCAGGCCAAGCTATGCCGCCGCTACGGCGCCGCCGTCATCGTCATGGCCTTCGACGAAACCGGCCAGGCCGACACCTTCGCGCGCAAGACCGAGATCTGCGCGCGTGCCTACCGCATCCTGGTGGACGAGGTGGGCTTCCCGCCCGAGGACATCATCTTCGACCCCAACATCTTCGCCATTGCCACCGGCATCGAGGAGCACAACAACTACGCGGTGGACTTCATCGAGGCCACGCGCTGGATCAAGCAGAACCTGCCGTACGCCAAGGTCAGCGGCGGCGTGTCGAACGTTTCGTTCTCGTTCCGCGGCAATGACGTGGTGCGCGAGGCCATCCACACCGTGTTCCTGTACCACGCGATCGAAGCGGGCATGGACATGGGCATCGTCAACGCCGGCCAGCTTGGTGTGTACGACCAGCTCGACCCGGAACTGCGCGAGCGCGTGGAAGACGTGGTGCTGAATCGCCGCGATGACGCCACCGACCGTCTGCTGGAGATCGCCGATCGCTTCAAGGGCGGCGGCACGAAGAAGGAAGAGAACCTGGCCTGGCGCGGCACGCCCGAGCAGCCCGTGCCGGTGGGCGAGCGCCTGTCGCACGCGCTGGTGCATGGCATCACCACGTTCATCGTCGAGGACACCGAGGAAGTGCGCCAGCAGATCGCCGCGCGCGGCGGGCGTCCGATCGAGGTGATCGAAGGCCCGCTGATGGACGGCATGAACATCGTCGGCGACCTGTTCGGCGCGGGCAAGATGTTCCTGCCGCAGGTGGTGAAGAGCGCGCGCGTGATGAAGCAGGCCGTGGCGCATCTGTTGCCGTTCATCGAGGAAGAGAAGCGCCTGCTGGCCGAAGCCGGTGGCGACGTGCGTGCGCGCGGCAAGATCGTGATCGCCACCGTGAAGGGCGATGTGCACGACATCGGCAAGAACATCGTGTCGGTGGTGCTCCAGTGCAATAACTTCGAAGTGGTCAACATGGGCGTGATGGTGCCGTGCAACGAGATCCTGGCGCGCGCCAAGGTCGAGGGCGCCGATATCGTCGGCCTGTCGGGCCTGATCACGCCGTCGCTCGAAGAGATGGCTTACGTCGCCTCGGAAATGCAGCGCGACGACTACTTCCGCGTGAAGAAGATTCCGCTGCTGATCGGTGGCGCCACCACGTCGCGCGTGCACACGGCGGTCAAGATCGCGCCGAACTACGAAGGTCCGGTGGTCTACGTGCCCGATGCCTCGCGTTCGGTCAGCGTCGCGTCGAACCTGCTGTCCGACGAAGGCGCCGCGAAGTACCTGGACGACCTGAAGTCCGACTACGACCGTATCCGCGAGCAGCACGCCAACAAGAAGGCTTTGCCGATGGTGTCGCTGGCCCAGGCGCGCGCCAACAAGACGCCGATCGACTGGAGCGGCTACGTGCCGCCGAAGCCGAAGTTCATCGGCCGCCGCGTATTCCGCAACTACGACCTGTCGGAACTGGCCAACTACATCGACTGGGGCCCGTTCTTCCAGACCTGGGACCTGGCCGGCAAATTCCCTGACATCCTCAACGACGAGATCGTCGGCGAGTCGGCGCGTCGTGTGTTTTCGGATGGCAAGAGCATGCTGGCGCGGCTGATCCAGGGCCGCTGGCTCACGGCCAACGGCGTGATGGCGCTGTTGCCGGCCAATACCGTCAACGACGACGACATCGAGATCTATACCGACGAGTCGCGCAGCAAGGTCGCGCTGACCTGGCACAACCTGCGCCAGCAGAGCGAGCGTCCGGTGGTGGACGGCGTGCGCCGCCCGAACCGTTGCCTGGCCGACTTCGTCGCGCCGAAGTCGAGCGGCGTGGCTGATTACATCGGCCTGTTCGCGGTCACGGCAGGGATCGGCGTGGACAAGAAGGAAGCGCTGTTCGAGGCCGACCACGACGACTACAGCGCGATCATGCTCAAGGCGCTGGCCGACCGTCTGGCCGAAGCGTTTGCCGAATGCCTGCACCAGCGTGTGCGCACGGATCTCTGGGGCTACGACGCAGCCGAGACGCTGGACAACGACCAGCTGATCGCCGAAGCCTATCGCGGCATCCGTCCGGCACCAGGCTATCCGGCCTGCCCCGAGCACACGGTCAAGGCGCCGATGTTCGAATTCCTCGATGCGGCCGAGATCGGCATGGGCATCACCGAGGCGCTGGCGATGACGCCGGCGGCGTCCGTGAGCGGCTTCTACCTGTCGCATCCGGACTCGACGTACTTCAGCGTCGGCAAGATCGGTCAGGACCAGCTTGACGACATGGTGGCACGCCGCGGCGAGGACCGTCTCACGCTCCAGCGCGCACTGGCGCCGAACCTGTAAAGCTGTTGTAACCGGGTGCAAAGGCCGGGACGCCGCCCCCACGCGGCGTCCCGGCCTTTCTGTTTCCGGCGCAGGCCGTTGATGTCCAACGGGATTCCGGGGGGCGCGGTGCGCAGCGCATCGTACGGGGGCGTGCCCGCTGCTGCCGGCAACCTCTTCACCTCTGCTTACAGGGCATTACAAGTGCTCACAGAAGTGCACGGAGAGACTCCATAGACTGAGCCTCAGTTCACGTGACACCGCGTGAATGCCGCGGCGAATGTTTCGCTGCGGGGCATTCCAGAAAAGGAGTCTCTTCCATGAACAAGCTGCTGATCTCCCTGTCCGTCCTGTCGATTGCTGCAGCCTCGTCGCTGGCGATGGCGCAAGGTACCGGCGCCACCACTGGCGCCACCACTGGCGCACAGGCCGGCGTTGGTGCCGCAGTCAACGCGCCCTCCATTCAGTCCGGCGCTGGTGCCAGCGTGAACGCATCGGGTGGCGCGGTGACCCCGGGTGCCGCGGCCGATGCTGGCGGCGGTGCGAAGGCGGAGTCGTCGAAGAGCCACCATGGCACGCATGCCAAGGCCAAGTCGAAGAAGGGCGAGACCGGCGAAGTCGGCGCCAATGCCGGCGCCGATGCTGGCACGAAGATGCAGTAACCACGATTGAGGCCGGCGCGGGCCCCTCCAGACCACGCCGGCCGGGAATTCGACAGAAAAGCAGGACGGGCGCTCAGGCGCCCGTCCTGCTTTTCTGATGGCTCAGACAAGTGGGCTTGTGGCCCGGCATGTCAGCCTGACACCGACATATTTGCGTGGCATCCGGCACTACAATGCAAGCAGCCGGCCCGGTCCCTTGCGGCATACGGGCCGTTCCCCCCACCGTGGAGACACTGATGATTCGCGTCCTGATCGCCGACGATCACGAGATCGTGCGTGCAGGTCTGCGCCAGTTCATCGCCGAGGAACCCGACATCGAGGTGACGGGCGAAGCCGGAAGCGGCGACGAAGTGATGGCGCAGTTGCGCGACAGCGAGTTCGACGTCCTCGTGCTCGATATTTCCATGCCGGACCGTAACGGCATCGACGTGCTCAAGTTGATCCGGCAGCGGCTGCCTGACCTGCCGGTGTTGATCCTGTCGACCTATCCCGAAGACCAGTACGCGATCAACCTGATCCGCGCAGGGGCGTCAGGCTATCTGACCAAGGAATCCGCGCCGGATGACCTCGTCAAGGCGATCCGAACCGTGGCGCAGGGCCGCCGCTATGTCAGCGCGACCGTCGCCGACCTGCTGATCGGCGGCCTGGACAAACCTACCGATCAGCCCGTGCACCAGATGCTGTCGGAGCGCGAGTTCCAGATCTTCTGCAAGCTGTCACGCGGACAGTCGGTCTCCGTGATCGCCGACGAACTGTTCCTGAGCGTGAAGACGGTGAGCACGTACCGGTCACGCATTCTCGAGAAAATGGGTATGAAGACCAATGCCGACCTGACCTACTACGCGATCAAGAATGGTCTGGTGGAGTAAAGACCCAAGGCCCCAGGAATCCAAGCTACTGCCCCAACCGCCAGCCTGAACAACCATCCCGCCATGCCGGAGCAACCTGCGGCCTCCCCGCCCCGATCGTTACGAGTCCTCCTGATCGAGGACTCGGTGGTTCTCCGGCGCATGCTGATGGAGTACCTGACGTCGTTTTCATTCATCGAGGCCGTGGACTGGGCCGACACCGAGAGCATGGCAGTGCGGCTGGCCGCGGCCGGGCACTACCACGTGGTGATCGTCGATCTGCAACTGCGCCAGGGCAATGGCATCAACGTGCTGCGCGCGATGCAGAGGGCCGGGCTCCCAGGCATCCGCATCGTCTACACGAACCACGCCCAGGTGCCGATGTACCGGCGCCAGTGCGCCGAGGCCGGCGCCGACTATTTCTTCGACAAGTCGCTCGAACTGGAGCAGGTGTTCCGCGTGATCGAGGACTACGCGATGTCGGCGCCCTGAGTATCGGCGCCTTGAGCCAGCGATTCTTCCGTCGCCAGCACCGCCGCCGTCAGCGGTACTTCAATGCAGATCGTCACGCCGCGTCCCGGCGTCGAGTCCACATGCATCGTCCCGCCCAGCGCCAGCACACGCTGCTCCATGCCGAGCAGGCCGTGGTGACCGGCGATGCTGCCGGCGTCGAAGTCGGGCGGCAGTCCCTGGCCGTTATCGCGCACGGTCAGCGTCAGCTGCTCGGTCGTGCAGGCCAGGCCGACCGAGACCTGCTTCGCCCGGGCGTACTTGCTGGCATTGGTCAGCGACTCCTGCACGATCCGGTACAGCGCGATGGCGGCGTTGTCGCTGAGCCGCGGCAGCGTTTCGGGCAGGTCCAGCGCGGTATCCCACTGGTTGCGCGCGCCAACGTCTTCTACTAGCTGCACGATGGCTTCGCGCAGGCCCAGGTTCAGCAGCACGGTCGGGCGCAGGTCTTCAATCAGCTGTCGCTTGATCTGGATGGCCTGGTCCGCATGCTGCATCACGCGCGTAAGCTTGTCGTGCGCCTCGGGGTGGGTGCCTTGTATGCGCATCCGCACCCAGTGCAGGTCGAGCTTGATCGCCGTGAGGATCGCGCCGAGTTCGTCGTGCAGTTCGCGTGCCAGGCGCGTTTTTTCATCTTCGGTCACGCGCTGCAGGTGTCCGGCCAGGGCGGATAGCTGGCGCGTGCGCGCCCGCACCTTGCGGTCGAGCCGGGCGCTTTCTTCCTCCAGCTGAACCCGCGCGGCGTCGGCCATCGCCATGCGGCGCGCGTGTCCCAGACCCACCGTGATCAGCAGCGCGATGTTTATCGCCGTGAGCAGCCCGATGCCGTAGCGTGAAAGCTGCAGGTCATGCTCGGCCGATTCGAGGTTGTGCGTGATCGTGCCGGATTCCCGCTCCTGCAGGTGTTCCAGCCCGCGCCGCGCGCTTTCCATCGTCTGCTTGCCAAAGTCGGTGCGGATCATGTCCAGCGCCACGTCGACATCGCGCTTGCCATAGACCAGCGTCAGTGCCATCTCGTTGAGCTTGCGCGTGACGAACTGCGAGGCCTCCCCGAACTGGCGCAGGCCCTCGGGGTCGTCCGCGTAGTGCTGGCGGATGCGTGCCATCAGTTCGTCGATACGCGGCAGCGCCTTGTAGTACGGATCGAGGTAGCTGTCCTTGCCGGTCAGCAGGAAGCCGCGCTGGCCGGCTTCGGCATTGACGAGTTCGGTGATCAGGTCGCCCAGGTCGTTCTGCAGTTGCTGCGCGCGGATTGCCTGGGTGTAGCCCTCTCGCAGGCGCAGGTTGCCGGTCTCCGATGCGATGAGCACAGCCAGCGTCAGCAGGATGCCGCTGGCAATCAGGAGGGTGTTTCGCAAGAGTTGGGAATGCTTGGCCATCAGAAGTCACCGGTTAGATGCACGCCGGCCCCGGCGGGCGGCCATGAAGTCACATCGGGTATGCGTGGTCAATCGTATCGGCAGGCGGGCCACGGCGCACCCGGTGCGGTGCGTGGCGCGCTGTAGGACTCGGCTTACAACCGAATCGGTCCGGTTTTGGTGTCTGGTCCGCAGCGCGAAACCTACGATGAGGCTATGAGCTTGCGCGCCGTGGCGCAAGCCGGACGCACCAGCGCCGGTGCGCCCATCAGCCTCGGGAGACTGGCCATGCTGCAATACGCACTTGTCTTTTTTATTGTCGCCCTGATCGCGGCGATCTTCGGGTTTGGTGGTATCGCCGCCGGCGCGGTGGAAATCGCCAAGATCCTGTTCTTCATCTTCCTGGTGGTGGCCCTCGTGACGTTCGTGATGGGCCTGGTGCGCCGACGGTAGACCTCGACTGGTTCGCCCGATCTGCAAACAGGAGATCTCATGCTTACGCAAAACCCCAAGGTCCGCAAGGAAATCAACCATCTGCACGACAGCGCCGATGCGGCGGTACGCCAGATCCGGCATGCCGCGCGCGATACGCGCGATGCCGCCGGCCCGGTATCGGAAGACGTCAAGGCACTGATCGCGCAACTCCAGCAAACCATCGACGTGCTGGCGCGCGAAGGCTCGGCCGAGAGCCTGGCCGCCGGCCGTCGTCTGGCTGACCGTGCGTACGACATGGCGGAACGGCTGCGCGCCAGCGGCCGCGACGGCATGGAGTGGGCGCGCGACCGGATGGACGTGGCCGTCGACCAGAGCCGCCAGCGCGTGGTGGAATCCCCGCTCGCAGCCGTGGGTATTGCCGCGCTGGCCGGCGTGCTGATCGGCCTGCTGCTGGCCGGCCGGCGTAACGAATAGCACGAATAACGGGTCTGAAAGCGGGACCGGACGCGATACCGGACGCGGGACTGACCGGGAGACGGACGGCAATGAACCGCCTGCTGCCCTTCCAATCCAGCACCCCCTTTTCCGGATATATCCCTGATCCGGGTCGCCCGGCCGCCGCGCGGTGACCGGGCGCTTTTTTTCATGCGCGCCGCTCATGGAAGCGTAACCTTTCAGATAGCTTTCTGAGGGTGGGCAAGCCTGTGCGGGCGGGCGCAATGCCGCCGGGGGATGGTGCAGCCGGGCGCCACGAATTGCGGCGCCCGGAGCCGTTCAGCGGGTCAGATGCCCCACATCACGTCAGAGCCTTCCTTGGCGGAGGCGCGAAGCATGTCGAGGAACGGATAGGCGCGCTGGCCCAGGTGCAGCGGCTCCTCTTCGCGTTCGTCTTCCTTGCCAGGGTGCACGGTGCTTTCGGCCGGATGAACCTTCTTGGCATCCTGGACGGCAGCCTCGAGCTTGCGGATCGCCGCGGGCATTTCCTCGGCCTTGATCACCCCGCGCTCGCCCATATGCTTGCCGATGATGCCAAGCAGCGTGATGGCAAGATCCTTCATCATGATCAGGTCTTGCGACGCGTGGGATTTGAAGGTGATCAGCATGATGGTTCCTTTCACGAGTGGCGGTGCCTGGCGTCGGGCGCACAGGCGGAGCGCATGATGTCAGCATAGCACCTGATAAAATTCCGCGTTTCCCGATTTCCACCGCCGGTCACGCGGCGCGGCGTTCACATCGCCGCCGCCTGGCCGAAGCGTTTCCGCCCCAGGGCCCAGATATCCATGCTGCCTGTTCAGACCTCCCAACTTGCCGCCGCGTTCACTGATGCCGTGCGCGCGATCGCTCCCGCCGATGCCAACCTGCCCGCGGTGACGTTCGAGCGCCCCAAGGCGGCCGCCCACGGCGACCTGGCCTGCAACATCGCCATGCAGGTGGCCAAGGCACTCAAGACCAACCCGCGCGAGCTGGCGCAGAAGGTCGTCGACGCGGTCAAGGCCGATCCGCGCGCTTCGGCGCTGGTGGCCGCGCTCGAGATCGCCGGTCCCGGCTTCATCAACCTGCGCCTCTCCCCGGCGGCCCGCGCGGAAGTCCTGCGCGCCGTGCTGACCGATGGCGACCGTTTTGGCGCGCGCCCGGCCGGCGAGCATGGCCAGGTGCTGGTGGAATTCGTCTCCGCCAACCCGACCGGGCCGCTCCACGTGGGCCACGGCCGCCAGGCCGCGCTGGGTGACGCGCTGGCCAACCTGCTGGCCTGGCAGGGCTGGGCGGTCCACCGCGAGTTCTATTACAACGACGCCGGCGTGCAGATCCACACGCTGGCGATCTCGGTGCAGGCCCGTGCCCGCGGCCTGAAGCCGGGCGATGCCGGCTGGCCGGAGGCCGCCTACAACGGCGACTACATCGCCGACATCGCCGCCGACTTCCTGGCTGGCAAGACCGTGTCCGCCTCGGATGGCGAGCCGGTGACCGCCTCGGGCAACATCGAGGACCTGGAGTCGATCCGCAAGTTCGCGGTCACATATCTGCGTAACGAGCAGGATATCGACCTGCAGGCGTTCGGCGTCAAGTTCGACCGTTACTACCTGGAGTCGTCGCTGTACAGCGACGGTCGCGTGGAAGCGGCCGTGCAGTCGCTGATTGCGAAGGGCAAGACATACGAGAACGAAGGCGCGCTGTGGCTGCGCACCACCGACGACGGCGACGACAAGGACCGCGTCATGAAGAAGTCCGACGGCACTTACACGTATTTCGTGCCGGACGTGGCCTATCACACCACCAAGTGGGAGCGCGGCTTCGCCAAGGTCATCAACGTGCAGGGCAGCGATCACCACGGCACCATCGCACGCGTGCGCGCGGGCCTGCAGGGCCTGGATATCGGCATTCCGCAAGGCTATCCCGACTACGTGCTGCACAAGATGGTCACCGTGATGAAGAACGGCGAGGAGGTGAAGATCTCCAAGCGCGCCGGTTCGTACGTCACCGTGCGCGACCTGATCGAATGGAGCAACGGCGGCGACGAGACGATTCGCGGCTGCATGGAGGCCGCCGTGGCCGACTGGCCCGCGCACTTCACGCGCGGCCGCGATGCGGTGCGCTTCTTCCTGCTGTCGCGCAAGGCCGACACCGAATTCGTGTTCGACGTAGACCTGGCGCTGAAGCAGAACGACGAGAACCCGGTGTACTACGTGCAGTACGCGCACGCCCGCATCTGCTCGATTTTCGAGGCCTGGGGCGGCGCGGACTGGGAATCGCGTCTGGGCGAACTGGCCGGCGCCGACCTTGCCGCCGTGACCGCGGTGGACGTCAGCGCGCAGGCCATCGCGCTGGGCCGCCGCCTGGCGGAGTTCCCGGATATGCTGGCGGCAGCGGCCGGTGAACTGGCCCCGCACGCGGTGGCGTTCTACCTGCGCGACCTGGCCGGCGATTTCCACGCGTTCTACAACGCCGACCGCGTGCTCGTGGACGACGAGACGGTCAAGCGCGCCCGCCTGGCGCTGCTGGCCGCCACGCGCCAGGTGCTCAAGAACGGCCTGGCCGTGATTGGCGTGTCGGCGCCCCAGCGCATGGACCGCGAAGCGCCCGCCGCCTGACCGGCTGACCCGGTGGCGTGCCGCAGGCGCGCCACCCGCCTTTGGCGCAGCATCAACGATCGACATTCACCAATTTGAGACGAATCTGAAGCTGTGCGTCACGGGACTGGCTCTATAATCCCCGGCATCACTGAAGAGGACTTCATGCAACAGATTGCCAAGCGCGCCTCGCGCACCGTCCGCCACACCAAGACGCAGCGTGGCGGCACGTTCCTGGGCCTCGTGCTCGGGTTGATAGTCGGCCTGGCCATCGCCGTGGTCGTTGCGCTGTACATCACCAAGTCGCCGGCGCCGTTCCAGCAGAAGGGTAGCAATGGCGCTCCGGCCCCGCGCCCGACCGAGCCCGGCAACGTGGTCAGCACCCTGCCGAACCCGGCCCAACAGGCGCAGCAGGCCGAGCCGCCGACGGACCCCAACAAGCCGCTATGGAGCAAGACGCCCGCCAAGCCGGTAGGCCAGCCCGAGCAGGCCCAGCCTGGGCAGTCCGCCCAGCCGGCACCGGCGCCGCAGCAGCCTCCGGTGGCGACCAGCCGCCCGGCTGACACCGGCAACGGCGCAAGCGCCGGCGGCGCCACGATCGCCAGCAAGCCGCCCGAGAAGCCTGCCGCCCGCCCGGCCGAAAAGCCAGTGGCTGACCCCATCGCAGAAATTGCCCAGGCCGACGCCAACAAGGTCGGATACCTGTTGCAGGTGGGGGCATTCCGGTCGCAGGATGACGCCGATCGGCAGAAGGCCAATCTGGCCATGCAGGGCTTCGAGGCCAAGGTGACCGACCGCGACGTCAACGGCGTGAAGATGTACCGCGTTCGTCTGGGGCCGTTTGCCCGCATCGACGACATGAACCGGGCACGCGACCGCCTGCAATCGGCCGGCTTCGATGCCTCGGTCATCCGCTATTCCAAGCAGTAACAGTATCAGGGCGGCCGCGGGCGGTGAACCGCACGCGGCCGCCGCGGTCATAGCCTGAAGCTGTCGGTCAGGCAATACGCCGACGGTCGTTTTACTGCTGCCTTGCCATACCCTTGCACATCCTCGTTTAACCGGAAGGCCCTTCGAACATGAAGAAAATCGCCGCACTGTTTGCCACTGTAGCCGCCGTGAGCGGCCTGCTGATGACCGCGCCAGCCGCCATGGCCGCACCGACGGAGGGCAAGGAATACACGGTTCTGAAAGCGCCGCAGCCCGTGCCGGCCGGCAAGATCGAAGTCACCGAGTTCTTCTGGTACGGTTGCCCGCACTGCTACGACTTCGAGCCCGAGCTAGAGGCGTGGGTCAAGAAGCAGGGCAAGGAAGTGGTGTTCAAGCGCGTGCCGGTGGCGTTCCGCGACGACCTGCTGCCGCACACGAAGATCTTCTATGCGCTGGAAGCGCTCGGCAAGCTCGATGCCATGCATGCCAAGGTGTTCGACGCCATCCACAAGCAGCGCAAGCGCATGCTGACCACCGACGAGATCGCTGATTTCATGGCCCAGAACGGCATCGACAAGAAGCAGTGGCTGGACGCCTACAACTCGTTCTCGGTGACCACGAACGCCCAGCGCGCCAACAAGATCGCCGACGCCTACAAGATCGACGGTGTGCCGACCGTGGTGGTGCAGGGCAAGTACGAAACCTCGCCGTCGATCGCCGGCACCATTCCGGCCGCTGTTCAGGTGATGGATTTCCTGGTCACGGGCGTACGCGACAAGAAGCTCTGATCGCAGCCTGCGCCACTGGTGACGGCCCGGTGCACTTCGCGGTGCGCCGGGCCGTTTTCTTTTGTGTCGTAGATCTGCGACTTCGCTATATTGACGCGATGCAACCACAGAAAATCTTCCTTACCGGGGCGTCGAGCAGCATCGGCCAGGCGCTGGCACGCGCGTATGCGGAGCAGGGCGCCGTGCTCGGGCTCGTCGGCCGGCGCGAGGACGCGCTGCGCGCCTTTGTGAACGGCCTGCCAAATCCGGGCGCCGTTCGGGTCTATGCCGTCGACGTGCGCGATGCCGACGCCATGAGTGCCGCCGCCGCGGATTTCCTCGCGCACTTCGGGTGCCCCGACGTCGTGATCGCCAACGCGGGCGTCTCGGTGGGCACCGTGGCCAGCGAACGCGAGGATCTGGAGGTCTTCCGCACGGTCATGGATACCAATTGGTTCGGTACGCTGACCACGTTCCAGCCATTCGTCGGGCCCATGCGCGAGCAGGCGCCCGGCCCCGGCGGGTGGCGTGGCACGCTGGTCGGCATTGCCAGCGTGGCCGGTGTGCGCGGGTTGCCCGGAGGTGGCGCCTATAGTGCGTCGAAATCGGCTGTGATCAAGCTGCTGGAAAGTCTGCGGCTCGAACTGGCGCGCGAGAGGATTCGCGTGGTGACGATCGCACCGGGCTATATCCGTACGCCGATGACCGCGCACAACCCGTACCGCATGCCGTTCCTGATGGATGCCGACGTGTTCGCCCGGAAGGCGCTGCGGCGAATTGCCGCAGGCAGACGCTTTGTCGTGATTCCCTGGCAGATGGGCGTGGTGGCATCGCTGCTGCACCTGATGCCCCGCTGGCTTTACGACGCATTGTTCTCACGCGCGCCGCGCAAGCCGCGCCGGCCCCGGAGCGCGTGATGTGGATTGACGCGATCGGCCAGGCACACGAGACGGCGAGCGGTGACGTACGCATCGCATCGCTTGTCCCGTCGATCACCGAGTTGCTGTTCGATCTCGGGCTTGCAGATCGCCTCGTGGCCCGTACCGGCTTCTGCGTCCACCCCGAGCCCGCGGTGCGTGCCTTGGCGAAGGTGGGCGGCACCAAGGACGTCAAGCTCGACCGCCTGCGCGCGCTGGCGCCGACGCATGTGGTGGTCAACATCGACGAGAACCGCAGCGAGACCGTCGATGAGATCCGCAGCTTCGTGCCGCACGTGATCGTGACCCATCCGTGCGCGCCAGAGGACAATTTCGCGCTCTATCGCCTGCTTGGGGGCATCTTCGACAGGGACGCGCAGGCCGAGGCGCTGGCCGCTCAATTACGCGCCGCGCTCGACGACATCCGGGCCCGGGCCTGGCCCGCACGGCGGGTGCTCTACGCGATCTGGCAGGACCCATGGATGACGGTGTCGCGCGCGACCTATATCAGTCGCATGCTGGCGCTCGTGAACTGGGCGACCTGGCCCGACGACGGCGATGCACCGGCGGCCTGCGCCGATGGCGATTGCAGCCGCCCGAACGCGCCGGGCGAACGTTACCCCACCTTCCGCTGGAGCGACTCGCTGGTCCGGCAACTGGACGCCGTGCTGCTGTCAACCGAACCCTATCGCTTTACCGAGGACCATGCCGACGCGCTGGAGCGCCAGATCGGCAAGCCGGTGCTGCTGGTCGATGGCGAGATGCTGTCGTGGTACGGCAGCCGCGCCGTGGCAGGGGTTCGCTACTTGAATGGGTTGGCGTCAGCGGGGATTTGATACGCCGGCCCTACCCCCGGGGGAGAGGGCCGGCGCGCAAAGCTCAACCGCGGCTCAACCGCGGCTCAACCGCGGCTCTACCGCGATCAGCCCGCCTTCCGGAACCGGATCACCCCGTCGTCACCGCACTCGCGCACCAGTTCTCCGCGATGCCAGAGCGCGTGCAGGTGAGCCAGCGCTTCGCCCATTGCGAACGTGAGCTGGTGGATGTCGAACTGGCGGCGGAAGATCACGCCGACGATATCGTGGGCATTGCACGGCTTCTCGGCGCAGGCGGCCAGCGTTTCGGCCAGGCGTTCGACGTGATGTTCGCGAAGCTGGCCAATACGTGTGTGGAGATTGCGGAACGGACGGCCGTGGGACGGCAGGATCAGCACGTCCTGGGGCAGGCCCTCGTATTTGCCGAGGGAGTCCAGGTAGAGCTGCAGCGGGTTGGCTTCCGGCTCCATGTCGAACACGCTGACGTTGGTCGAAATGCGCGGCAGCACCATGTCGCCGGAAATCAGCACGTTGGTGGCCGGGTTGAACAGTGCGACGTGTTCTGGTGCATGGCCGTAGCCGGTGATCACGCGCCACGACGACGAGGCCGGATCGGCGCCGATCGAAACCGTGTCGCCATCCATCAGGCGGCGGTACTGCGTGGGCAGGTCGGGCACCAGCGACGGGTAGTAGCTCTTGCGGGCGCGCAGCTTCTCGAGGTTGTCGGGGTCGGTCAGGCCGTGGCGTGCAAAGTGGCTGGCCGCGAAGTCGCCGCCCGCATTGGAGCCCACGCCAGAACCACCAGCCATCACGCGCGCCGACATGTAGTCGCCCAGGCTCATCCACAGCCGCACATCCCAATGCTTGCACAGCCAGTGCGCCAGGCCGACATGGTCCGGGTGGCAGTGCGTGACCAGCACGCGCAGCACGGGCAGGCCTTCGAGCTCGTTGGCGAAGATGGTTTCCCAGTGGGCCCTGATGGTGTCGTTGGTGATACCGCAATCGACGATCGTCCACCCGTCGCGCCCGTCGATGCGGTCACGCAGCAGCCAGAGATTGATGTGGTCCAGCGCGAACGGCAGCGGCATGCGCAGCCAGTACACCCCAGGCGCCACTTCCTGCCGGGCCCCCGGTTCGGGCATGGTTTCGCCAAACGGGTATTGAAGCTGGTGTTCGAGTGCGTTCATGGGGCTGTCTCTGGTCGTTGTCAGGCGCTAGACTTGACGCTAACGTTAACGTCAATCTGCGTTTTGTGCTTGTCATCTTAGACGAAAAGTTGATTGCGCAACGAACGACCGTTCACTTTTACCGGACGACACCATGTCGGCACTGCCATCTTCCGCCACCTACACGATTACCGATCTCGCGCGCGAATTCGACATTACACCGCGTGCGATCCGGTTCTACGAGGACCAGGGCCTGCTGGCGCCCGACCGCGAAGGCCCGAGCGGCCGCAAACGCGTCTACAACGGCCGTGAGCGCACCCGCCTGAAGCTTACGCTGCGAGGCAAGCGGTTAGGGCTCACTCTCAACGAAATCCGCGAAATTCTGGATCTGTACGAGTCGCCGCGCGATACCGCGCCGCAACTTGAACGCTTCCTGCACCTGCTGGGGCAGCATCGCGGCACGCTCGAGCGTCAGCTTGAGGACCTGCAGGCCCAGCTAGCCGAAATCGACCAGCACGAGCGCCAGTGCAAAGCGCTGCTGGCTGCGCATCATGCGGGCGACAAGACCCATTCCGCCTGAATCCGCCATCCCGGCGGCACGGTGCACGACTTTTAATTGACGTTTACGTAAACGTCAATACAATACCTGACACCGATCCTCATCGATACAACAGGAGACACCACCATGACCGAACTCCCCGGCCTGAGATTCGACCTCGGCGAAGACATCGAGATGCTTCGCGAATCCGTGCGTAGCTGGGCGCAAGCCGAACTCGCACCGCGCGCGGGCGAGATCGATCGGACCGACCAGTTCCCGATGGACGCCTGGAAGAAGATGGGCGACCTCGGCGTGCTGGGCATCACGGTGGCCGAGGAATACGGCGGCGCCAATATGGGTTATCTGGCGCACATGATCGCGATGGAGGAGATCAGTCGCGCGTCGGCATCGGTCGGCCTGTCCTACGGCGCCCATTCGAACCTGTGCGTGAACCAGATCCACCGCAACGGCACGGCCGCCCAGAAGGCGAAGTACCTGCCGAAGCTGGTTTCGGGCGACTGGATCGGCGCGCTCGCCATGAGCGAGCCGAATGCCGGCTCGGACGTGGTCAGCATGAAGCTGCGCGCCGAATTCAAGGGCGACCGCTACGTGCTCAACGGCACCAAGATGTGGATCACCAACGGCCCGGACTGCGACGTGCTGGTGGTCTACGCCAAGACCGAGCCTGAACTGGGCGCACGCGGCATGACCGCCTTCATCGTCGAAAAGGGCATGAAGGGGTTCTCGGTCGCGCAGAAGCTGGACAAGCTCGGCATGCGCGGATCGCACACCGGCGAACTGGTGTTCCAGGACGTGGAAGTCCCGGTGGAGAACATCCTAGGTGCCGAGAATGGCGGTGCCCGTGTGCTGATGAGCGGCCTGGACTACGAGCGCGCCGTGCTGTCGGGCGGCCCGGTCGGCATCATGCAGGCCTGCATGGACGTGGTCACGCCGTATATCCACGACCGCAAGCAGTTCGGCCAGAGCATCGGCGAATTCCAGCTGATCCAGGGCAAGGTCGCCGACATGTACACCACGCTGCAGGCCGCGCGCAGCTACCTGTACACCGTGGGCAAGAACCTCGATGCGCTGGGGACTGACCACGTGCGCCAGGTGCGCAAGGACTGCGCCGCCGTGATCCTGTACACGGCGGAAAAGGCCACCTGGATGGCCGGCGAGTCGGTGCAGATCCTGGGCGGCAACGGCTACATCAACGAGTACCCGGTCGGCCGCCTGTGGCGTGACGCCAAGCTGTATGAGATCGGCGCCGGCACTTCGGAAATCCGCCGCATGCTGATCGGCCGCGAGCTGTTCGCTGAAACGAAGTAGGCCTGAAAGTGATGCAAGAGGCGTTCGGTAGACCCCGAGGCAAGTGCCGAACGCCTTTACAATCTCCAGACCGCCGCCCGTCCCAAGCCTCCGCGCTTCCAATCCATGTCCCACTTCCCCAAGCTGCTCTCGTCGCAGATTGCCTACGATGTGGCGCGGACCATGCTGGACGGCTTCGACACGCACTACCGGCTGTTCCGCGAAGTCAGCATCGAGGCCAAGGCGCGCTTCGAGGCCGGAGACTGGCACGGCCTGCAGCAACTGCAACGCGACCGCATCGCGTTCTACAACCAGCGTGTGCACGAAACGATCGTGACGCTGCAGGATGAGTACGACGCCGAACGGATCGAGGACGGGATCTGGCAGCAGATCAAGCTGCACTACATCGGCCTGCTGACCAATCACCACCAGCCGGAGTTGGCCGAGACGTTCTTCAACTCGGTTTTCACGCGCATACAGCACCGCTCGTACTTCAACAACGATTTCATCTTCGTGCGTCCGGCGATCTCGACCGAGTACATCGAGAACGAGGAGTCGCCCACCAAGCCGACCTATCGCGCCTACTACCCCGGCAGCCGCGAAGGCATGGCGGCCTGCTTCGAGCGGGTCGTGCACAACTTCCAGCTCGAGCTTCCGTTCGAAGACCTCAAGCGCGATATCGGCTACGTGGTCCGGGCAATCACCGAGCATTTTGGCGACTTCCGCACCGCGCAGAATTTCCAGGTGCATACGCTGTCGTCGCTGTTCTTCCGCAACAAGACCGCGTTCATCATCGGCCGTGTGCTCAACGGCGACAAGAGCTATCCACTGGTGATACCGATCATCCACGGGCCTTCGGGCAAGCTGGTGCTGGACACCGTGCTGCTGCGCCCGGAGCAGATACTGATCCTGTTCTCGTTCGCGCACGCCTACTTCATGGTCGACATGGAGATTCCGTCGGCCTACGTCACGTTCCTGCGCGACCTTCTGCCGCGCAAGTCGCGGGCGGAGATCTACACGTCGCTGGGTTTGCAGAAGCAGGGCAAGAACCTGTTCTATCGGGACTTCCTGCATCACCTGCAGCACTCGTCGGACAAGTTCATCAGCGCGCCCGGCATCAAGGGGCTGGTGATGCTGGTGTTCACGCTGCCGTCGTTCCCGTACGTGTTCAAGGTGATTCGCGACTTCTTCCCGGCGCCGAAGGAGACCACGCGCGAGCTCGTGAAATCGAAGTACCAGCTCGTCAAGCAGCACGACCGCGTCGGCCGCATGGCCGATACGCTCGAATACTCGGACGTGGCCTTTCCGCTGTCGCGCTTCGACGATGCACTGGTGCGCGAACTGGAGCAGCACGCACCGTCGATGATCGAGTACCAGCGCAGCAAGGACGGCGAGAACGAGATCGTCGTACGCCATGTCTATATCGAGCGCCGCATGACGCCGCTGAACATCTGGCTCCACGAGGGGACGGACGAACAGGTGGACCACGGCATCCTCGAGTATGGCAATGCCGTCAAGGAGCTGATCGCCGCGAACATCTTTCCCGGGGACATGCTCTACAAGAACTTCGGCGTTACCCGACATGGCCGCGTGGTTTTTTACGACTACGACGAGATCGAGTACCTGACCGACTGCAATATCCGCCGCGTGCCCGAGCCACGCAACGAAGAAGAGGAAATGTCGGGCGAGGTGTGGTACACCGTACATCCGCACGACATCTTTCCGGAGACCTACGGCACGTTCCTGCTGGGCGATCCGCGCGTGCGCGCCGCATTCATGCGGCACCACCCCGATTTCTTTGACGCTGCGATGTGGCAGCACCACAAAGACCGGCTCCTGGCCGGCCACGTTCATGACTTCTTCGCGTACCAGACTAAAGAACGCTTCATCCACCGCTACGGCGCCGGCGCAGCCGGCCACGCAACCGAAGAGCCAAGGAGGGCAGCATGAGTGACGCTATCGCCCAACTGTTCCGCAACAACCGCGATTGGGTAGACCGCGTCAACGCGGAAGACCCGACGTTCTTCACGCGCCTGGCCAACCAGCAGGCGCCCGAGTACCTGTGGATCGGCTGCTCGGACTCCCGCGTGCCTGCCAACCAGATCCTGGGCCTGGCCCCGGGCGAGGTTTTCGTCCACCGCAACATCGCCAACGTGATCTCGCACAGCGACCTGAACGCGCTGTCGGTGCTGCAATACGCAGTCGACGAGCTCAAGGTGCGCCACATCACCGTGGTCGGCCACTATGGCTGCGGCGGCGTGGGCGTGGCACTCAAGCGCCAGCGTATCGGCCTGGCCGACAACTGGCTGCGCCACGTGCAGGACGTGGCCGACAAGCACTCGGCCTATCTGGGCACCGTGCTGCGTGAGGACGATGCACACACCCGCCTGTGCGAGCTGAACGTGATCGAGCAGGTCAACAACGTCTGCCAGACCACCGTGGTCCAGGACGCCTGGGCGCGCGGACAGCTCGTGACCGTGCACGGCTGGGTCTACGGCGTGTCCGACGGCCTGCTGCGCGACCTTGGAATGGCCGCCAACAACAACGAGGAATTGCAGGAGCAGATTGCCGCTGCCCTGCGTCAGTACGGCGATCCGCCACAAGCATCGATTCGCTGAGCCCAACCACCGAAGCCCCACCCCCTGCTTCAGGAGACAGACATGCATCAAGATCCAGTCGTTATCGTTTCTGCCGCGCGTACCCCGATGGGTGCGTTCCAGAGTGAACTGAGCAGTCTGACGGCGCCGCAGCTCGGCGCCACGGCGATCCGCGCCGCGGTCGAGCGTGCCGGTATCAGGCCGGACCAGGTGCAGGAGGTGGTGTTCGGATGCGTGCTGCCGGCCGGGCAGGGCCAGGCCCCCGCGCGGCAGGCTGCGCTTGGCGCCGGCCTGCCGCTCGACGTGGCATGCACCACCGTCAACAAGATGTGCGGCTCGGGCATGCGCGCGGCGATGAGTGTCTACGATGGCCTGCTGGCCGGATCGTTCGACATCGCCGTGGCTGGCGGCATGGAAAGCATGACCAACGCGCCATACCTGATCCCGAAGGCACGCGGCGGCTATCGCATCGGTCACGGCATGATCTACGACCACATGATGCTCGACGGCCTCGAGGACGCGTATGACAAGGGCCGCGCAATGGGCACCTTCGGCGAGGACTGCGCCGCAAAGTACCAGTTCACGCGCGAGCAGCAGGATGCATTTGCGATGGAGTCGGTACGTCGCGCACAACGCGCCACCGAGCTGGGCGACTTCCGCTGGGAGATCGTGCCGGTAACGGTGTCGGGCAAGGGCGGTGATACGGTCGTCGATACCGACGAAGGTCCGCGCCGCATCAAGGTCGACAAGATTCCGTCGCTGAAGCCGGCCTTCGCCAAGGATGGCACGATCACCGCCGCATCGTCGTCGTCGATCAGTGACGGCGCCGCCGCGCTGGTGATGATGCGCGAATCCACTGCGAAGTCGCTCGGGCTGGTGCCGATCGCGCGCATGCTGGGACACACCTCGCACGCGCAGGCGCCGGGCTGGTTCACCACCGCGCCGGTGGAGGCCATCGCCAAGCTCTACCGCAAGCTCGACTGGACCAGCACGAGCGTGGATCTGTTCGAGATCAACGAGGCCTTCGCCGTGGTGCCGATGGCCGCGATGCACGATCTCGACATCCCGCACAACAAGGTCAATATCCACGGCGGCGCCTGCGCGCTCGGCCACCCGATCGGCGCATCCGGCGCGCGCATCATGACCACGCTGATCGGCGCGCTGCGCAAGACCGGTGGCAAGCGCGGCGTGGCCAGCCTCTGCATTGGCGGCGGCGAAGCCACTGCGGTCGGCATCGAAATCTACTGATTCGCACCCGAACGTCAAAAGGAGGCTGACCATGCCCACCGCTCTCGTCCTCGGCGCCTCACGCGGCCTTGGTCTCGAATTTGTCAGGCAGTATCGCGCCGATGGCTGGCGCGTCATCGCGGCCGCGCGCAGTGATGAAGGCGTGGCCGCACTCAAGGCGCTTGGCGCGGAGGCGCACAAGCTCGACCTGACCGATGCGGCCGCCCTGGCGGGGCTGGGCTGGAAGCTCGATGGCGAGACGCTCGACGTGGCGATCTACAACGCCGGTGTGATCGGCCCGCGCTCCGAAACGGCGGAGCCGGTCACGCGCGAGGACTTCGATGCCGTGATGCATACCAACGTGCTCGGACCGATGATGGCGTTGCCGCTGCTGTTGCCGTTCGTCGAGAACGGCAACCACGGCCGCGGTGGCGTGCTGGCGGTGCTGTCATCGCGCATGGGCAGCATCGGCGCGATGGACAGCAACCGGAGCTGGCTCTACCGGGTCAGCAAGGCATCGGCCAACGCGGCCCTGAAAGCGATTTCGCTCGAAGCACGCCACGCGATCTGCGTGGCCCTGCATCCGGGCTGGGTGCAGACCGACATGGGCGGTCCGAAGGCCGATATCACCCCGCATCAGAGCGTTTCCGGCATGCGTCGCGTGTTGGCGGGCGTCACGCGCCACGACAACGGCAGCTTCCACAATTACGACGGCACACCAATTCCCTGGTAAGAGACCTGGTAACAAGACATGCTGCTGACCCCCGAACAGGAAATGATCCGCGACGCCGTGCGGCAGTTCGCGCAGGACATCATCGCGCCGCAGGCGGCGCAGTGGGATCGTGAAAAGACGTTTCCGAAGGATGTGCACAAGGAACTGGCCCGGCTGGGCGCCTATGGCGTGGCCGTGCCCGAAGCGCTCGGTGGCGCCGGGCTCGATTACCTGTCGCTGGCGCTGATCCTGGAAGAAATCGCGGCTGGCGACGGCGGTACGTCCACCGTCATCAGCGTCAACAACTGCCCCGTGTGCAGCATGCTGATGGCCTTCGCCAACGATGCGCAGAAGCAGCAGTGGCTGGTGCCGCTGGCGCGCGGCGAAATGCTCGGCGCGTTTTGCCTGACCGAGCCGCACGTCGGCTCGGACGCCGCCGCGCTGCGCACCACGGCCACGCGTGATGGCGATCACTACGTGCTCAACGGCGTGAAGCAGTTCATCACCAGCGGCAAGCATGCCGACGTGGCGATCGTGATGGCCGTGACCGACAAGGCCGCCGGCAAGCGCGGCATCAGCGCGTTCCTGGTGCCGACCTCGGCGCCGGGCTACATCGTCGCGCGCCTGGAGGACAAGCTCGGCCAGCATTCCTCCGATACCGCGCAGATCGTGTTCGAGGATTGCCGGATTCCGGCCGCGAACATGCTCGGCGAGGAAGGCGCGGGCTACAAGATGGCGCTGTCCGGTCTCGAGGGCGGCCGCATCGGCATTGCCTCTCAGAGCATCGGCATGGCCCGCGCCGCGTTCGAGGCCGCGCTGGCCTATGCGAAGGAACGCGAGAGCTTCGGACAACCCTTGTTCCAGCACCAGGCCGTGCAGTTCCGGCTGGCCGACATGGCCACGCAGATCGATGTGGCGCGCCAGATGGTGTGGCACGCTGCGGCGCTCAAGGACGCTGGCCGCCCATGCCTGAAGGAAGCGGCCATGGCCAAGCTGTTTGCCAGCGAGATGGCCGAGCGCGTCTGCTCGGACGCCATCCAGGTGTTCGGCGGCTACGGCTATGTGAACGATTTCCCGGTCGAACGGATCTATCGTGATGTGCGCGTATGCCAGATCTATGAAGGCACCAGCGATATCCAGAAGATCCTGATCGCCCGCGCGCTAGGCTGAACAGCAGCAAGCCGCAGTTTCCCCCAACCGTTATCCGTGAACCGGAGCATATTGCGATGAGCGCCCCCATCGACTTCTACTTCGATTTCTCCTCGCCCTACGGCTACTTTGCCAGCACGTGCATCGACGATATCGCCCAGAAGTACGGCCGCTATGTGGCCTGGCATCCGATCCTGCTGGGCGTCGTGTTCAAGACCACCGGATCGGCGCCGCTGCCAAGCATTCCGATGAAGGGCGAGTACTCGTGGCGTGATTTCGAGCGCACCGCGCAGTTTCACAACATCGACTACAAGCGGCCCGCGCATTTTCCGCTGCCGACGCAACACGCCGCGCGTGCAATGCTGTGGCTCCAGAACCAACACGGCGCGGACGTGGCCACGGCGTTCGCCAAGGCCGTCTATCGCGCGCTGTTCGTCGATGACATCAACATTGCCGAACCCGCCGAGCTGGCCCGGCTGGCCGAGCCGCTCGGCATCGACCCGATCGCCATGAACGAGGGCGCCACGAACTACCAGATCAAGGACCAGCTCAAGGCCGAGATCGAAGTGGCGATGGCCAAGGGCGTGTTCGGCTCGCCGTTCGTGATCGTCGACGGCGAACCGTTCTGGGGCTTCGACCGCTTCGAGCAGGTGGAGGCCCACCTGAAGAGCCGACGGCAGACCGAACTGCGCGCCGTCGGCGGCAACGACATCAACAAGGAAAAGAAACCCGCATGACCGCAGCAAACCAGGCCGCACGCTTCGATTGCGTGATCTTCGATTGCGACGGTGTGCTCGTCGATAGCGAGCCCATCGTCCACCGTGTGCTCAACCGCGTGCTTAACGAGCTTGGCATCGATATCACGCTCGAGGAATCCACGCAGTGGTTCCTCGGCCGTGCCGTGCGCGACGAACTCGGGAATATCGAGGCACGCCTTGGCAAGCCGCTGCCCAGGAACTTCCTGTCGGAATGGTTCGTGCGTCGCGACGCCGCGCTCATCGAGGAGCTGGAGGCCGTGCCGCACGTCCGTGAGGCTATCGAGGCCATCAAGGCGCGTGGCCTGCCGGTGTGCGTGGCGTCTGGTGCAGACCGCATCAAGGTCAAGCTGCAGCTCAATCACACGAAGCTGGTGGAACTGTTCACGGACGACGCCGCACGCGAGCACATCTTCTCGGCAACCGAGGTCGAGCACAGCAAGCCCGCGCCTGACGTGTACCTGCTCGCCGCGCGCACGATGGGTGTCGAGCCGTCGCGCTGCGCGGTGATCGAGGACAGCCCGACCGGCGCCACGGCGGGCGTGGCAGCAGGCATGACCGTGTTCGGCTATGCCGCGCGCAACGACGCCGATGCGCTGCGCGCAGTCGGCGCCACAACGATCTTCAACGACATGCGCGAGTTGCCGGAGCTGATCGGATGACAAAGAAGCGGCAGGCCGGTGCGGGCCAGTCGCCGTGTCCGTGCGGCAACGGTGCCTTTGATGCGTGCTGTGGCCGCTTCCATCGCGGCGAAGCCCTGCCGCCCACGGCCGAGGCGCTGATGCGGTCGCGCTATAGCGCCTATGTGCTCGGCAACGTGGACTGGCTGCGCCAGACCTGGCACGCCTCCACCTGCCCGGGCGATCTGTCGCCCGATGGTGGCACGCAGTGGCTCGGCCTGACAGTGAAATCTCACGCGCAGCAGGACGATACGCACGCCACGGTCGAGTTCATCGCCCGCTACAAGGTCGGCGGCCGCGCGCATCGCTTGCATGAATTGAGCCGTTTTGTGTTCGAGCCCCGGGCGGAGGGCGAGCCGGCGCGCTGGCTCTACGTGGACGGTGATCTGCGGGAGCCGGCCTGACCGGCGGCGACCGCAAATTCGGCGCACTGCGCCTGTAGCGTTTTCTGAAGAAGGTTGGTTGTGAAGTCTCGCGTTGTTTCCTCCGTCTGTTGCATCGTCGCCGCGCTTGCGTGCCTGGCATGGGGCGACTCGGCCGTCGCCCAGGTGGCGCTGCCCGCGAGAACGATCGAGCAGGTCGTGATGGTGCCGAAGGTTGGACCAGAGGACACGGTGGATATCGAGACGACGATTTTCCGGCCGCCCGGTGAAGGACGCAGGCCGCTGGTGGTCATCAACCACGGCAAGTCGCCGGGCAAGCCTGCATTCCAGCGGCGCGCACGCTTTGCCGCGCAGACGGCGGAGTTCGTGCGGCGCGGCTATGTCGTGGCGCTGCCGATGCGGCAGGGCTTCTCGAAATCGGGCGGCAAGTATGTGGGCGGAAGCTGCGATGTAGGCGCGAGCGGCATGGCGCAGGCCGAGGACGTGATCGCCGCGCTCGACTACCTTGTTCAGCAGCCCTACGTCGACCCGACACGGATCATCGTCATCGGCCAGTCATACGGTGGTCTGTCGACGATGGCCCTATCGACGATCGGTTATCCGGGCGTGGTCGGCGTGGTCAATTTTGCGGGCGGGCTGCGCAACGAGAATTGCAACGGCTGGGAAAACAACCTCGTCGATGCATTCGGAGACTACGGCCGCGGTGCCCGCTATCCATCGCTCTGGGTCTATGGCGATAACGACAGCTTCTGGCCTTGGCCGCTGCCGGAGCGCATGTTCAACAGCTACAAGGCCAATGTGACGGGCGCCGCCACTGACACGCGCTTTGTCGATATCGGCGAGTTCGATGGCGACTCGCATCGGCTATTCGGCGAACTCGCGGGCAATGGTGTGTGGCTTCCGGAAGTCGAGGCATTCTTCCGCGAGCTGGGACTGCCGTTCGACGTGGAGCCGCCAGACGAAGAGCCGGTCACGCGAGGCACGGCCAGCGCCAGGCACAGAAGATCCTGATTCAGTTCAAACCAGTTCATATCGGTTATTCGGAGGAGACATGCAATTCACCACGCTTACGGTTACCGCCGAACGCCACGTTGCGACGGTCACGCTCAATCGGCCCGACGTGCGCAATGCGTTCAATGAGACCGTCATCGCCGAGTTGACCGGTGCATTCCGCGCACTTGGCGATACCCCTGAAGTGCGCGCGATCGTGCTGGCCGGCAATGGTCCGGCCTTCTGCGCCGGGGCGGACCTGAACTGGATGAAGAAGATGGCCGGTTACTCGAATGACGAGAACCGTGCCGACGCGCTGACGCTGGCGCAGATGCTGTACACGATCTGGGTCTGCCCGAAACCGGTGATCGCCCGCGTACAAGGCGACACCTACGCCGGCGGCATGGGTCTGGTGGCGGCATGCGATATCGCCGTGGCGGCCGAGGGAGTGAATTTCTGCCTGTCGGAGGCCCGCCTTGGCCTGCTGCCGGCGACGATCAGCCCGTATGTGATCCGCGCGATGGGCGAGCAGGCTGCGCGCCGGTACTTCATCACCGCCGAGCGTTTCGATGCGGCGGAGGCCCTGCGGCTCGGTTTTGTCCATGCCGTGGTGCCAGCGGCGGGCCTTGATGCGAAGGTGGCCGAGATTGCCGCCACGCTGGTCGCCAACAGCCCAAATGCGGTGCGCGAAAGCAAGCGGCTGGTGCAGGAAGTGGCAGGACAGGACATCGACAACGACCTGCTGGCCGATACCGCCAATCGGATCGCGGCGATCCGCGCGTCTGACGAAGGGCGCGAGGGCGTGCGTTCGTTCCTGGAAAAGCGCGCGCCTTCGTGGAAGCCGCAATAGCGATAGCAGTAGTAGCTGTAGCTGTAGCGATTCAGGCGCTTGCCCTCTCCCCGAACCCCTCTCCCGCATGCGGGAGAGGGGAGCAAGCAGACAGTATTTGAAATGCTCGCGGTTGTCCTCCCTCTCCCGCGCGCGGGAGAGGGGCGGGGGAGAGGGTGCAGCGCATCCAATGCGACAAATTTTTTAGATAGCGTTAGCCGAAGTTATCGGCGAGAACGCGGTGCTGGGGCGATGTGTGCAGCACTGCGGGTGACAAGATCGCGCAACGTCTGCGAAATCGCACCCATCATGCCGATTGCGGTTGGTTTGCCAACCGGGTAGGGACCTTTCTACCATGAGCACTCCCATCCGTCCGGCAGTTCCGCGTGCCCCGGCCTCCCAGTGACCAGCGCGAACACGGACGGGCAATCATAGGAGAGTCCCTTTGACACATCCTGTCCCCAATCCCGAAGGCGGTGACACGTCGCTCGCGGCGCGCAGTCAGCGCGCCGTGTGGCACCCATGCACGCGCCTGCGTCCCGATGCAGGCGCCAACGAGCCGCCGCTGGCCATCGTGCGTGGCGAAGGACCCTGGCTGATCGACGCCAACGGCAAACGCCATTTCGACGCCATCAGCTCGTGGTGGGTCAACCTGTTCGGCCATGCCAATCCGGTCATCAATGCCGCGCTCACTGCGCAACTGCAGACGCTGGAACACGTGATGCTGGCCGGCTGCACGCACGAGCCGGCCGTGGAGCTAGCCGAGCGCCTGGCGGCGCTCACCGGTGGCGCGCTCGGCAATGTGTTCTATGCGTCCGATGGCGCATCGGCCGTCGAGATCGCGCTCAAGATGAGCTTCCACTACTGGCGCAACACGGGCCTGTCGGCCAAGCGCGAGTTCGTCTGCCTGCGCCACGGCTATCACGGCGAAACGGTGGGCGCACTGGCGGTGACCGATGTGGAAATCTTCCGCGATGCGTACGACCCACTCACGCGCCGCGCCCACGTGGTGATGTCTCCCGATGCGCGCCAGGCCACACGCGGTGAAACCGCCGCCGACGTGGCGGCTCGCGCGCTGGCTGAACTCGAAGCACTGCTGCGCGACCGCGCGGGCCATATTGCCGCGCTGATCGTCGAGCCGCTGGTGCAGGGCGCGGCCGGCATGGCGATGTACGACCCGTCGTATCTTGAAGGCGCACGCGCGCTGTGCGATCGCTACCGCGTGCACCTGATCGCCGATGAGATCGCGGTGGGCTGTGGCCGCACCGGCACGTTCTTCGCGTGGGAGCAGGCGCGCGGCGGTGATGCCGTGCCCGCCCACGCCTGGCCCGATTTCCTTTGCCTGTCGAAGGGCATCACGGGCGGCTACCTGCCGTTGTCGCTGGTGCTGTCGCGCCCGGAGATCCAGCGGGCGTTCATCGCCGACGACATCGCGCGCAGCTTCCTGCATTCGCATTCGTACACCGGCAACCCGCTCGCGTGCCGCGCGGCGCTGGCCACGCTCGACCTGTTTGCCGCCGACGATGTGCTCGCGCGGAACCGCGAGCGTGCGCAATGGCTCGCCAACGCCATGGCGGGCATCGCCGCCGATCCGCGTGTCACCAACGTGCGCCAGCGCGGACTGATCTGGGCGGCCGATATCGATGCGGACGCGGCAGGCGCGAACTTTGCCGCGCGTTTCCATCTGGCGGCGCGCGAACGCGGCGTCCTGGCGCGGCCGATCGGGCACACGCTCTACGTGATGCCGCCGTATGTTTTCGATGCCGAACTGGCCAACTGGCTCGGCGAACAGTTGCTGGACACGCTGCAGGCAGTGCTGGTTCCGGCGGAGGACGCACGCCATGCTGCTTGATCACCTGAAACGCGCCGCCGCGGAACGCGAGGCCCAGTCGCTGACGCGCCGTCGTCGCATCGCCCATACGGCCTGCGCGCCGCACCAGTCGGTCGGCGCAGTCGACGCCACGCCCACGCCGTTGCTCACGTTCTGCAGCAATGACTACCTTGGCCTGGCCGATCACGGATCGATCGCCCATGCGCTGGCCGAAGGCGCGCATCGCTACGGCGCGGGCAGCGGCGCATCGCATCTGGTCAGCGGCCATTCGCTTGCGCATGCACAGCTCGAACACGAACTGGCGCGCTGGCTGGCCCCGTACATTCCGCAGGCGCAGGCGCTGTACTTCTGCACCGGCTACATGGCAAACCTGGCCGTGCTGACGTCGCTCGGCACCGCCGGCGCGACGCTGTTCTGCGAGACCCTGAACCATGCTTCGTTGATCGATGGCGCACGCCTGGCACGTGCTGACGTGCAGCGCTATCCGCATGGCGACACCAAGGCGCTGGACGCACTGCTGGCCGCCAGCGCGAGCGAACTGAAGCTGATCGTGACCGACAGCGTGTTCAGCATGGATGGCGACATCGCGCCGCTTGCCGCGCTGCTGGAAGTGGCGGAGCGCCACGACGCGTGGATCATCGTCGATGATGCGCACGGCTTCGGCGTGCTCGGCGAAAACGGCCACGGCGTGTTCGAACACCTGGGCCTGCGCTCGGAGCGGCTGGTCTATGTCGGCACGCTCGGCAAGGCGGCCGGCGTGGCGGGCGCATTCGTGGCCGCGCACGAGACGATCATCGAGCATCTCGTCAACACGGCGCGCCCGTACATCTACACCACGGCCGCGCCGCCGGCCGTCGCGCATGCGTTGCTGACGAGCCTCGACATCATCGCCGGCGAAGAAGGCCACTCCCGTCGTGCCCATCTGGCCGATTTGATCGCACAACTGCGTGCCGGACTCGGCGCGCTTGCAGCACAGGCGGGCTGGACGCTCGGCGAGAGCGAGACGGCCATCCAGCCGCTGATCATCGGCGACAACGCGGCAGCGCTGGCGCTGTCGGCCGCGCTCGAAGCCGATGGCATTCGCGTTGGCGCGATCCGGCCGCCGACGGTGGCTGCGGGAACCGCGCGGCTGCGCATCACGCTGTCGGCGTCGCATACGGTGGCAGATGTGCAGCGGCTGCTGGAGGCGATCGCACGCGCGATGCCGCAGCGGCACCAGGAGGCCGCATGACGGTCATCGCCAACAGGCCGGAGCGTTTCGCCTGCTTCATCACCGGCACCGATACCGGCGTGGGCAAGACCCATGCAACCGCCACGCTGCTGCATGCGCTCCACGAGGCGGGTTACAGCACGGTGGGCATGAAGCCCGTTGCCGCTGGCGGCGAATGGCTCGACGATCACTGGCAGAACGACGACGTCGATCAGCTTCGCGCAGCAGGCTCGGTGATCGTGCCGCAGGAAGAGATGTGCCCGTTCTTCTTTCACACCCCGGCATCGCCGCACCTGGCCGCCGCGCTGGAAGGCGTGCGTATCACGCGCAAGCCGATTCGCGAGGCATTCGAGTCGCTGAGCCAGCGTGCCGAGGCAGTGGTTGTCGAAGGCGTGGGCGGATTCATCGTGCCGCTCGATGTCGGCGCCGTGCGCTGGAACACGGCGGACCTGGCCGCGATGCTCGACGTGCCGGTGATCATGGTGGTTGGCATCCGCCTGGGCTGCCTCAGCCACGCAATGCTGACCGCCGAAGCGATCCGGGCGCGTGGACTGAAGCTTGCCGGCTGGATCGCCAATCGCATCGATCCCGAGATGCTGCTGGCCACCGAGAACATCGTCACGCTGCAGGATGCAATCGACGCGCCGATGCTCGGCGAGCTGCCCTGGCAGGTCGCGCCGGCCGTTGCCGCCCAATACCTCGACCTCGCGCCGCTGCTGTCCGGCGTGGCACCCGTCGTCTCCCATAACAATGCCGCCGCGCATCGCGCGTGAGCTGCCCCAACCGAACCCTCAATCGATCATGACGCAACGAACCCACTACACCATCGCCACCGTCTCCCCCGAATCGCTGCGCCAGTCGGCCCGCAACATCGCGGCCGCCGCGCCGAAGGAAGGCGATGCCTGGCGTGTCGACGATGTTGCCGCACTGTTTGCACTGCCGTTCAACGACCTGCTGTTCCGCGCCCAGCAAGTGCAGCGCGAGAACTTCGATGCGAACACCGTGCAACTGTCGACGCTGCTGTCGATCAAGACCGGTGGCTGCGAAGAGGATTGCGGCTACTGCTCGCAGAGCGCGCACCACGAGGCCGGTGTGAAGGCCGAGAAGCTGATGGACCTGGAGGCCGTGCTCGATGCCGCCAAGTCCGCCAAGGCCAACGGCGCCACGCGCTTCTGCATGGGCGCCGCCTGGCGCAGCCCGAAGGACCGCCACCTGGAGCCGGTGATGGACATGGTGCGCGAGGTGAAGGCGCTGGGCATGGAAACCTGCATGACGCTGGGCATGCTCAAGGCCGAACAGGCGCAGCAGCTGAAGGAGGCGGGGCTGGACTACTACAACCACAACCTCGATACCTCGCCCGAGTACTACGGCAAGATCATCACCACGCGCACCTACCAGGATCGCCTGGACACCATCGGCCATGTGCGCGAAGCGGGCATCAACGTCTGCTCCGGCGGCATCGTGGGCATGGGCGAAACGCGCGAGGCGCGTGCGGGCCTGATCGCGCAACTGGCCAATATGGACCCGTACCCGGAGTCGGTTCCCATCAACAACCTGGTGCCGATCGAGGGCACGCCGCTGGCCGGCACCGAGGCGCTGGACCCGTTCGAGTTCGTTCGCACGATTGCTGTGGCACGCATCACGATGCCGCGCGCGAAGGTACGGCTGTCCGCTGGCCGCGAGGTCATGGACGAAGCGCTGCAGGCGCTGTGCTTCATGGCGGGTGCGAACTCCATTTTCTATGGTGAGAAGCTGCTGACGACCGGTAATCCGCAGGCAGAGCGCGATCGTGCTTTGCTGGCACGACTCGGTATTCGTGCGGAGGGGCACGCGGGCTGATAGAGGGAGCGATGGAGGCGCGCCGTGTGCGCCTCCGTTGGGGGCCGTTGTGTGATGTGTCGTGCGCGAGCGTTGACCGCGCACAAAGTGTGTTCAGGGCTCGTCCCGTAGCGTGGCAACGGTGTTTCTCAAACGAGAGTGGAGCATGAGCGCCGTTGTCCCTGAAATTGATCGCAGACGGGTGTGGTCAGTGACTGAACGCTGCATACGGATCCTGTGGTCCGTACTCCTTGCCATTACGTTGATCGGTGGCGTCATCGATATGCTGTCTGTCAGCGGCCAAATCGATAGTGGACTTCCTCCCGATTTGCCGCTCTGGAGACTGCACGGCTTCTCGGATGCAAGAGCGTTTTACGATTCCAATGGCACAGGCATAGTCAATGCCTGCTTTGCGCTTGTGGGCCTGTGGCTACCCCGGCGAAGCCGCTGGCTGAGATGGGCGTGGTCCATTCCCTTCGTGGCGTCGACAGCCATCAACAGCTATCTCTATCTCTAGCAAGCGCGCGTTCAGCCGTTGGTGATGTAAGGCACCACGAAGTACATACCGAGGCACAGCCAGCGTAGCCATCGGGGCATCCGCTGGATCAGGACCGCAGCGATGGCAATCGGCGTAAGCAGGATATGTATCGCAGCGGCCACGAGATAGTTTTGCTGGGATTTGTATGCCCACACACCAGCGACTGCCTCGGCGTTGAACGGATATTGCTCCGGAAAATGCCAGGCGTGCCACATTTCCACGGTGAGTGCTATGCCCCAAAAGACCAGAAGGCCCGTGGCAATCCATTTAATAGATGACGTCAAGGCTCATGTCCTTTGCGTAGTAGATGAATTCCTTGATAAACGCCTGCAAGGCGCTGGTCAGGTCGATGCATCCAAGCGACCCGGGAACGGTCCCACCGTGTATCGAGAAATCCGATCTGCCAAACGTTTCTGTTCCGGCCTGTGGTTTCAGCCAGACTCTATGAGTTCCCCATGCGACTGATCCACCGGGAAAGTTCGTCCACGTATCAAATGGATAGTAGCTGGCAATTTTCCTTATCAGACTGAGGTCATCCCACCGCTGATACTGGGATTGCATTGCCGTGTAGCGTCCGGCCAGTATTGGGCCCGTACTCCGCTTGTGTTGATGTTCGGGGCCCGAGAATCCCCGCTTGCCAGAGGTTGCCGGCCATTGATGCGTGACTCGTCCATCTTCAATCCAGGCGAGCGATGTGCCATTGAAACGCAGTCGAGCATGGCGGCGCTCGATGCGACGCGTTACCTCTTCCAGATTCAGGTACCGGACCATTTGCAGCGTCGAGATGTCCGGGGACATAAAGCCACCGAGCCGGTGAAATTCCGAGCGAAGGTTTTCGTTGTCGATGATCCAGGCGATTCTTGATGCATCCATGATGCTTCTACCTCTTCCAGTTGGCTTGTTGTCTGAAATATTCTTTTCACTGGGGGCCATCGATCCTGCCACGCCCCGCTCTCCCCCGACTAGGCCAACCGAGCGATATGCAATGCACTTTCGCTGATCCCCTACGCCCATAAGCACGCCCCCTCAGAGATCCGCCATGCGGAACCCCTTCCCGCAACCCAAGCGCCGACGCGCGACCTCTGCCAAAATGCTTCATCCAACAAGAGAAAAGCACACTGGAGTCGAGATGAAGTTGCAGCTGTACGTGCCGGATGGCCGCTATGCGCCGTGGATCGAAGGCTTTGCCGAGGTATTGCCGGAAGCGCAATGCCTGACCTGGGAAGAGAGCCAGGGCCAGCAGGTGGACTACGCCGTGGTGTGGCGTCCGCCGGTGGAAATGCTGCGTGGCCGCACCGATCTGAAGGCCGTCTTCAATCTCGGCGCCGGTGTCGACGGCATCCTGCGCCTGCGCGACCGCGACCCGCAGGCGCTGCCCGCCGGGGTGCCGATCGTCCGGCTCGACGACGCGGGCATGGCCGCGCAGATGAGCGAATACGTCACTGCTGCCGCGTTGCGCTACTTCCGCAAGCTTGACGCCTACGACGTGCAGGAGCGGGCCGGTACGTGGAAATTCCTGAAGCCGCATCGCCGTGCCGATTTCACGATCGGCGTGATGGGCATCGGCACCCTCGGCTCGCATATCGCGCGCACGCTGGCTGGCTTCGGCTTCCCGGTACGCGGGTGGAGCCGCTCGCCGAAGACGGTGGAGGGCGTGCAGTCATTCCATGGCGACGACGGCCAGGCCGCATTCCTCGATGGTTTGCGCGTGCTCGTCAACGTGCTGCCGCTGACGCCCGAGACCGAGGACATCATCGACACTGGCCTGCTGTATCGCCTGGCGCACGGCGCCTATGTGATCAACGTGGCGCGTGGCCAGCACCTTGTGGAAGAGGACCTGCTGGCAGCCGTGCAGGACGGCCAGATCGCGGGCGCCACACTCGATGTATTCCGTACCGAGCCGCTGCCGGCCGATCATCCCTACTGGCAGGAGCCACGTATCACGATCACGCCGCACATCTCGGCGCTGACGCTGCGCGAGGACAGCATCGCGCAGATCGCCGGGAAGATCCGCCTGCTCCAGGCAGGCAAGCCGATCGTCGGCGTGGTGGATCTGCAGCGCGGCTACTAGCCCACGGCAGCCACGCTTTCACCGGGGAACAGGAGACAGACATGACAATGCCCCAATACGTGAAGATCGTCGAAGTCGGCCCGCGCGACGGCCTGCAGAACGAGAAGGCTATCGTGCCGACCGACGTCAAGGTCGCGCTGGTCAACAAGCTGTCCGACGCGGGCTTCGTCAATATCGAGGCCGCGTCGTTCGTCTCACCCAAATGGGTGCCGCAGATGGCCGACGGCGCCGACGTGATGGCGCGCATCGCGCGGCGTCCCGGCACGCTGTACTCGGTGCTGACGCCGAACATGAAGGGCTTCGAGGCCGCCGTGGCCTCCGGCGCCGACGAGGTCGTGATTTTCGGCGCGGCCAGCGAGGCGTTCTCGCAGAAGAACATCAACTGTTCGATCGCCGAGTCGATCGCGCGCTTCGAGCCCGTGGCCGCAGCCGCGAAGGAACAAGGCGTGCGGCTGCGCGGGAGCATTTCGTGCGCGCTGGGCTGCCCGTATCAGGGCGAGGTGCCGGTCCACGCCGTGGTCGACGTGGTGCGCCGCATGCGCGCGCTGGGCTGTGACGAGATCGACATCGCCGATACGATCGGCGTCGGCACGCCGACGAAGGTGCAGGAAGTGATGCGCGCGGTGTCGGCGGAGTTTCCGATCGATCGACTGTCGGGCCATTTCCACGACACCTATGGCCAGGCGCTGTCGAACATCCTGGCCAGTCTGGAAGTCGGCATCGGCATCTTCCATGCATCGGTGGCGGGCCTGGGTGGCTGCCCGTACGCGAAGGGGGCCACCGGCAACGTGGCCACGGAGGACGTGCTCTACATGCTGCACGGCATGGGCCTGCACACGGGCATCGAGCTCGATGACGTGGTGCGTGCTGGCGACTTTATCTCGCAGGCCATCGGCCGCCCCAACAACTCGCGCGTTGGTCGGGCGTTGCTCACCAAGTGGGCAGCCCAGGCTGGCGAGACCGCCTGCGTCTGATCAGTAAATACAATCAGAAGAAACAAGAAGGAGAATGGATCAATGAGCGAAACCACCGTGCTCCCCGAAGCCGCGCAACGCGTGGCCGACCTGCTGGCCGGCATCGGCCACGACCGTCCCGTGGTGATGCTGCCTGCCACCGGCAAGACCTCGGCGGAAGCCGCCGCCGGTCTTGGTTGCAGCGTCGCCGAGATCGCCAAGTCGATCATCTTCCGACGTGTGCAGGACGATTTGCCCGTGCTGGTGATCGCCAGCGGCAGCAACCGGGTCGATGAAGCCAAGGTGGCCGCGCGCGTAGGTGCGCTTGGCAAGGCCGATGCGAAGTTCGTGCGCGAGAAGACCGGCTACGCGATCGGCGGGGTCTGCCCGATCGGCCATGCGGTCGCGCCTGTGATGCTGCTCGACCAGGACCTGTTCCGCTATGAGAGCGTATGGGCGGCTGCCGGTCATCCGCACGCCGTCTTCAACCTGACGCCGCAACAGCTCCAGACGATGACTGGCGCGGAAGTGGCTGACGTTGCGCAGGCGAGCGAGGCATGACGTCCGCGCAACGCCGTCTCCTGGCTGACCTGGTACGCGGCGCCGCCGCGGCGCAGATCGTCGAGCCCGTGCCGTCGCCGTGCCGCAACGTCTGCAGGATGGACGCGGCGAGCGGCTTTTGCGAAGGCTGCCTGCGCACGATCGAGGAGATCGCGGGCTGGTCAAAGGCCGACGACGCCGAACGCCGCCGCATCTGGGCACGGCTGCCCGCGCGCGTGTCGAGCCTGTGCCCGGCGGGGAGCGACGCATGAGCACGCCACCGCTACTGCCAGCGACGATGCGCGTGTTCGAGCGCGGTTGGCTCTCGGCGAACAACGTACTGTTCATCGACGATGCCAGCGGCGAAACCGCGCTTGTCGATACGGGCTACGTGACGCACGCCGCGCAGACCGAAGCGCTCGTGGCGGCTGCGCTCGCTGGCCGGCCCCTGCATCGCATCGTCAACACCCATCTGCACTCCGATCACTGCGGCGGCAATGCCGCACTGCAGGCGCGCTGGCATCCGCGCACCGCCATCCCCGCCGCAGAGGCTGCGGCCGTCTCGTCGTGGGATCAGGACGCGTTGTCGTTCAAGGCCACGGGCCAGCAATGTGCACGCTTCGGCTTTGATGCCGAACTGCACGATGGCGAGCGCCTGCATCTTGGCGGGATCGACTGGGAAGTGGTGGCCGCGCCGGGACACGACCCACACGCCGTGATGCTGTTTGCCCCGTCGCATCGCATCCTGATCTCGGGCGATGCGCTCTGGGAGAACGGCTTCGGGGTGATCTTCCCCGAGCTCGATGGCGAAAGTGGGTTCGCCGAGCAGGCCGCGGTGCTTGAACGGATCGAGACGCTCGACGCGCGCATCGTGATTCCCGGACACGGCCGCGTGTTCGACGATGTGGCGGGTGCCGTTGCGCGTGCGAAGGGCCGGCTCGATTATCTGCAGGGCGACGCGCTGCGCAACGCCACGCATGCCGTTCGCGTGCTCGTGAAGTTCAAGCTGCTCGAACTGCAGTCGGTTTCGCGCGACGCACTGTTCGCGTGGATGTGCGGCACGCCGCTGATGCAGCGGATTCATGCGCGGTTCATGGCCGCGCAGCCGGTCGAGGCCGTCTTCGAACAGACCCTGCAGGCGCTGGCCCGCGCAGGCGCGCTGGCCGTCGAAGGCGATCGGGTCGTCAACCGGGACTGAGCATGCTGCCGCTGCGGGGTAAGGATTTCCTGCTGAGACCGTTCCGCGCCGGCGATGTGGCGCCCTTCGTCGCCGCGGTGCGCGAGTCGATGGCGACCGTGGGCGTATGGATGCCGTGGGCGCATCCGGACTACAACGCCTATGACGCCCAGGAGTGGTTCGCGCGCTGCGCGGCGAACATGGAGGAGGGCACGGCCTACGACGTCGGCGTGTTCTCGGTCGATGGCCATACCTTTTACGGTGGTGTGGCCATTAACCAGATCCGCCGCGAGGACAACCTGGGCAATCTCGGCTACTGGATTCGTCAGAGCCACCAGCGCCAGGGGCTGGCGTCCGGTGCCGCGACGATGATGGCTTGCCACGGGTTTCACGCGCTTGGGCTTACGCGGCTCGAGATCGTGGCAGTCGAGACCAACCTCGCAAGCCGCGGCGTCGCCGAGAAAATCGGTGCCGAGTTCGAATGCATCGCGCGGAATCGCCTGATCCTGCGCGGGCGGCCCGTGGCGGCCGCCGTGTATTCGCTCGTGCCCGAGTCATTTGATACTTCGCGCTAGCCGTGGTAATGCGCTCCCCTCTCCCATGCAAATGGGAGAGGGGAGACAGACACCTACACCGCTCAGAACATCGTGCGCATGCCGATCTTGACGCTGCGGCCAGGCAGCGGCGCGATCTCGCGCAGGATCGAGGTGGCGCTGCGGGCCTCGGTGTTGGTCAGGTTGTCGCCACGGAGATAGAACAGCGTCTGCGTGCCAGCCATCTTGAGCTTGTACGTCACCGACACGCCGAGCATCGTGTAGGCATCGGTCGGGGTGTCGCCGGTAGGCACCCGGGTCTGGCGTGCGTTCCAGTCCACGTTGATGCGCGCGCCCCACGGGCCGGATGCGTAGACCAGCGCGCCGCCCAGGCGCAGCGGCGCCAGGCGTGGCAGCGGTTCACCGTTGCTGCGGTTCTCGCCGTGCACATAGTCGGCCCGGGCCTCGAAATCGAGCGTATCGGCAGAGTTCAGCATCTTCTGCGCCAGCCGCGCCTTGCCTTCGGCCTCGAAGCCATACAGCGTGGCAGGCACACCTGTGTACTGCAGCACAGGCAGCGCGCCTTCGCTACCGGCGGTCACCACATTGCCTTCGGCATCGCGGAACGTGCCGGTGTTCAGCAGCGCCAGATAGTTTTGGAAGTGGCTGTAGTAGCCCGAGATGCCGCCGCTGTTCGGCCCCTGCTTGAAGCGCATGCCGAGGTCGATCGACGTCGCGCGTTCCTTGTTCGCGTTCGGGTCGCCGACCTCGAATGCGTTGGTGGCCAGGTGCGGGCCGTTTGCATAGAGTTCGTAGAACGTCGGCGCGCGCTCCGTGTACGACAGGTTCGACGTGACCGTCCATGCCGGGTTGAGCTTGTACAACAGGCCGGCCGAGGCGCTGCCGGCGTTGAAGCTGCGGTTGCCATCGGTGAAGCGGTCATTGCCATTGGCGCTGGCCTTGACGCTGCTGTGGTCGATGCGGCCGCCCAGATTGAGCTTGAGATCGCCGGACGACACCAGCGGCATCTCCTCGAAGACGAACAGCGCGGCGTTGTCGGTGGTGGTGCTCGGTACGAAGGCTTCCTCGCCCAGCGCCGAAAAATCGGAATGGCCGAACTGCGTGCCGATCACGCCGCTCATGTTGCCGATCTTGCCGTGCGTGGCCTCCAGTCGTGTGTCCCATCCGCGATTCTTGAACGTCGTGCCGGTCACGCCGTTGTCGAGTTCGCGGTGCTCGTAGTCGGTGTAGTTGAAATTGGCCTTGACCGATTCGATGATCCCGTTGGTCGCGCCGGCCAGGTTGCGTGCCTCGCCCGCCAGGCCGATGCGGTCCTGCCGCATCTTGATGCGTGCTTCCTCGTCGGCCGGCGTGCCGTACTC
>JAFAJB010000100.1 GCA_019236395.1 Cupriavidus sp.
CACGATGAACGGCGCGGAAAGCCTGGTCAAGACGCTGCTGGCCTGCGGCGTCGATACATGCTTCGCCAACCCGGGCACCAGCGAGATGCATTTTGTGGCCGCACTGGACCGGATTCCCGGCATGCGCTGCGTGCTGGGCCTGTTCGAAGGTGTGGTCACCGGTGCGGCCGACGGCTACGCGCGCATGGCCGACAAGCCGGCAGCCACGTTGCTCCATTGCGGTCCGGGCCTGGCCAATGGCCTGGCCAACCTGCACAACGCACGCCGCGCGCAAACGCCTGTCGTCAACATCATCGGCGACCAGGCCACGTATCACCGCCCGCTCGATGCGCCGCTGACTGCCGATACCGAAGGCTGGGCGCGTCCCGTATCTGTCTGGACTCGCACCGCCACGCATGCGGCGTCCGTCGGCGCGGATGCCGCGGCGGCCGTGCGGGCCGCCCGCTCGGCCCCAGGAGGCGTAGCCAGCCTGATCCTGCCGTCGGATGTCTGCTGGGATGCGGGCGGCAAGGTTGCCGGGCCGCTGCCGGCGCTGCCGGTTCCCAAGGTAACGCCTGATGCGGTGCAGAACGCAGCGCGAATCCTGCGCAGTGGCCAGCCCACCCTGATCGTGCTGGCCGGCAGCGCCTTGCGGGCAGGGGCCCTGGCCGATGCACACCGCATTGCCGCAGCCACAGATGCGCGCCTGATCACGCCGATGTCGAACGCACGTGTCACGCGTGGCCGGGGCCACCTGGCCATCGATCGAATTCCGTACTCGGGCGACGCCGCGCGCCAGAAGCTGGCCGGCATTCGCAACGTGATTCTGGTTGGGGCGCCGGTGCCGGTGACGTTCTTCGCCTATCCGGGCAAGTCGCCGCGCCCGTATCCGGAAGATGCGGCCATTCATGTGCTGGCTCGCCCCGAAGAGGATCTTGCCGAGGCACTGGCTCGCCTGGCCGACGAACTCGATGCGCGCCTGGCCTCGCTGCCGCCTTTGACGTCGGCACCGGTTCAACCGGCGCAACCGGCAAGGGGCGCGGTGACATCCGAGGCCGTTGCGCAGACGCTGACCGCGCTGCTGCCGGAGCAGGCCGTGGTGGTGGAAGAGAGCGTGAGCTTCGGCCGCGCGTTCTATCCCGGCACGGTGCACGCTGCCCCGCACGACTGGCTGCAACTGACCGGAGGCGCCATCGGCGCCGGGCTGCCGATGGCCACGGGCGCGGCGATCGCAGCGCCCGACCGCCGCGTGGTGGCGCTGCAGGCCGACGGCTCGGGGATGTACACGCTGCAGTCGTTGTGGACCATGGCGCGTGAAAAACTCGACGTGACGATCGTGCTGCTGGCCAACCGCAAGTACGCCATCCTGCTCGGCGAGCTGGCTGGTGTGGGCGCGAATCCGGGCAAGACCGCGATGGACATGCTCGACCTTGGCAACCCCGACCTGGACTGGGTCAAGATGGCCAACGGCATGGGCGTGGAGGCCGCACGCGCGGTGGACATGGAAACGTTTGCCGACCTGTTCCGCATGGCCAACCAGCGCCGCGGCCCGTTCCTGATCGAACTGGTGATCTGACAGGGCAGAGCTGAGACGCGAGGCCGGGAAGACCGGACTCGCTTTCTGTCCTCGCTCGGCTGCCCTCTCGACCGCGCAACCGCCATGTATTTCCGTGCGCGGCGGTCAGCGCGCGCTCATCCACCATTTTCCATTCTTATGGCAAGCCCATCGCGCTAGCTTTATCCCCATCGACGTTATCAACGGAGGAGGGACATCATGAAAGCGTCATGGGTGTGCGGGTTTGCCATTGCCTGTGTGATGCTGTCTGCGGACCATGTCGGTGCGCAGACGGTAAGCGAAGGCAGTTTCAACATTGTCTGCAACTATTCGCATCGCCTGCCTGACGATGCCATCGTGTATCCCGGCAAACCGGGCATTGCGATGCAGCACGATTTTTTCGGTAATACCACCGCCAACGCCTATTCCACGGCGGAATCATTGCTCGCGGTATCGGGCACCACCTGCGAGAACGCCGCGGACGGAACGGCCTACTGGGCCCCATCGCTGAAGCTGCCGGACGGCACCGTGGTGGCGCCGACGTATCAAAAGACCTACTACAAGAACCAGGCGGTGCCATCGACGAAGAATGTCGTGGTGCAGCCGTTCCCGCCAGGCCTGAAAATGATGGTGGGCGACCATCATGGCACGCAGCCCAACCCGCGCATTTCGTTCCTTTGCACTGGCCGGGGCTATACCAACACCATTCCCACCAACTGCGTGCCGGACCCTGCCACCGGTACCCAATTCAATATCGGCATGAACTTTCCAACATGCTGGGATGGGATCAATCTGTCGCCGGTGATGGGGGGTCACGACAACATGGCCTATCCGGACAGCAACGGCAACTGTCCATCGGGATATCCGGTGCATCTGCCCGAGGTGAACATGAACATCGCCTACCGGCTAGGGCAGATTTCCGATCTGACTGGCGTGCAGCTCTCGCTGGACCCACAGCTCGATGCGCAGGGCAAGGTGGTCAAGCAGCTCTGGGGTTCGCTCTATACCGCGCATGGGGACTTCTTCATGGGCTGGCGTGCCCAGGCTGCGCAGTTCATGGCCAGCTACTGTCTGAACAAGGGGCGCGTCTGCAACCATGAACTGGCCTATTCGTACAATGAACCGTCTGGCGATGCCACGGTTGTATCCGGCAGCGCCAGCAACTACGGCACGGCGACTACGCTCAATGCGCAACAGGCCAGTGGGTCTACGCCGGCGTCGGTCTTCTACGTCAAGTTCAAGATCCCCGAGGGAGCGGTCACGTTGCCCCCCGACTTCACGCCGCGCTATGTGCTGTTGGTCTATGGCGGCAATGCGACGGATACTGCAGCGGTCAACATCGGCGCCTACAGCGTGTCCACAGACTGGTCTGAGCAGACGATCAACGGCACCAATGCCCCGGCCTGCCAGGGCACGAAAGCAACGCTGTATCTCGACAATCAGCAGCAGTACCGAGGCTTCACGGTGACCGACGCGGTCAATCAGGCGATTGCCGCGGGCCGCGACACAGTGGCCTTCTGCGTGAGCGGCAACGGCGCCGGGCGGCTGTTCCAGTTCGGCAGCAAGGAGAGCGGCAACAAGCCCGTGCTGTACATGATCGCCGTGAATCCGCTGCCGACGTAAGCGTTCGATGCGCAGTGCCCGGTGTTCAGTGCCGATGTTCGGTGCCGATGTTCGGTGCCGGTGGGCGGGGCGGATCAGCTATCCACTTCCGCCCACGCCGCCATCGCCTGGCCACCGGCGCCATCGCCAGTCCACAGTAGTACCTTCCCGGGCGATTCGGGATCGTCCATCCCGCCGACCGTAACGGTGTCCTGATGGAACAGCGGCGCAAGCCCGCGAAAGCCGAAGCGCGCAACGCGTGCGTCGGGCCGTTCGTGGCGCAGCAGTTCGAGCGTCAGCATCGCCTGCAGCGGACCGTGCACGATCAGGCCGGGATAGCCTTCCACGTCACGGACATAGTCGAGGTCATAGTGGATGCGATGGCCGTTGAATGTGAGCGCCGAGAAGCGGAACAGCAGCACCGGGTCAGCCTGCAGTGCACGGCCGAACTGGGCCACTTGAAGCAGGCGCGGACGTGGCGGTTGCGGCTGGCCGCGCTCGGGCATGGCGCGGTAGACGATGTCGTGGCGCTCGCTCAGCGCGATTTCACCGGCGACGCTGTAGACATGATCGACGGTCACGAACCACAGTTCCCCAGTGCGGCCGGATTTGTGCTGGACGTCGGTGATCGTCGATGTCTTCGTCACGGTGTCGCCGACGTGCAGTCCGCGCTTGAATTCGAGTTCACCACCGGCCCACATGCGGCGCGGCAGCGGTACCGGCGGCAGGAAGCCGCCGAGCGCGGGATGGCCGTCCTGTCCCAGCGTGTGCTGCGGCGCGCGCGGCAGGAAGTAGAGCCAGTGCCAGAGCGGCGGCAACGGCTGGCGGACCAGCGTTTCGCCGTCCAGGTCGAAGGTTGCGGCGAGCGCATGCACGGGCTCGGCCGCCAGCGTCTCGGTACGGACCTCCGAGCGGCCGATCCACTCGCGCAGATGTTCGAGGGTTGCGGTTGTCATGGTGTCCTCGTGGGTTTCAGCGGGCCGCGGGCAGCCAGTCGTTGACGTTGGCTTCCTGCTCGAGCCTCCAGACGCGCGCGATGATCGCGCGCATTTCCGTCTCGGATGCGCCGTGACGGAACGCGCCGAGCTGGATCGCCTTGGCTTCGAGTTCCGGCCGCGTGAGCGTGTTATCGGGGTCGCCCTTGGGCACGTCGACACGCGCCTCGAGCGTCCGGCCATCGGTGGTACGCACGGTCACCCGGCCGATCCATTGGCGCGGATAGGCCGCGTTGATCTCTTCATCGAGCACCATCGTGACCTTGTCGCGGAACGCGGCGATGCGCGCATCCTGCAGCGCGTGCTGTTCGAACTCGCCCAGACCGGCGTGCGCGTGAACGGCAACCAGGCCGAGCACCGTGCCCATCGAGAACTTGGCCTGGTGGATCGTCGCCGGATTGACCACCGGGCCGAGCACGTCGATGGCGCCCTGATGAACGTGCGCCGTGATCGTGGCGACCTGTTCGGCGCGTAGCCCTTCGCGCAGCATCAGTGCCTTCAATGCGTCGGCGGCTGGATGCGTGTGGCGGCACGAGGCAAAGAATTTGAACGACGTTTCCGCCGTCGCCCAGCGTGTGCCGAGGCCATCGGTCAATGCGGCGGGGTTGGCATCGCTGGACATGCCGGCGGCCATGCCTTGCGCGCCTTCCAGGATCTGGCGCGCGCCAGTAAAGCCGGCGCGAGCTAGCCATGCGGATTGCAGGCCGTCCGCCGCCGCCTTGGCGGTATGCAACTGCTTGGAATCCGCCGCATCGCGCAGGAATTCCCACAGCCCGGCGGCCTGGGTGCCTGCGGAGCCGAGCGCCTGATTGATGCCTTCGGCATCGAGCCCGTAGAGCTTCGCCACGGCCGCAGCCGCGGCCAGCGTGCCGACCGTGCCCGTCGTGTGGAATACGCGGTA
>JAFAJB010000142.1 GCA_019236395.1 Cupriavidus sp.
CACACTGCTGTTCGAAGTGGAACTGCTCGCGGTCTGAGCCGGGCCTCGCCAATAAAAAACGGACGCCGCGGCGTCCGTTTTTTATTGTGCACAGGGTGCCGTGTCGCTTTAGCGGCGCTTCATGTAGAAGACAAACACCTTGTCCACCTCGGCATGCGACAGCAACTCGTTGCCGGTCTGCTTTGCAAATGCCTGGAAATCACGCGTGGCGCCCGGGTCGGTGGCCAGCACCTTGAGCACTTCGCCACTGGCCATGTCGGCCAGAGCCTTCTTGGTACGCAGGATCGGCAGCGGGCAATTCAGGCCGCGAGCGTCCACTTCCTTCTGAAAATCCATTCCTCTCACCTTCTATTTCTGATTGATGCCGTATTGTAGCGAAGCGCTGACCAGACCAAAGTCGGTCGGACGGCGCGGGTCGGGAATATCCTCCCCGGTGGCGCGATCGAAGAATCGCACCGGCAATCCGCGGCGCTCCAGGAAATCGGCCACCGCAAACCCGGTGCCCGCGTTCCAGATGCGCACCTTCTCCGGCTCCACCAGCCGGTACTCGGCCAGTTCTTCCGACAGCCGGATCTCGCCCGTCGCCTGGATGTGATACGCGATGATCAGTTCATTCTTGCGCATGAACTCGTAGACGCCGATCAGCGACGCGGACACCGTGTCGAGATTGGTCTCCTCCTTGAGTTCACGCGCCACGCCAAGCTCCGGCGTCTCATCGCGCTCCATGAAGCCGGTGACCAGCGCGAACATCTTCTCCGGCCACGCGGCATTGCGCGCCAGCAGCAGCTTGCCTTCGTACTCGACCACCGCCGCCAGCACGGGCAGCGGATTGTCCCAGTGGACGAAACCGCAGCCGTCCTGCACGCAGGCGTGGCGATACCGCCCGGACATCGGCAGGTGTTCAAGCTCCGCGCCGCATTGCGGGCAGAATCGATAAGGTTGCATCGGGGGCTCCTGTGGACTGTCTTGTTATCGTCAGCGTACTGTGCGCGTGCCGTTGTGTGAGTGTGCCTTGTGCGTGCCTTGGGTATGCCTGGGGTATGCCTTGTGGCGCAGCCGTCAGCGCGTGCAGGCCGCACGAATGTCGGCGGCGAATGCTTCCACCGTTTCGGGCTGCAGGTCCCACGCGCACATCAGCCGGCACCCGCCAGCGCCGATGAACGTGTAGAACAGCCAGCCCTTGGCGCGCAGGGCATCGATGGCCGGCAGCGGCAGCTCGGCAAAGACGGCGTTCGCTTCGGTCGGGAACATGATGCGCACGCCGGGGACATCGGCAATGCGCTGATGCAGTAGCGTCGCCATCGCATTGGCGTGCCGTGCGTTCTTCAGCCAGACGTCGTCATCGAGCATGCCCAGCCACGGCGCCGAAATAAATCGCATCTTCGAGGCCAGTTGCCCGGCCTGCTTGACGCGATAGGCGAAATCCTCGGCAAGCTTGCGATCGAAGAACACCACGGCCTCGCCTACCGGCAAACCGTTCTTGGTGCCACCGAAGCACAACACGTCAACGCCGGCGCGCCACGTGATCTCCGACGGATGAACGCCAAGCGACGCCACCGCGTTCGCGAACCGGGCACCGTCCATATGCACGCGTAACTGGCGCCGCTTGGCAATCGCCGCGATCGCGCGCACTTCTTCCACGGTGTAGACCGTGCCCACCTCGGTGGCCTGCGTCAGGGACACCACGCGCGGCTTCGGATAGTGGATATCGGAGCGGCGCGTGACCAGCGCCTCCACCGCATCGGGCGTCAGCTTGCCGTTCTCGCCGTGCGCGGTAAGCAGCTTCGATCCATTCGAGAAGAACTCGGGGCCGCCGCACTCATCGGTTTCGATGTGCGCAAGCTCATGGCAGATCACCGAGTGGTAAGACTGGCACAACGACGACAGCGCCAGCGAATTCGCGGCCGTGCCGTTAAACACGAAGAAGACTTCGCAATCGGTCTGGAACAGGTCGCGGATGCGGTCGCAGACCTTCTGCGTCCAGCTATCGTCGCCGTAGGCCTTCTCGTGGCCCGTGGCATTGGCCTCGAGGAAATACTTCAACGATTCCGGACAGAAGCCGGCATAGTTGTCGGAAGCAAACTGCTGCATGGCGGAAGCTGCGGAGGTCATCGGTCAACCCTGCTTGGAATTGCTGCGTGGATTTACTTCTTGTCGACCCAGAGTTCGCCACCGGTGGCCCAGTTCTCGCGCTTGACGTCGGTGATGATGATGTCGACGGCGCCAGCGGAGCAGCCGAGCGTCTCGCACGTGACACGGGTCACTTCCTCGACAAACTTGCGCTTCTGCTCGACCGTGCGGCCTTCGAACATTTCTACGTGAAAAGTGGGCATGCGTGACTCCTTCGGAATATCAGTTCTTGTAAGAGGGATCGATTCTATCGAGTTTGCGCAGCAGCGCGGGCCATTCCATCACGCCCTCCACAGCGCCATTGTCGTAGAGCTGCAGCGAGGTCTTGTCGGCAATGTCCCGAGGCGGCTGGACCGTGGCGCTGCCAAGTTGCGCGCCGAGCTGGATTTCGCATGCCTTGATCAGCGTGGCCATCAGCACATAGGCCTCGGCCACGGTACGGCCCACGGTCAGCGTACCGTGGTTGCGCAACAGCATGGCCGGGTGTGCGCCAAGTGACTCGGTCAGCCGCGCTCCCTCCGCCGGCGTGAAGGCAAGCCCTTCGTAATCGTGATAGGCGATGCGGCCATGGAAACGCATCGCGTGCTGGGACAGCGGCAGCAGCCCCTCGGCCTGGGCGGACACCGAGATGCCGGCCGTGTTATGCAGGTGCATCACGCAATGCGCATCTGCTCGCGCCGCATGCAGGGCCGCGTGCAGGGCGAACCCCGTCACATTGACGGGATGCACGACTTCGCCGACCACCTCGCCGCGACTGTTGATCTTGACGAGGTCCGAGGCACGGATCTCCTCGAAGGCAAAGCCAAACGGGTTGATCAGGAAATGATCGGGCTCACCGGGTACGGTGGCCGAGATGTGGGTGTAGATCAGGTCATCCCACCGTTCGAGCGCGGCCAGCCGATAGGCGGCGGCCAGATCCACACGTACGCGCGCTTCCTCGGGAGTGATCGGGAAGACCGGGCCTGTGGCACGCCCGGGCTGCAATGCAAAAGACATGGGGCAATGGCTTTCGCGCCGCCCTGCAACGCCTGCGCGAATGCGCCCGGTCGAGTGAGCGGCGAAGGCAATACTGTAGCGCAGTCCTCAGTCTCCGGCGTGGCCGCCCAGCGGCAGCGCGCGCCACATCCAGAGGTAAATCAACGCGCCCAGCAGCAACGCGCTGGCCGCCACGCCAAGCGAGGCTGCGAACCCTCCAGTGCGGACGACGAGCATGGTGGCCAGTGGCGGCCCGGCGATCTGGCCGAGTGCATACGCGGCCGTCATCAGCCCGATCAGCTTCGATGCACGCAGCCCCCACAGGCGCCGCGCCTCGCGCATCGCAAACGACACCAGCGCCGTAAACGGCAAGCCCACCAGGATGCTGCTGAGCGCGAATCCGGCCACCGTCGGCCACACGGCCGCCACGCTGACGCCTATCGCCTGCATCGTGTACAGGATCATCATCATGCGGCGGTTGTCATGATGCATGCCAACACGCGTCACCAGATACGCACCCACGGCTACGCCGGCGCCAAGGATCGGCCAGAACAGGTCCGCCCAGACGCTGCCGGGCATGGCCTGGCGCGCGATCACGGGAAGGAAGGTTGCCGTGATGATGTACCCAAATCCTGCCAGGCCATAGGCCAGCGTCAGGGCCCAGGTTTCAAGGTCCAGCCGCGGTGCGTGTGCCGGTGCCGCATATGCCGCGCCCTGCCCCGACGTCGCGTGCGGCGCAGGCGGCTGCGAGCCGAACACGCGCCAAACCGCTGCAAGCATGACCGCGCCGAGCACGGCGAACGTCACCCACCCCCAGTTGGCCAGCCAGTGTGCGGCCACCATGCCGAAGGCCGACACGCCCGTGATGACGATGCCAATCCCCGGTCCGCAGAACATCAAGCCGCCCAGCGTTGGCTGCCCAAGCTCGGCGAGTCGCTGCATGCACCACGCCGTTGCGTAGACCATCACCACGGCGCTGGCGATGCCGGCCAGTGTCCGCCAGGCCAGCCACGCCGGCATCCCGCCGGGCAACGCCATCGCCAGGGTCAGCACCACGGTCAGGACCAGCGCGCCACGCACCATGCGCACCGGATCCGGCCGGATGAACAGGCAGAGCAGCGCACCGAGCAGATAGCCGATGTAGTTCAGCGTCGCCAGTGCACTGCCCTCGGCCAGCGTGACGGTGCCATCGTGCAGCATCATCGGCAGCAACGGCGTGAAGGCGAAGCGCCCGATGCCCATGGCCAGCGCCAGAGATACAAGCCCGGCCATGGCCACTGCCCACGGACTGGCGGTCTGGCGGGCCATCAGCCCCGGGGAGACATCGGCATTTGCTGGAGGCATGTGACGGAATCCGGGCTCGCGCTTTCGCGCCGCAGGTTGAACAATGTCGGCAATGCTACGCCTGTATCGCTCTGGCTGCTGGCGGCGGGAACGGGCGGCGCTCCATAGGGCAATGGCAGAATGTGGCCGGTCGCCTACACTGAAAGTGGCGCGACCACGGCATCCACGGCGGGCCGCGCTCCGCCATGACAATCGCACCGATTCGAGGCTGGCTTGCCCGGGTGCGCTGGCTCGCGCTGGGACTCGCCTTGCTCGCTTTGTCGAACGTGCAGGCGCAACAGCCCGCGACATCCGCGCCAGCCGAACCGCCGGTCTACGTGATACCCGTCCAGGGCGCCATCAGTCCCGCCAGCGCCAGCTTTGCCGTGCACGGCATCGACCAGGCCCGCAAGCATGGCGCGCAGCTCATCGTGATCGAAATGGATACGCCGGGCGGCCTGGACAAATCCATGCGCGACATCATCCAGGCCATCCTTGCCTCGCCAGTGCCGGTAGCCACCTATGTCTACCCCGGCGGCGCGCGCGCTGCCAGCGCGGGCACCTACATCCTCTACGCGAGTCATATCGCCGCCATGGCGCCGGGCACCAATCTTGGCGCGGCCAGCCCGGTGGCGATTGGCATCGGCGGCCCGAAGCCAGAGGCCGGGCCGGCGCCCGCCTCGGCCCCGTCCAGCGCGCCGGCGGCCGAAGACACCATGACGCGCAAGCAGATGCATGACGCGTCGGCTTATATCCGCGGACTCGCACAGTTGCGGCACCGCAATGCCGAGTGGGGCGAGCGCGCGGTCCGGGAGGCAGTGAGCCTGTCCGCCGACGAGGCGGTGGCGCAACATGTGGCGGATATGGTCGTCCCAGACCTGCCGGCGCTGCTCAGGCAGGTGGATGGCAAGCGCATCGAGGCCGCGGGTGCCACCCGCACGCTGCATACATCGGGCGCGCCTGTCGTGACGCTTGAGCCCGACTGGCGCAGCCGCCTGCTCGCCGTCATCACCGACCCAAGCGTGGCACTGATCCTGATGATGATCGGCATCTACGGCCTGATCTTCGAGTTCTCGACACCGGGCATGGTCGTGCCGGGCATCGCCGGTGCGATCTGCCTGCTGCTGGGCCTGTTCGCGCTGCAGATGCTGCCCGTGAACTACGCCGGGCTTGCGTTGATTGCACTAGGCGTGGGCTGCATGACCGCCGAACTGTTCTTGCCGACGTTCGGCGCGCTCGGCGTCGGCGGCATCATCGCTTTTGGATTTGGTGCCGTGATACTGATCGATACCGACGTGCCTGGCTTCGGCGTGCCGTTTGCGCTGATCGCCACGTTGTGCACGATATCCGGGTTCTTCCTGCTCGGCATGTCGACGCTATTGCTGCGTGCGCGCCGTCGCCCGGTGGTCAGCGGCGCCGACGCGCTAGTGGGCAGCTTCGGCCTGGTCATCGACGACACGCAGGCCGATGGCTGGGCGATGGTGCATGGCGAGCAGTGGCGTGTCCACAGCATGGCGCCGCTGGCGCGCGGCCAGCGTATTCGCGTAACGGCGCGCCGCGGCCTGGTACTCGATGTGACGTCCGCAAACGATGGTTGACATGCAACCCCCTGAGACAAGAACAAAAGGAGTCTGATATGGCATTCGGATTCAGCTTCGGTGGTCTGATCTTCCTGCTGGTGCTGCTGGTGATCTCCGCGTTCCGCGTGCTGCGCGAGTACGAACGCGGCGTGGTCTTCATGCTTGGCCGCTTCTGGCGCGTCAAGGGGCCCGGCCTTGTGCTGATCATCCCGGCGGTGCAGCAGATGGTGCGAGTGGACCTGCGCACCGTGGTGCTCGACGTAACACCCCAGGACGTGATCTCGCACGACAACGTCTCGGTCAAGGTCAACGCGGTGATCTACTTCCGCGTCGTCGATCCCGAACGCGCGATCATCCAGGTGGCCAACTTCCTGGAGGCCACCAGCCAGCTCGCGCAGACGACGCTGCGCTCTGTGCTGGGCAAACACGAGCTCGATGAGATGCTGGCGGAACGGGAGAAGCTGAACCTCGATATCCAGAAAGTGCTCGATACCCAGACCGACGCCTGGGGCATCAAGGTGTCGAATGTCGAGATCAAGCATGTGGACCTCAATGAAACGATGGTCCGCGCGATTGCACGGCAGGCCGAAGCAGAGCGCGAACGACGCGCGAAGGTGATTCACGCCGAGGGCGAACTGCAGGCATCGGAAAAGCTTCTCGAAGCCGCACAGATGCTCGCGCGGCAGCCGCAGGCCATGCAGCTGCGCTATCTGCAGACGCTTACACAGATCGCGGGAGACAAGAGTTCGACCATTGTCTTTCCGCTGCCGATGGATGTGTTGTCCGCGCTGACTGGCGGTGGCTCGAAATAGCGAGATCGTGCGAATTGACCTTGCACAAAGGTCGTGGCCGATGCCACAAATGTTCACATCTTCCCTATTGGCGTGAGCTGGGACGAGGCATAGCATCGGCCTCGTTGTCCACGTGCCCGAACTGGCGGCGCACGCGCGACAACCTTCTCCCACTCACCTCAAGGGCACCATGGCAAGAACTATCGAGCTATTCGGCTGGTTTGTGTTCAACGTCGCGATTCCACTGGTCGCGCCGTTAGCACTGCTGCCGCTGGCCAAGCTGCCCTATTTTTTTCGGAAACAGAGCCACGGTATCGTCTTGCGAGCAATCGAAGGCGGGCAGCTGCTGTGGGCCGCGATTCCGATGAGCGCCGCAGCCTGCTATCTGCTGGCGATGACGCTGGACGAAGCCACCCTGAACCGCCAGTACATGTGGATGGGCATCGCGACACATGTCTTCCTGATCGTCTTTGCCGCCGTGCTGGTGCTGCTGGGCGCGATGGAAGCCAGTTGCGCCGGCACACGTCCACGCAACAGACCCAACTGGGTCCTCAGAGTCTCGATCGGCCTGACCATTGTCAGCGCCGGGGCCTACTTCGGCGTGTACGCCGAGTTCGTTCAACCGTTCGTTCATCCATCCGCATATTGAGATGGTCACTGAACCAGCAACCAAGGAGAACCAACATGCAGAAAGCACTCATCAGATTCCTGGAAGACAATGAACTTCAACGCAAGGTCATGACCCGGACCTTCAAGGTGTATCTCGTCGTCTACGCGTCGTGGGTAGGTTGGGGCATCTACCTGAAGCATGGGGGCGCCTGAGAGAACGTTGTGGACCCTGACCGCTGCGTGGCCGCGGTCAGGCTGCATTCTCAGGCGATGGCAGGTTGCACTACGGCACCCGTCGGGCTGGCAGTTGCGCGTTGCGATGGAGCCGCTGACAGGCTGGTCGCATTGCCGCGCGAACGCCCCGAGCTCAGATAGTCCGCGATCGATTCCTGTGTGACATCGCCCAGGTACACGCCGTCACCATCCAGCACCGGCAACCAGCTTGTGTTGTGCTGGTACATGCGAGACAACACGATGCGAAGATGTTCATCGAACGCCGCCATGGCCGCAAACGGGCGCATGACGTCGGCACAGCGACCACCGGCCGCCATCGCGTTGCGTACATCCCGTCGGGTCACGTAGCCGATGGCGCGCTGCGCATCGTCAATGACCGGCAGGTGACGCACATCGGCATCGTCCATTACGCTGAAGGCTTCGGCGAGCGACATGTCCGGGCGGCTGCTCGGCGGCATCGTGGCGGCATCGCCGGCGCGCACCAGAAGCAGGCGCTTGAGCGTGTTGTCGTGACCGACGAAGGCCTGTACGAAGTCATCGGCGGGATGCGCCAGCAGCGCATCCGGATGATCGAATTGCACCAGCCTTCCCCCACGGAACACGGCGACCTTGTCGCCCAGCTTGATCGCCTCGTCGATATCGTGCGAGACCATGATCACGGTCTTTCCGAGTTGGCGCTGCATCTGGAAGAACTCGTTCTGGATGCTCTCGCGATTGATCGGGTCGACGGCCCCGAACGGCTCGTCCATCAGCAGCACTGGCGCATCCGCCGCCAGCGCGCGGATCACACCGATACGCTGCTGCTGCCCGCCGGACAGCTCGCGCGGATAGCGCTTGAGCATTTTGTCCGGGTCGAGTTGCACCATGCGAATCAGTTCGCGCGCGCGTTCGCGGCATTGCTTCCTGTCCCAGCCCAGCAGGCGCGGCACGACCATGATGTTTTCCTCGATCGTCATGTTCGGGAACAGGCCGATCTGCTGGATCACGTAGCCGATCTTGCGCCGCAATGCCACGCCATCGATTCCGGCGGTGTCCTCGCCGTCGATGCGCACGGTGCCGGAGGTCGGCTCGATCAGCCGGTTGATCATCTTGAGCGTGGTGGTCTTGCCGCAGCCGGACGGCCCCAGGAACACGCAGATTTCCCCACGCGGCACCGTCAGACTGACGGCGTCAACGGCGCGCACTTCGGTGCCGTCCTTTTGGTGGAAGGACTTGGTGAGTTGGTCGAGTTCGATCATTGACGGATTCCTTTCGGCGTCAGCGCGCGCTGCAAGGCCTGCAGGCATGCGTCCGCCACGATGGCAAGCAGACTGACGAGGACGGCGCCCACCGCCAGCTTGCTCATGTTGCTCTGGCTGATCGCCTGGAGGATCAGCACACCCAGGCCGCCGGCGCCGATAATCGCGGCGATCGTGGCCACACCGATATTCATCACGACGGCCGTGCGCACGCCGCCCAGGATCACGGGCACGGCCAGCGGCAGATCAACCAGCCGCATGCGCTGCCAGGTGGTCATCCCAATCCCGCGCCCTGCCTCCTGGATGCCGGCGTCGACGTTGGCCAGCGCGGTGTAGGTGTTGCGCATGATCGGCAGCAGCGAGTACAGGAACACGGCGGTCACGGCCGGCAGGTAGCCGAGCGCATGGCCGAAGCGCGCGAAGATCGGAATCATCAGGCCGAAGAGCGCGATGGACGGCAGCGTCAGCACGACGGTCGCCAGCGCCAGCAACGGCGTGGCAAGGAAACGGTGGCGTGTGATCAGGATGCCCAGCGGCACGCCAATCACGATGGCCAGCCCCACCGCGGAGCCAACCAGCGCAAGGTGCTCGCCGGTCAGCCGCAGCAGCATCGGCCAGCTATGGTGGAGGTAAGTCAGCAGATCCATGCGCGGCTCCTCAGATCAGTCCGTGGCTGCGCAGGAAATCCCCGGCCACCTTTTCCACGGGCTGCTGGTTGATGTCGACCTGGTAGTTCATGTCGGTCATCGCCGCGTTGTCGAGCGTGGCGGCGAGCGCGTTGAGCAAGCCGGCAAGTTCGGGATGCGCGTCGAGCACGGCCTTGCGCACCACGGGTACCGCGTTGTACGGCGGGAAGAAATGCAGGTCGTCTTCAAGCAGCGCCAGATCGAAGCCCTTCACGCGGCCGTCGGTCGTGTAGACCAGGCCCAGGTCCACCTGGTTGTTCTTGAGCGCCGTGTAGACCAGGCCCGGATCGAGCTGGATCACATCCTTGCGCGTGAACGGCAGCCCGTATGCAGTCTTCAGCGGCTCCAGTCCGTCCGGACGCGCGGCGAACTCCATGTCGACGGCCAGAGGATGGCGCTTGTCTTCCCCCTCGGCACGCATCTTCTCGGCATAGGCGGACAGCGTGGTCACGCCGGCGGCGCGCTCCTTCGGCATCGCCAGCGCATAGGTATTGTTGATCGCCGATGCTTCGAGCCATATCAGCCCTTTCGCCGCGTCGAGCGCCTTCACGCGTGCATAGCTTTGCGGACCATCCAGTTTTTCCTCGACCTTGTTGAAGACGATCAGGGCGGTGCCCGTGTAGTCCCACACCACGTCGAGCTGGCCGGATTCCATCGCCTGGCGCATCAGCGTGCTGCCAAGGCCAGAGGTCAACGTGGCGTCGATGCCCTTGGCGCGCAGGTACTGCGACGTCATCGACGAGAGAATCAGCTGTTCGGTGAAATTCTTGCCGCCGACGCGAACGGGCTCGGCTGCGCCCTGAGCACGCGCGGGTGCGGTAATCAGCAGTACCGCCGCCAGCGCCGCGCCGAGCGCGACAACCAGCCAGTACAGCCGCCCTTCGAAAATTGGCGCCGGGCGCCGCTTTCTATTCGATGTCATCAGGAACTCCTCATCGAGCCAGGCCGCGACGGCGTAGATAGAGATGGCCGGCGGTGGCAAAGATCGCATCCAGGGCCAGGGCCAGCAGCGCAGTGGCGGCGGCCCCCAGCAGCAGGAGCGACTGGTTGTTCAGGTAGATGCCCGGGAAAATCAGTTCGCCCAGACTGTTGGCGCCGATCAGGAACGACAGCGGCACGGTGCCAACATTGATCACGAGGCTGATGCGAACGCCAGCCAGGATCACAGGCAGTGCGTTGGGCAGTTCCACGCGCATCAGACGCTGGCACGGCGTCATGCCGATGCCACGCCCCGCTTCGAGCAGGGTCGGCGACACGGTACGCAAGCCTTCATAGGTGTTGCGAACGATCGGCAGCAGCGAGGCGAGCCACAGCGCGAGAATGGCTGGCCGCTCGCCGATGCCAAGCACCGCCAGCGCAAGCGCCAGCACGGCCAGCGACGGCACCGTATTGCCAATGTTGAAGACCTGCATCAGGCGGTTGGCCCAGCGGTGCATGCACGGGCGGCTTAGCCCGATTCCGGCAGGGATGCCCGTGACGAGCGCGAGCGTCATCGAAATCGCCACGAGGCGTAGATGATCCGCCACGTCGTAGAGCAGGCGGTCACGGTACTGGCCGATGACATCGACGCCAATCCACGCGACCAGCCCGGCCAGCGCAGCGGCAATGACGCCACTCCAGGCCAGCGCCCGGATGGTTTGTTTTGACATATTCCCTCTCTCCTCCTCCGAAGCGGAAAGCGAAAGAGAATTCGCCGCCACTTCCGGAGTGCGGAAAACAGAAGGGCCGGCGGAGTTCGTTTGGGGGTGCCCGCCGGGGCCCGGTTCAGATTGCCTTGCCGCCATGACCGGCACGATTGCCGGCGGACGGACTTGCGGGTGTCACGCCAATGTTCGAATCGGCGAATCACCCTGTTGATGGGGTTCGTGTATGGAGCCCAAACCCGCTGGTTGCGGCGCAACCCGAGGGGTTGGCCAGTGGCGGCGACTGATGTCGTGTCAAACGCGCTTCGGTGGAGCGCCGCCTGGTCAAAAGGCCGTTGCCTGACAACGGATTGCAAGGATCGGGGATGACCCACACCCAACGCAATTCACAGCAACGGATGACAAAGATAGCGCTATTCTACACATCTTCTGCGATCCTGTCATCTTCGTGGATTCCAACGCCAAATTTTCGGGATTCTGCCAGAACTTTCAGACCATTCTGACGTTGCAAAAATACCCCCCAACAATCGACCGTCGTCCCACGGACAGAACAATGTGTTGCCTCCTGCTGCACTACCGCTTTGCCGCCAAAGCCTTAAATTGGCAGGGTAGATCCGACGGCCACCGCGCCGTCTCAATGGAGAGAAATTCATGGACACCACCCGCATCCAGACCGTTCCGGCAACCGCCACGGAAACCGTGCAGCGCTCGCGCAGCGTGGACCGCGTGGTTCGCGGCATCGCCACATCCGACGGCGCCGGCGTCAAGCTCACCCGTGTGCTGACGCAAAACCTGCAGCGCCGGCTCGACCCGTTCCTGATGCTCGACGCGTTTGGCACCGACAACAAGGACGACTACATCGGCGGCTTCCCCGATCACCCGCACCGCGGCTTCGAAACCATCACCTACATGCTGGCCGGCCGTATGCGTCACCGCGACAGCGCCGGCCATGAAGGCCTGCTGGAGAATGGCGGCGCACAGTGGATGGCGGCGGGCGCCGGCGTGGTGCATTCGGAACTGCCCGAGCAGGAGGACGGCCGCATGGAAGGGTTCCAGCTCTGGCTGAACCTGCCCGCCGCAGACAAGATGACGGCGCCGTGGTATCGCGACATGCCGGCCGCAGCCATCCCGACCGTGGCGCTGCCCTCGGGCGGCACCGCGCGCGTACTGGCCGGCGCCTCCCATGGCGTGGCCGGGGCCGTAACGCGGCCGGTCACCGAACCGCTGTACCTGGACGTTCATCTGCCCGCTGGCCAGACCTTCGCGCAGACGCTGCCGGCTGGCCACAACGCGTTTATCTACGTCTATCGCGGAACAATCACCGTGGGCGATGCCGATGGCGCCGTGGTGGAGGCCCAGCGCATGGGCGTGCTCGACAACGCCGGCCAGGCCGATGGCGTCATGATCCGGGCCGATGAGGACGCGCGCTTCCTGCTGATCGCGGGGCAGCCGCTGAACGAGCCGATCGCGCAGTACGGTCCGTTCGTGATGAATACGCAGGATCAGATCTACCAGACGCTGGCCGACTTCCGGGATGGCCGTTTCGCCAAGATTCCGGCGAACCAGGCCAGTTGACCGAACGGACCTGACTGACCGAGCGCGCCGCCCGGCGCGCTCCGCATCCACCCAGCCGCCGCCGGTGGGGGTTTCCCCGACCCGGCGGCGGTTTTTCTTTGCCACTGTGGTCGGCACGCGACTTGCAACCTGCCTGGAACCGTTGTGGGGCATGGCAAAAGGGTCAAAGTGGCCCGCCAGCCCCCCTCGCACTTATATAATTCACCGCTAATTCCGGGCATCACGCAATCATGATGATGACGACCTGCCGCGCGGCGATGCTGCGCCACGCACAGCCGCTGTCACGTGCCTGATCTCAACGTTGCTGCCACAACAATTCGAGCCGCCTCAGTGACATTACAAACACCCTCCAGGCTGGCGCTTGCACATATCACCAAGCGCTATCCCGGCGTGACCGCCAACGACGATGTCAGCCTGACCGTCGCGCCCGGCGAAATCCACGCCGTCCTTGGCGAAAATGGCGCCGGCAAGTCCACCCTCATGAAAATCATCTTTGGCGCGGTTCGACCCGATGCCGGCGAGATGCACTTCAATGGGGCGCCCGTATCGATCAACAGTCCGCACGACGCCCGCAACCTGGGCATCGCAATGGTGTTCCAGCACTTCTCGCTGTTCGACACATTGACCGTTGCCGAGAACATCGCGCTCGGCCTGCCGCCAAAGGACGTCGGCGGCATGAAGGAACTGGCCGAAAGGATTCGCGCCACGGCCGAACGCTATGGTCTGCCGCTGGAGCCGCACCGCCACGTGCACACGCTGTCGGTGGGCGAACGCCAGCGCGTGGAGATCGTGCGTGCGTTGCTGGCCAATCCACAACTGCTGATTCTCGATGAACCCACCTCGGTGCTGACGCCGCAGGCTGTCGAGACGCTGTTCGTCACGCTGCGCCAACTGGCCGCCGAAGGCACCAGCATTCTCTATATCAGCCACAAGCTCGACGAGATCCGTGCGCTGTGCCATCACGCGACCGTGATGCGCCTGGGCAAGGTGACGGGTATTTGCGATCCGCGCGAGCAAAGCGCCGCGTCGCTGTCGCGCATGATGATCGGCGGCGAGCCGCCGCGCGAGGCGCGCGTGACCACCGAGCGTGGTCCGGTGCGGCTGTCCGTGCGCGATCTGTCGATGCCGCCCGCGCATCAGTTCGCCACGGAGCTGCAGCACATCGCGTTGGACGTGCATGCGGGCGAGGTCGTCGGCATCGCCGGCGTCTCCGGCAATGGCCAGCAGGAACTGCTGGCCGCGCTGTCGGGCGAAGACGCGCGCACCAGCGGCACGGCCGTGCATCTCGACGGCAAGTCCGTTGGAAAACTCGATGCGCGTGGCCGCCGTCGCGCCGGCCTGGCCTTCGTTCCGGAAGAACGCCTGGGCCGCGGTGCAGTGCCGGGCATGAGCCTGTCGTCGAACACACTGCTGTCGCACCAGACCGCGCCGTTTGTTCGCCATGGCATGGTCTCGCCGAAAGCAGCCGAAGGGCTGGCCGCCAGCATCATCAACCGCTTCCGCGTCAAGGCGAGCGGCCCCGATGCGCTGGCGCGCAGCCTGTCCGGCGGCAATCTGCAGAAGTTCATCGTCGGCCGCGAGATCGAGGCCGGCCCCAAGGTGCTGATCGTCGCGCAGCCGACATGGGGTGTCGACGTCGGCGCCGCCGCGCAGATCCACAACGAGATCCTGGCGCTCAAGGCCACCGGCTGCGCGATCCTGGTCGTGTCGGAAGAACTCGACGAACTGTTCGCGATCTGCGACCGGCTCCACGTCATTGCCAAGGGTCATCTGTCGCCGTCGATTCCGGTGGAGTCGGCCACACGAGAACAGGTGGGCCTGTGGATGAGCGGGCTCTGGGAAGGCGGGCCGGCCAGCCGGCATGACCAGGCTGCCGCGGAGGTGCCTGCTCATGACTAAGCTCCTCTCGCCCGTCGTGCTGGCGCCCCGTGGCGTGCCATCGCGCCGCATGGCCTACGCCTCGCCATTGTTCGCGATCGTGCTGACACTGCTGTTCGGCGCGCTGCTGTTCCTGGTGCTCGGCAAGGACCCCGTTGCCGCGCTCAAGGTCTTCCTGGTCGATCCGCTGAAGGACAAGCGGGCAATCGGCGAAGTCCTGCTCAAGACCGTGCCGCTCGTGCTCTGCGCGCTGGGGCTCTCGGTCTGTTATCGCGCCAACGTGTGGAACATCGGCGCCGACGGCCAGTTGATCCTCGGCGGCATCTTCGCCGGCGCCACTGTGCTCTGGTTCGACACCCCGGGCAATACCACCAGCGGGTTCGTCGTGCTGGTGCTGGCATCGCTGGCCGGCATCGTCGGCGGCATGGCGTGGGCCGCGATCACCGCGCTGCTCAAGGACCGCTTCAACGCCAACGAGATCCTGGTTTCGCTGATGCTGACCTATATCGCGCAGCAACTGCTGCTCTGGGTCGTCAACGGACCGCTCAAGGACCCAAATGGCATGAACTTCCCGCAATCGAAGGTGTTCGACTCGGCGTTCCTGCTACCGAACCTGCTACCCGGCTCGCGCCTGCATGTGGGTTTTGCGGTGATGCTGGTGCTCGTGGTCATCATGACCGTGTTCGTATTCCGCAGCTTCGCCGGGTACCGTCTGCAGGTTGGCGGCACGGCCCCGCTGGCGGCGCGCTACGCGGGGTTCTCGTCGCGCAGTGCATTGTGGAACGCGCTGATGATCTCGGGTGGCACGGCCGGGCTGGCCGGCGCATTTGAAGTGACCGGCCCGATCGGGCAGTTGCTGCCGTCGATTTCCCCGGGCTATGGCTTTACCGCGATCATCGTCGCGTTCGTGGGCCGCCTGCATCCGGTGGGCGCCGTGTTTGGCGGCATCGTGATGTCGCTGTTCTATATCGGCGGCGAGATGGCGCAGTCCCGGCTGGGTCTGCCGTCGGCGATCGGCTGGGTGTTCCAGGGCATGCTGCTGTTCTTCCTGCTGGCATGCGACACGCTGATCGACAACCGCCTGCGCTGGCGTGCCCGTGCCGCCTGATCCGGAGCTCACAAGAACATGGAACAACTCGCTCCCCTGATCGCCACGGCGATCAATGCCGGCACCCCGCTGCTGCTGGCCGCGCTCGGCCTGCTCGTCAACGAGCGCTCCGGCGTGCTCAACCTTGGCGCCGAAGGCATGATGCTGGTGGCCGCCGCGCTCGGCTTCATGGTCGGCTACCAGACCCAGTCGCCGATGCTCGGTTTTCTGGCGGGCGCCGGGGCCGGCATGCTGATGGCCACGCTCTTCTCGTGGCTGGCGCTGGTGCTGGCCACCAACCAGGTGGCCACGGGTCTGGCGCTGTCGATCTTCGGCACAGGACTCTCGGCCTTCGTGGCACAGCGATTCGTTGGCTATGCCATGCCGACGCAGGCCAAGTCCGTCCCCTACCTGGCCCACCTGCCGTTCGTCGGCCCGGCTTTCTTCCAGCACCACTGGATGGTGTATTTCAGCCTGGCGCTGTGCTTCGCGATCATGTGGTTCCTGTTCCGCACGCGCGCCGGCCTGACGCTGCGCGCGATTGGCGAATCGCCCGAATCGGCGCACGCGCTCGGCTATCCGGTGCGCTGGATCCGTTTCGGTGCGCTGCTGTTCGGCGGTGCGTGCTGTGGACTGGCTGGCGCGTACCTGTCGCTCGTATATACGCCGATGTGGGTGGAAAACCTTGTCGCGGGCCGCGGCTGGATCGCGCTGGCGCTGACCACGTTCGCCACCTGGCGTCCGGGCCGCGTGCTGATCGGCGCATGGCTGTTCGGTGGCGTGACGATTCTTCAGTTCTACTTGCAGGGCATCGGGGTATCGGTGCCGTCGCAGTTCCTGTCCATGCTGCCCTATGCCGCCACGATCGTCGTGCTGGCATTGATTTCGCGTAACCCCGCGTGGATTCGCCTGAACATGCCGGCGTCCCTTGGCAAGCCGTTCCGCCCAGGCAACGCGTAACCCGCTTTCAGCAGTCAAACGAAGTCAAACCACAAACGCATCACAAGACGTTCTACTAGGAGAGATCGATGATCGTGACACGCAGGACCACCCTGGCGGCCCTGGCCGCCACCGCTGTGCTGGCGCTGGCCGGCTGCGGCAAGAAGGAAGCCGAGAAGCCGGCCGAGACGGCAGCGCCGGCATCGGCTCCGGCCGCCGCCACCAGCGAGCCGCTGAAGGTGGCGTTCGTCTACATCGGCCCGGTCGGCGACGCCGGCTGGACCTACGCCCATGACCAGGGTCGCAAGGCGGTCGAGGCCAAGTTCGGCGACAAGGTGAAGACCACCTACGTCGAGAACGTTCCCGAGTCCGCCGCCGATGCAGAGCGCGTGTTCCGTGACCTGGCCAGCCAGGGCAACAAGCTGATCTTCGGCACCACGTTCGGCTACATGGAATCCATGCTGAAGGTGGCCAAGGAGTTCCCGGACGTCAAGTTCGAGCACGCCACCGGCTTCAAGACCGCCGAGAACCTGGCCCAGTACGACGTGCGCACCTATGAAGGCGCGTATTTGGCTGGCGTGGTGGCCGGCAAGATGAGCAAGACCGGCAAGATGGGCGTGGTGGCTTCGGTGCCGATCCCCGAAGTGATCCGCAACATCGACTCGTTCACGCTGGGCGCACGCAGCGTCAACCCGAAGGCCACCGTCAAGGTGGTGTGGGTCAACAAGTGGTTCGATCCGGGCAAGGAACGCGAAGCCGCCACGACGCTGATCGGCCAGGGCGTGGACATGCTGATGCAGAACACCGACTCCGCCGCCGTGGTGCAGACCGCCCAGGAGAAGGGTGTGTACGCGTTCGGCTGGGACAGCGACATGAGCAAGTTCGGCGAGAAGGCCCACCTGGCCGCATCGGTGATCTCGTGGGGCGTCTACTACAACAAGGTGGTTGACGACGTGCTCAACAACCGCTGGAAGTCCAACACCACGTGGTGGGGCCTGAAGGAAGGCATGATCGACCTGAAGGGCTTCAACGCCGTGGTGCCGGATGACGTCAAGGCACTGGTGGAAGAGCGCAAGAAGGGCGTGATCGACGGCACCGCGCCGATCTGGAAGGGTCCGCTCAAGGACAACGCCGGCAAGGAGCAACTGACCCGCGACCAGGTCGCCGACGACAACTTCCTCCACAACATCAAGTTCTATGTGGAAGGCGTGGAAGGGAACGTTCCGGGCTGATTGCCGGAGGTGCCCTGGTTCCCCTCTCCCGCACGGC
>JAFAJB010000180.1 GCA_019236395.1 Cupriavidus sp.
CTACCGCTGTGAATATTGCCACCAAGCCCGCCCAGGTCACCCTGATCGATTTCCGAGCAGAGCCAACACCGAGCCACGACAACCCCCGGTCGGACCGGCTTGTCCGGGGCAATCCGGATCGCACCACCTGGACGCACTACAGCGCGACCGAGGGCGACTTCGACTGCGGGATCTGGGCCTGCGAACCCGGCGCCTGGCGCATTGCGTTTCCCGCAGGCAAGGAAGAATTCTTCCACGTCCTGAGCGGGCGCCTCCGCATCACGAGTACTTCCGGCGATGCGCGCGACTTCGGGCCGGGCGATGCCTGCGTGATCCCGGCCGGTTTCGAGGGCGTGTTCGAGGTCATCGAGTCCGTGCGGAAGTACTTTGTCGTCATCGATCGCGGGGCGGGCTGACAACCCTTTGCAGGAGACCATGCCATGCCAGTCCGCCTTGCTGCTCTGACCGCAACGCCGGTAATGCTTTGCACGGCCGGCATCGTCTGGGCCGCCAGCCCGAGCTTTGATTGCAAGACGGCGCAAGGGCAAACCGAGCAACTGATCTGCAAGGACGACACGCTGGCACGGCTCGACCGCGAAACCACGCGACTCTATGGTCTGGCGCTTGACGCGCGTTCACTGCCGACGACGCAAAAGAAGATGCTGCTGGCCGAGCAGCGTGGCTGGATCAAGGGTCGCAATGACTGCTGGAAATCGGACGACGCAAAGGCCTGCGCGACAACCAGCTACCTGCAACGCATCTATGAACTGCGCCACGGCTACGCCGGCGCGCACACACAGGACGACAAGGGCATCAGCCGTGGGCCGTTCGGCATCCGCTGTCCGGGCATCGATGCCGTCATCGCCGGGACATTTGTGCAGACGGAACCCGGCTACGCCTACCTGCGCTGGCTGGACCGGCAACTGGTGTTGAAACAGACAGTGTCCGCTTCCGGCGCACGCTACACCGCCACCATCGCCGATGGCGAGGCACTGTTTTGGGACAAGGGGCCGGACGCACAACTGGTCTTGCCCGGCAAACCCGGCATGAATTGCCACGTGGAGATGCCCGACTGATTCGGCGGACCAAGTCGTCGCGGCAGCGCCACGACATGGATTGCGCGTCTCAAAGTCGATCCATATAATAACGATTCTCATTTGCAATTAGTTATTCACCTTCTTTCACCCTCAGCTAGCCCGTCGGGCAACAAGGAATGGACGATGGCCACCCACGCTGGTCCGCACCACGATATCCACGCGCTTTACAGTGGCCACCATCGATGGCTGCTCGGCTGGCTGCATCGCAAAGTCGGCTGCCGGCACCGTTCCGCTGACCTGGCGCATGACACGTTCATGCGACTACTGGCGCGTGAAGAAGCGTTGGCAATCGTCGAACCACGCGCATTCCTGACTACCGTCGCACAGCGCGTGCTGGCAAACCAATGGCGGCGCGAGAAGCTCGAACAGGCCTACCTGGACGCGCTGGCCAGCCAGTCACCGGCACTGACGCCATCGACAGAAGAGCGAGCGATCCTGCTGGAAACCCTCCATGAAATCGCCGAGCTGCTTGAAGGATTGCCGGTGGCCGTCAAGCGTGCGTTCCTGATGGCGCAACTCGAAGGCCTGAGTCAGGCGGAGATCGCTGCGGGCTTGCGGGTCTCGGTGACCACGGTCAAGCGGTATCTGGTGCGCGCGTGCACACAGTGCTATTTCGCGAGGCCGGCTGCATGAGCGCACCGGGCCTCGCAGTCCCGCCACATGTGGCACGGGCCGCGGTGGAATGGCTGGTCGCGCTGCAAGGGCATGATGTCGACGAAGCCACGCGCGCCCGGTGGCGCCACTGGATGGCTCAGGATCCCGATCATGCTCGCGCGTGGTCGCACATCGAGGCCGTCAATACGCGACTGCGCGGCGTTGCGTCGCCGTTGGCGGCCGCCGTCGCACGCGCGGCACTGACTCCACCACGATCTGCCAGCCGGCGTCATGCCGTCAGGGCGCTGGCGGTCGTGTTCGCGGGTGGCGCCTCGGCATGGGCGGTGAGAGATCACGCACCGGTGCGGGACTGGCTCGCCGATGCACGCACGGCTGTGGGAGAGCTGCGTCGGCTCACACTCGACGACGGCACACGGCTCTGGCTGAACACGGACACCGCAGTCAACGTGGCCTTCACGTCCACCGAAAGACGCATCGTTCTGCTGCACGGCGAGATTTACATCGAGACCGCTCGAGACTCCCAACGCGCACCCAGGCCGTTCGTCGTCACCACGCACGATGCAATGCTTGAACCGCTCGGGACACGATTCGCGGTGCGCCAGCTGGCCGATGGCGGCTGGATCGGCATCACCGAGGGGGCGGTTGCGATTCGTCCGCTGGCCAATGCCAGCGCAGAGCGTGTGATTGCCGCTGGCAAGCAGGCGCACTACACGTCGACCACCGTCGACGCGCCCCGGCCACTTCCTGAGGCCGACACGGCCTGGACCGACGGCATGCTCGTCGCCACGGACATGCGCCTGGCCGACTTCCTGAACCAGATCGACCGCTACCGGCCGGGCCGGCTACGCTGCGCCCCCGCCATCGCCGATCTGCGTGTATCGGGCACATTCCCGCTGGCCGACACCGATCGCATTCTCGACGCGCTACGAACCGCCCTGCCCGTCCGCATACATTTTCTGACGCGTTACTGGACCACCGTGCTCCCCGCATGATCTTTTCGCGCTTTTCTTGCCGATCGGTGGTCTGTTACGGATTCTCGCGGGACATAGGAGATGAGCCTCTCTCTTCCATGCATCTCCGTTTTCCGAATCCATGTCGTCCAAGAAACTGGCGCTGCCGCGCCGCCGCTCTGCCGATGTCCTTCAACATTCGATCCTGCTGGCTGCCCTGTTCGGCGCCACGGTGCCGTGGCCCGGCAACGCCCGGGCGCAGGGCACATCCGCGCAGGCTGTATCGCCACTGCGCACTTATGACATTCCCGCCGGCCCGCTGCAGGCCACGCTAAACCGCTTCGGCCTGGAAGCCGGCATCCTGCTGACATTCACGCCCGAACAAGCCGCCAATCGGCAAAGCCGGGGCCTCCACGGTCAATATGGTGTGCGCGACGGACTCGATGCGATCCTGCAAGGCACCGCCCTTGCCGCTTCGGCGCAGCCCGATGGCGGCTACGTCCTGGTGCGCGAGGTGACACGGACCGAAGGCGCACCGGCCCACGGCGATCACCACGTCGCCTCGCTGCCTCCCGTCACGATCAGCGCCGATGCCGAGAGCTATCGTGCGCCGCAAACCACCTCGGTACTGCGCTCCGACGTACCGCTGATGGATACCCCGCAGGCCGTGAACATCGTGCCTGCACAGGTCATGATCGACCAGCGGCCGCGCAATCTTGACGACGCCGTCAACAACATCAGCGGGATCACCCAGGGCAATACGCTGGCCGGCACGATGGATGCCATCATGAAGCGCGGCTTCGGCAACAACCGGGACGGCTCCATCATGCGCAACGGCATGCCGCTGGTGCAGGGCCGCGGCCTGAACGCCAACGCGGACAGCGTCGAGGTACTCAAGGGTCCGGCATCCCTGCTGTACGGCATCATGGACCCCGGCGGCGTGATCAATATCGTCAGCAAGCACCCGTCGCCGCAGCGCTCCACCTCGCTTTCGCTGCTGGGCACGACCTACGGCCACGGGAAGAACGGCGCGGGCGGCACGATCGACACCACGGGCGCGATCGGCACATCCGGCCTGGCCTACCGGCTTGTGGCCGACCATGTCGACGAGTCTTACTGGCGCAATTTCGGCGAGCGCCGCGAAACGCTGATCGCACCTTCGCTGGCCTGGTATGGCCGGGACACCCAGGTGAACCTCTCGTACGAGTACCGCAAGTTTCTCTATCCGTTCGATCGTGGCACGGCGCTCGATCCACGCACCAACGAGCCGCTTCCGATTCCAAGCCGGCGCCGCATCGATGATCCGCTCAACGAGATGCACGGCGAATCGCATCTTGCCCAACTGACCGTCGATCACCAGTTCAATGCGGATTGGCGAGTCCACTTCGGCTATAGCTACAACCGCGAGGCCTACGATGCGGGACAGTTGCGGAACACGGGTCTCGACCCCGTCACTGGCATCGTTACCCGACGCAATGACGGCACCGATGGCGCGTTGAGCACCGATAGCTACGGGGTAGCCTACGTCAGCGGCAATTTCCGCGTCGCTGGCATGCGTCATGAACTGCAGGCAGGCGCGGACAGCGAATATCGCCGCATCTATCGCCAGAACATGCTGCGCCAGCGGCCGACCGTGACGTTCAACTACCTGGCCCCGGTCTACGGCCTGGAGATCCCATCGACCACGGTCTCGGCGCGCGACAGCGACCAGACCGATACGCTGCATGCCACTTCGCTGTTCTTCCAGGACAGCCTGTATCTGACCGACAAGTGGATTCTGGTGGGCGGCGCCCGCTACCTCAGCTACAGCCAGGTGGCCGGACGCGGCCGCCCCTTTGTCGCCAATACCGACATCGCGGACCAGAAGTGGCTGCCGCGTGCTGGCATCGTCTACAAGTGGACGCCGGCGTTCTCGCTCTACGGCAGCTACACGCAATCGCTGAAGCCGAACTCGACGATCGCTCCGCTCAGCGGTGGCGCGGTCATCGATTCGTCGATCGCCCCGGAAGAGGCGGAGTCCTGGGAACTGGGCGGCAAGGTCGATCTGGCCAGCGGCCTCGCCGGCACGCTGGCGCTGTTCGACATCGACAAGCGCAATGTGCTGGTGTCGCAGTTCAACCCCGCCACCGGGTTGACTGACTGGCGCACATCGGGTCGCGCGCGCTCGCGCGGCGTGGAGCTCGACGTTACAGGTCAGATCGGCCAGCGCTGGAACCTGATCGCAAGCTACGCGTTTATCGACGCGAAGACCACGGAGGATCCTCAGTACGCCGGCAACCGGCTCTGGAACGTGGCGCAACACACGGCCGCATTGTCCGCTGTCTATGACTTCGGCCAGATCTTCGGCGGCGACCGCTTCCGGCTCGGCGGTGGCGTCCACTACGTGGGCAACCGCCCCGGCGATTCGGCCAACAGTTTCTGGCTGCCCGCCTACACGTTGTTCGATGCCTTTGCCACGTATGAAACGCGGGTCGGTAGCCAGAAGGTTCGCTTCCAGCTCAATGTCAAAAACCTTTTCAACCGCGTGTACTACCCGTCGGCGGTCAACCAGTACGCCGTGGCCGTGGGTGACCCCCGGCAGGTATCGCTGCTGACCACCGTCAATTTCTGAGGACTCACGATGCCAGTCTCCCTGCTCCGCCGTACCTTGACTATCGGCGCCCTGCTCGCCATCAGTGGCGCAACTTCCGCTGCCTCGGCCGATACGCCGTCCCGCGGCACCGTCGCGCTCGTCATGCAAGCCGATGGACCCAACGCCGCGATCGACCAGAAGATCCGCACCCACCTCGAGGCACGCGGCTTCGCGGTCGACCCGCTGGATCAGGACGCCCCGGCATCACGCGCAGCCCATGCCCGTCTCGTGATCATGTCGTCGACAATCTCCGCGAAACTGGTTGGGCCCGGCTGGCGCCAGCTGCCCGTGCCGCTGCTGACCTGGGAGGACGACATGCTCGATGATCTGGCCATGACCGGTAAGCGCGATGGCGCCGACTACGGCACGGCGAAGCACGAACGCTTTCTGTGGCTCGTCAACGCGCCGCATCCGGTTGCCGCGGGACTCCCCGCAGGCACCACGAATGTCTATCAGAAGGCGGGATACATGAACTGGGGCAAACCGGGGCTCGGCGCAAGCATCATCGCCACGCTGTATGGCCAGCCCGACAAGGCTGCGATCTTCGTCTACGAAAAAGGGGCGACGATGGACTACGAGTCTCTGGCGCCGGCCCGGCGCGTGATGTTCTTCATCGGCAACGACACGTTCACGAACCTGTCCGGAGCAGGCGTCCGGCTGTTCGACGCCGCGGTGGACTGGGCGGCGGGAGACCGGTAACGCCACTTGGCCGGGGCGCTGATGGACGCAGATCGATGTGATCGATGCTCACGGACGCCGATGGACATGACGCACGCTACAATTCGTGCCTCCCATGGTCCACGGAACCGCCCATCATGCTGCCGGACAGCGATTCCCTGTTGTTACTCGTGACACGCGAAATGCCTTTCGGCAAGCACAAGGGCACGCTGATCGCCGACCTGCCCGGCAACTACCTGAACTGGTTCGCCCGCGAGGGCTTTCCGCCCGGCGAAATTGGCCGACTGCTGGCGCTGATGCATGAACTCGATCACAACGGTCTGTCGCACTTGTTGAAGCCGTTGCGCGGACGGGCGCCAGCTCGCTGACCCTCATCACCGGCAGGGCATCGGGGATGGATGCCCTGTTCCTGCTTTCAATGATGAGTCCAGGCTGTCTCCAGCGAAGCTGACATCTCCGGAGTGCCCGCTTATGCGTGCGAGGCCCGCGCCTGCCTAGCGGCTATCGCCCACCAGCCAATTGAGCACCAAATCGCGCGCCGGCCGCAGATAGGCCGCAATGGGTTCGCTGCGTCCGTTGGCGTACCAGTGGCAGTAGGCGCCATGGAACATGGCCAGCACCACGCGCGCCATCTCGGGCGACAGGGGGCGGTCGGTGGTGGCAAGCCCCTCGACCATCGCCCGGACGTGCCCGTTCCAGCCCTCGCGGATATGCTCGCGGACGATCTGCGGCGTGTTCGCGTTAAACAGCAGGGCCAGCATGACGCCCTTGGTTTCCGGATTACGCGTGAAGTAGTCGGCGACCTTGTCGAACACCTCGTCCACCCGCTCGGTGACGGATTTCCCAGCCAGGTCGTCCGGCTGGAGCGCCGTCTCGATTTCCTGGAACAGGCTGATGGCTGCCTCCGCAAGCAGCATTTCCTTGCTGCCGAAGTGCCACAGCAAACTGCTCTTGGCTACGCCTGCCTGCGCCGAGACCTGGTCGAGCGTGACCTCGCTGTAGCCGCGCTCCGCAATCAACGCCTTGGTGAGATCAATCACGCGTTGGCGAGTCTCCATGCCACGACGGTACTTCGTGGGGCCGGAGCGGGTTGCGGCAGCGTCACCGGGCGCGGATTCAATCATCGGCTGATCTCTGAAGAAGTGGCGGGAATTGTAGCAGTGGCGCCATACACCCTCTCGGGACTTGCCCTAGGGCGGGCGATGGAAGCCTTGACAGCGCTGGCCGCAAACTTGGACACTTCAAATTGTACTGACTGTTCAGTTTAATTTAAGGGGATTCCATGACGAACCAGGCGCAGTTATCAGCACTCCGGGCTCCGGGTGACACAGCGGAATCGCTGCTTTCCCTACAACAGAAGGCATTTGCCGACGCTCCATACCCAGGCTGCAACGAGCGCAGGGATGCCCTGAAAGCGTTGCGGCGGGCAATCCGCAAACACGCGCCCAGCCTGGCAGCGGCCGCAGATCGCGACTTTGGCGGACGGGCGGTGGCCGAGACAATGACAGTCGACGTATTGCCCAGCATCCTGCACATCAATCATCTGCTCGGCGGACTGCGCCGCTGGATGCGACCGGCGCGCCGCCATGTGGAATGGCTGTTCCTGGGCAATCGCGCGCGCGTCATGTACAGCCCAAGGGGGTGGTCGGCGTGGTGGTGCCGTGGAACTTCCCCGTGTACCTGGCCCTGGGTCCGCTGGCGACGGCGCTGGCGGCGGGTAACCGCTGCATGATCAAGACGTCCGAGTACGCACCGCACACCTCGGCGGCGTTGCGCGCCATGCTTGCCGAAACGTTCCCCGAGGACCAGGTGGCCATTGTCGAAGGCGACGCCGAGGTTGCGCGCCAGTTCACCGGCCTGCCGTTCGATCACCTCGTCTTCACGGGATCGCCAGAGGTGGGCCGGCACGTCATGCGTGCAGCCGCGGAGAACCTGACTCCGGTCACGCTGGAACTCGGCGGCAAATCGCCGGCCGTGGTGTCGCGCGGCGCGGATCTGGAGCGGGCGGCGCGCCGCATCGCGCATGGCAAGACCGTCAATGCCGGGCAGATTTGCGTGGCCCCGGACTACGCGCTCGTGCCCGAGGAGCTTGCCGAGCGCTTCGCCACGGAAGTCCTCGGCGCCGGCGCAGCCATGTTCCCCGCTGACGGCGACGATTACACCGCCGTGATCCACCAGCGTGCCCACACGCGCATCCAGGCCCTGCTGGACGACGCCCGCGCGCATGGCGCCCGCGTCTTGCGCGCAAGCATGCCTGCCGACGGACGCCGTTTGCCGCTGCACGTGGTGCTGGGGGTCACGCCGCAGATGCGCATCGCGCAAGAGGAGATCTTCGGGCCGATCCTGCCAGTCTTCACCTACCGGAAATTTGAAGAAGTGGTGGCGCATGTCCGCCGTGGCACGCGACCGCTGGCGCTCTACTACTTCGGCGATGACCGCACGGAAACGTCGGAGATCCTCCATCGCACCCATGCCGGCGGGGTGACGCTGAATGACTGGGGCTGGCACGTGATGAACCATGACCTGCCTTTCGGCGGCACGGGCACCTCCGGCATGGGCAACTACCACGGCGCGGAGGGCTTTCGCGAGCTGTCGCATGCAAAGGCCGTGTTCGCGGAACGGCGCTGGTTCCCGATCGAGCTCTTCCACCCGCCATATGGCACGTTCGTGCAGCGGCTTGCCCTGAAGCTGTTCGTGGGCAATGTCGAACCATCGCATCAGGCACCGGCCAGCGTCTCGCCGCAGATGACGCGTCAAGACTGACGCCGCGCCCATGCGGCTTCCTGCCCTGTGTGCGGCAGGAAGCCGGTCGGGCCTAGCGTACCGCCTGGCCCGACACGACCTGGTTCACGGTATCGGGCGGAATCTGGTAGCTCCAGGTTTCGCTGAGCACTTTTCCGTTCGACACCAGCGCCTCGCGCATTTCCACCACCTTCTTCGGGTCCTTCACCTTGATGCGCAGCGTCACGCGATATCCCTTGGTCACGGGATTCGGCTGCAACACATTCTCGATCACCTCGGCGTTGTCGCTGACGCTGAACGACGCCTGCACCGGCGCATTCGGCGGAAGATTTGCCAGCACAGGGCCATCGAAGTCGATCACGAATCCGAGGCTGCCGTCGAGATGACGGATCAGGTTGGCCTGCGTAACCTCGCCGGCCGTCCGCATCGTCTGCTTGACCCATGCCAGGTCCTTCGCAAACACCGCGCGTTCGTCCATCGTCCAATGGATCGTGTAGTCGGCGCGGATCGGCTGGCCCTTCGGCGGTAGCTGATCAGGCGTCCAGAACGCCACGATGTTGTCGTTGGTCTCGTCGGGCGTCGGGATTTCCACCAGTTCGACCTTGCCGCGGCCCCAGTCGCCCTGCGGCTCGATCCATGCGCTCGGGCGCAGGTCGTAGCGATCCTTCAGGTCCTCGTAAGCGGAGAAGTCCCGGCCCCGCTGCAACAGGCCGAAGCCGCGCGGATTGTTGACGGCAAACGTGCTGAGCGCGACGTGCTTCGGGTTGTTCAGCGGGCGCCACAGCCATTCGCCATCGCCGGTGTGGATGGCCAGGCCATTCGAGTCATGCAACGCGGGACGGAAGTTGTTGACGTCACGCTGCTGGTTCGGGCCGAACAGGAACATGCTGGTCAGCGGCGCGATGCCGACCTTGGTCACCGGCCCGCGCATGAAGACACGCGCCTGCACCTTGAGGACCGCGTCCTCGCCCGGGTAGAGATCGAAGCGATAGGCGCCCGTCGCACTCTTGGAATCGAGCAGCGCGTAGAACACCACATGCTTGTCCTGCGGATTCGGGCGCTCAATCCAGAATTCGCGGAAGGCCGGGAATTCCTCGGGCTCGGACAGGCCGGTATTGATGGCGAGACCACGGCTGGACAAGCCATAGACCTGCCCCTTGCCGATCACGCGGAAGTAGCTCGCGCCAAGCACGCTCATCACCTCATCGAGCTTGCCGGCACGATTGACCGGATACATCACACGGAACCCGGCGTAACCAAGCTTGTTCGTGGCCGCGCGGTCGAGCTTCAGGTCGCCGAAGTCGAAGCGGCCCGGATCGTAGCGAATCTCCTGGACCTTGCCGCCGACGATCTCGTTGATGCGCACCGGCGAGCTGAACTGCATACCCTGGTGGTAGAACCCCAGCCGAAACGGCGTGCCCTGGTCGTTCCAGGCCATGTGGTCGAGCCTGGGCTGGATCTTGATGTAGTCGGCGAACTGCATCTGCGCGAATACGGGCGGCAGGTTGCTGGCCGGCGCCGCGTAAGGCTGCTCGGCCAGCTTGCTGGCGCGTGCGGTCACGTCGTCGAGCGTGAATGCATGGGCTGCCGGTGCAATGCCGAGCAGGCACCCGGCAAGCGCGAGCCCCGGCAAGACAAGTTTCATCCTGTTGCGCAACGGCGCGGAGAAGACGGCAAGAACCACAGAGCACTCCAGAAACACACGTCGGTAAAAAGGCCACAAGACGGCCAGTGTATGGCGTATAAGGCTGTAGACTTGCGGCGCAGTTCAGAAAAATAACCGATTTCGCCTGACGTGCCTGTCAGACAAAGGGAGACAGCCGCACAAACCCCGGCGCCGCACCATTGCGGACCATCGGGGCAAGGGTCCGGCACTCCGCTCATCACAGACAAACGAGAACATGCGAATGCTTTCCATGCTGGCCCTCTCGGCCAGCCTTGCCTGCGCGCCGCTGCTTGTGCCTGCCAGTGCCGCCGCCGCGGACAATCCCGGCGCCGACAAGCAGGCGTTCATCACCGGCCTGATCGGCAGGATGACGCTAGAAGAGAAAGTCGGCCAGCTCCGGCTGATCAGTATCGGGCAGGATATGCCCCAGCCCCAACTCATCAAGGAAATTGCGGCGGGACGTGTAGGTGGCACGTTCAACTCCGTCACCCGCGCGGACAACCGCCCGCTGCAGGAAGCCGCGGTGAATCAGAGCCGGCTGAAGATCCCGATGTTCTTCGCCTATGACGTGGTTCACGGCCATCGCACCGTGTTCCCGATCAGCCTGGGCCTGGCGTCGAGCTGGGACATGGGTGTGGTGGAGAAAGCCGCGAGGATTTCCGCGGTGGAAGCCGCCGCCGACGGGCTCGACGCCACGTTCGCCCCGATGGTCGATATCTCGCGCGATCCGCGCTGGGGCCGCACATCGGAAGGCTTTGGCGAAGACCCGTATCTGGTCTCGCAATGCGCACGCGCCAGCGTGAGGGGCTTCCAGGGATCGTCCCCGGCGAATTCCGACAGCGTAATGGCCTTCGTCAAGCACTTCGCGCTCTACGGCGCGGTGGAAGGCGGGCGCGACTACAACACCGTGGACATGAGCCTGCAGCGCATGTACCAGGACTACCTGCCGCCCTACCGCGCCGCCCTGGACGCCGGTGCCGGCGGCGTGATGATCGCGCTGAACTCGATCAACGGCCAGCCCGCCACGTCGAACAAATGGCTGCTACGGGACCTGCTGCGCAAGGAGTGGGGCTTCAAGGGCGTCACCGTCAGCGACCACGGCGCGATCGACGAACTGCTGCGCCACGGCGTGGCCGCCAACGGGCGTGAGGCGGCAAAGCTGGCGATCGAGGCCGGCGTGGACATGAGCATGGCCGACTCGCGCTATCTGGAACAGTTGCCGACGCTGGTCAAGTCAGGCGCCGTGCCGATGACGCTGATCGACGAGGCCGTGCGCGAGGTGCTCGGCGCCAAGTACGACATGGGGCTGTTCGCTGACCCGTTCCGCCGCATTGGCGCCAAGGTGGACGACCCGCTCGACGTCGACGCCGAAAGCCGCCTGCATCGTGCCGAGGCGCGCGACGCCGCGCGCAAGTCCATGGTGCTGCTGGAGAACCGCAATCAGACACTGCCTTTGGAGAGGGCAGGCACGGTCGCCGTGATCGGTCCGCTGGCCGATGCCAAGATCGACATCATGGGAAGCTGGTCCGCTGCCGGCAAGGCACGCCAGTCGGTCACGCTGCTGCAGGGCGTGCGCGACGCACTGGCCGGCCGTGGCGAGGTGGTCTACGCACGCGGTGCCAACGTGACCGACGACGAGCGCGTGGTCGGCTATCTGAACTTCCTGAACTGGGATAACCCGGAAGTCGTGCAGGACAAACGCTCGCCCGGCGAAATGATCGAAGAGGCGGTGCGCGTGGCGCGCAAGGCTGACGCGATCGTCGTGGCGGTCGGTGAATCGCGCGGGATGTCGCATGAGGCGTCGAGCCGCACCAGCCTGTCGCTGCCGGGCAGCCAGCTGGCGCTGCTGAAGGCGCTGAAGACCACTGGCAAGCCGCTCGTGGTCGTGCTGATGAATGGACGTCCGCTCACGGTCAACTGGGAGAAGGACAACGCCGACGCCATGCTGGAGACCTGGTATGCGGGCACCGAGGGCGGTCATGCCATCGCCGACGTGCTGTTCGGCGACGAGAATCCGTCAGGCAAGCTGCCGCTCTCGTTCCCGCGCTCGATCGGCCAGATTCCGACGTACTACAACCAGCTTCGCATCGGCCGTCCGTTCACGCCGGGCAAGGCGCCCAACTATACGTCGCAGTACTTCGAGGAGGACTCCGGGCCGCTCTACCCGTTCGGCTACGGCCTGAGCTACACCACGTTCAGCGTCTCCGAGATCCGGCTGTCGAATCCGAAGCTGGCCCGCAACGGCGCGATCACGGCCAGCGTGACCGTGAAGAACACGGGCGAGCGCAGCGGGGAGACGGTGGTGCAGCTATACGTGCAGGACGTGACGGCCTCGGTCGTGCGCCCGGTGAAGGAACTCAAGGACTTCCGCAAAGTGATGCTCGCACCGGGCGAATCACGCGTGATCGACTTCCCGGTCAGCGAAGACACGCTCAAGTTCTATAACGCGCGCCTTGAATACGTGGCGGAGCCAGGTGATTTCAACGTGCAGATCGGTCTGGACTCGGCTGCGGTACGCGAGGCGCGGTTTACGCTCGAATAGGCATCGCAATGCATGCGCCGGCCCTCTCCTGCGAGCGGGAGAGGGGCTGCGGGAGAGGGCAAGCGCGTCAATAGCCCGCCACTCACCAACCGCCCATCACCGGCTACCGTCAAGCAAGTCGTTCAGGACCTCGTCGAAGGTCGCCTGGGCGTCTTCCAATGCCTGCAAGGCGGCGTCAAAGGTCTGCAGGGCGATCTTCGACGGTTTGCCGCTGCCCTGCGGCGGATACTGGGTCTGCAGGGCGGCAAAGGCCACCTGCACCTGGCGTGTGGCATTGACCACCCGCTCCATCGCCTGCGCTTCTTCCGCGCGATTCTGTTCGTCGTTCATGCAACAGCCCCCCGGTGGCCGTGATTCGATATGCGGCATATCGTACAAGAACTCTCGGCTACCCTGCCTGGTCCAACGCCGCGATGCCAAATTTTCGGTTAGGCTGGGCAAGGCTCGCTCATCCGTGACCAATCCTTCGCCCCATGCCTTCGCTTGTGCGCAAGACGCTGACCGCCACACTCCTGACCGCGGGCGGCTTTGCCTGCTACTGGACCTACCTGACCATCAACCAGGAACGGCTGCTGTTCGACGCGCGCCGGCGCCCGCCTCGCGACTTGCCCGATGGCATCGTCGCCTACTCGCATGAGGTGCCCGGCGGCCAGTTTCGCGGCTACTGCTACCACACCGACCACGCAGGCGTTAGCGACCTGCTGTTCTACCTGCCAGGACGAGGCGAGGATGTCCTGGAAACGCTCCGGTTCGTGAAATGGCTGCCGAGCGGAATGGGCTTTGCGACGTTCGACTACCGCGGGCTCGGACACTCGGACGGAATGCCTTCCGAGGCGGCGGCCGTGGCCGACGCCAGCCAGTTCCTGCTGCACATCCGGCGAGCTTTTCCCGGCGTGCGCGTGCACGTGGTGGGACGCTCGCTCGGCACCGGCGTGGCGATCCAGCTCGCCGACCTCCAGGATTTCGAAAGCCTGCAACTGATCACGCCGTACGACTCGCTGCTCGAGATCGTGCGCAAACGCTTTCCGCTGGTGCCGCTACGCCAGCTGATGCGCCATCACTTCGATTCGATCTCGCATTGCAAGAAGGTGGTACAGAGCACCAAGGTGCTGCTGGCCGAAACCGATGCCGTGGTTCCCCACGAATGCTCGGAACGGCTGATGGCTGCCTGGCCCGGACCGGTTGCGCTGCAGACGATTGCGGGTGCCGATCACTTCACGATCATCGAACAGCCTGAAACGTGGCACGCCCTGTGCGAATTCGCGCTGCAGGTGCCGCGTTCGGCACAAGACCGCCCCAGACAAACCCCTCCGCCCCCTCCTGCCGACCATACCGAGTCCGGTGTGGCGTTGCCGCTTTCCGCGGCACGGTAGAATGCGCGCCATGAAAAAGATTGCAGTCAAGGCTGCCGGCGCCGCCGTGGCGCTGGCAGCCGCCGGCGTTCTGCTCGCCGGCTTCGCCGCGGTGATCAGCCTGCGGCAACTCCCTTCCGTCGACGCCTTGCGCGACTATCGCCCCCAGGTGCCGCTGCGTGTCTATACCAGCGACAACGTGCTCATCGGCGAATTCGGCACCGAGCATCGCGAGTTCGTCCCGATCGAGAAGATGCCGAAAGCGATGACCGAGGCACTGCTCGCGGCTGAGGACGACCAGTTCTACTACCACGCGGGCGTGGACATTCCCGGCCTGGTCCGTGCCGCGCTGGCCGATATCGGCGAAGGCTACGCGCAGGGCGCGTCAACGATCACGATGCAGGTGGCGCGCAACTTCTACCTGTCGCGTGAGAAGACGCTTTCACGCAAGTGGTACGAAGTCCTGCTGGCGTGGCAGATCGACCGCACGCTGCCCAAGGACCGCGTCCTTGAGCTCTACATGAACCAGGTCTATCTGGGCGAGCACGCCTATGGTTTCGGCAGTGCGGCGCAGACTTACTTCGGCAAGCCGCTGGCGGCGCTCTCGCTGGCGGAGACGGCAATGCTCGCGGGCCTGCCCAAGGCGCCGTCGACCATGAATCCGATGGTCAATTTCCCGCGCGCCAAGCGGCGCCAGGAATATGTGCTCGGCCGCATGCTCGCGCTGGGGATGATCACGCAGGATCAGTATCGCGAAGCGCGTGGCGCGCAGCTTGTGGTCAGCCACGACGCCAATGGCAGCTTCAATGGCCATGCCGAGTATGTGGCCGAGCTCGCGCGGCAGCTTGCCTTCGACCGTTTCGGCGACGACGCCTATACGCGTGGCATCAATGTCTATACGACGGTGTCGTCGGCCCGCCAGACGATGGCGTACAACGCCGTGCAGTCGGGGTTGGCCAGCTACGGCAAGCGGCACGGACTGACACTGACGGGGGCGCAGGCCAGCCTGCCGCAGGCGGCGCTTGTTTCGCTGGATGCGCGCACCGGCGCAATCGAGGCGATGGTGGGCGGTGCCGATTTCGGCGCGAATCGCTTCAACCATGCCACGCAGGCACAGCGTCAGCCTGGCTCGACGTTCAAGCCGTTCATCTACTCGGCCGCGCTCGAGCGCGGCGTGTCGCCTGGCACGCTGATCAACGATGCGCCGCTCGATGACCCGCGCTGGCAGCCGTCGAACGACGACAACCGCTTTGTCGGCCCAATCACGGTGCGTCAGGCATTGGCCGAATCGCGCAACCTCCCTGCGATCCGCACCCTGCGGTCGATCGGCATCCCGTATGCGATCGACTTCGCGGGCAAGTTCGGTTTCGCCACCAAGCGGCTGCCGCCCTATCTGCCGCTGGCGCTTGGTACCGGTTCCACGTCGCCGCTGCGCCTGGCGGCCGCCTACGGCGTGTTTGCCAATCAGGGCCATCGCATCGAGCCATACCTGATCGACAAGATCACCGACGGTGACGGCAATGTCCTGTTCGCCACAGAGACCCCGGCGGAAGCACCGCGCGTGATCTCCGAGCGCAATGCGTTCGTCATGAACAGCCTGCTGCAGAGCGTGGTGGATGAGGGCACCGGCAATGGCGTGAAGCGCTATCTGCGGCGCGACGACGTGGCAGGCAAGACCGGCACCACCAATGACGCAGTCGATGGCTGGTTCGCCGGCTATGCAGGCGACGTGGTGACCGTGACATGGATGGGCTTCGATGACAATCGCAGCCTGGGCCGGCGCGAGTTCGGCGCCACTACCGCGTTGCCGATCTGGGCCGCCTATATGGAAGGGCGGCTCGCCGGAGTGCCGGAAGCCAATTTCCCGACACCGCCGCAACTCGCCAGACTCAACGACGACTGGGCATACGCCGAAAACGCCGACGGCACGCATGGCATCGCGTCGCTTGGCTTCCCGCCGCCGGCCGCCACGCAGGACGTGCCTGCCGACGATGGCACTCCCGGCTCCCCCGCAGCCCCGGCGCCCACGCCAGCGGCCCTCGACGTACCGGCCGCGAAGACAATACCGCAGCGCCCTGGGAACGGCGCGCTGTAAGGGCTGCCAATATGCCTGCTTACGGCACACCGCTAATCTGGACCGTCGCGGCGCTGGCCACGGCCGGCGTGCTGCTCCGGCCCTTCCGCCTGCCCGAACCGTTCTGGGCTATGGCCGGCGCGCTGGCGCTATGCGTGGCGGGCTTGCTGCCGTGGCGCGATGCACTCGCAGCGGTGGAACGTGGCAACGATGTCTATCTGTTCCTGGCCGGGATGATGCTGATCTCAGAACTGGCCCGCAAGACGGGGCTGTTCGATCACGTGGCGGCGCTGGCTGTGCGCGCCGCGCGCGGCTCCGCTCGCCGGCTGTTCGTCCTGGTATATGGCTTCGGCATCGCCGTGACCGCGTTCATGTCGAACGATGCCACTGCGGTCGTACTGACCCCGGCCGTGATCGCCGCCACGCGGGCCGCACGTGTCAAGCATCCGCTGCCGTACCTCTACGCCTGCGCATTTATCGCCAACGCGGCAAGCTTCGTCCTGCCGATCTCGAATCCGGCCAACCTCGTGCTGTTCGGCGATCGCATGCCGCCGCTGTCGGGCTGGCTGGCGCGCTTCACCGTGCCGTCGCTGGTGGCCATCGTCATGACGTTCATCGTCCTGTACTGGACGCAGCGCCACACCCTTTCCGAGCGCATCGGCGACGATGTGCCCACACCGCCATTGACGCTCCAGGCATGGCTGACCACGCTGGGGATTGTGCTGACCGGCGCGGCGCTGCTGACGGCGTCCCTGCGCGGACAGGATCTGGGCTGGCCAACCCTGATAGGCGGCACGGGGACGCTGGCCGCAGTCTGCATCACGCAGCCGCGCCTGCTGACGCCGGCACTCAGGGAAGTCTCCTGGGGCGTGCTGCCACTGGTTGCCGGCCTGTTCGTACTTGTCGCCGGACTGGCGCAGACCGGACTGGTGGGCCATCTGGCCGAATGGGTGCGCATACTGTCCGCACTGCAGGGGCCGCATGCGATGGTCGGTGCTGGCGCCGCAGGGCTGCTGGTGGGCGTGACCAGCAACGTCGTCAACAATCTGCCCGCCGGGCTGTTTGCAGCATCGGCGCTGGCGGCCGGGCACGCGAGCGATACCGTCACTGCTGCCGTGCTGATCGGCGTGGACCTGGGGCCGAACCTGTCGGTCACGGGATCGCTGGCCACACTGCTCTGGCTGACCGCCCTGCGCCGGGAAGGCCATATGATCGGCGCCGGGACGTTCCTGAAAACCGGCGCGCTGGTCATGCCGCTGGCATTGCTGCCCGCCCTGGCCTTACTGCGCTGAGGTACGCCTGGCAGGCGCCAGGTTGTGGTGCAATGCCAACTGCCATATAGTGAAGCACCGCGCACCGCGTACTCCAGCGCCCAATTTCCAGCGGCCACTCATGTCACACAAGGATCATTCCGATCACCCCCCCGCCGCCACGCCCGTTTCGGATCGGATTCGCGCGCGTATCGAGGCAGCCGGAGAACGCTTTCACGCAAACGACAACATCTCGCCCTACATCGAGCATGGCGAGCTTGAAGCGCTGCAGGCCGAGGTCGAGGCACGCATGGAAGACGTGCTGCGCACGCTGGTGATCGACGTCGACCAGGACCACAACACGCGCGAGACCGCCCGCCGCGTGGCCAAGATGTACCTGAAGGAGATCTTTGCGGGCCGGTATGCGAAGGTGCCGGCCGTCACCGAATTTCCGAATGTGGAGCAACTCAACGAGCTGATGATCGTTGGCCCCATTCGCGTGCGCAGCGCCTGTTCGCACCACCTGTGCCCGATCATCGGCAGCCTGTGGGTAGGCGTGATGCCGAACCGGCACTCCAATCTGATCGGCCTGTCCAAGTACGCGCGGCTGGCCGAATGGATCATGTGCCGGCCGCAGATCCAGGAGGAAGCCGTGGCGCAGGTTGCCGATCTGCTACAGGAAAGGATGAACCCGGATGGTCTGGCGATCGTTATGGAAGCGGAGCACTTCTGCATGCACTGGCGCGGCGTGCGCGATACCGATGCCAAAATGACCAATAGCGTCATGCGCGGCTCGTTTCTCAAGGACGACAAGCTGCGCCGCGAATTCCTCACGCTGTTGAACCTCAATCGTCGATAGTTCGCCGCCAGGAGGGGGACCCGATGTTAGTTCGCCTGCTCTATGCCAGTCGCGCCAGGCAGCCGCTCGGCGCCGAAATTCTGGATGCCATCCTCGACACCAGCCTGGAACACAATCCACGCCACGGCATCACCGGGGTGCTGTGCCACAGCAACACCCTCTTCCTCCAGGCTCTGGAAGGCGATCGGGAGGCCGTATCGCGGCTCTATCTCAACATCGGGAAAGACTCTCGCCATCACGACGTCGTGCTTCTGGATTACGAGGAAATCCCCGAGCGCGCGTTCTCCGGCTGGTCGATGGGCCGCGTGAATGCCGGCAAGATCAACGCCGCGACGCTGCTCAAATACTCGGCCCAAGGCGAACTCGACCCCTACCGCATGCCAGGTGCGGCATCGTTGGCGCTGCTCAAGGAACTGATTGCCGGTGCCTCGATCGTTGGACGCAGCGCCGAACGTGGACGGCACTGACAGCCCATAGAGGGACCCCGGCACGGCAGGGCAAGCAGTGCGTACTTATCTTCCGGCCACTATTCGGGGAGGCGCTAAGCGGGCACTACGCGGAAATCTGGCCGAACAGGCCGCATTCGAGATCGCTTTCGAATTCCTCTACCCACGCTGAACCCGGGCCAGCGTCATAAACGCTCTCCGCGCCGGTGCGCTGCCGTCGAACCGTTACCTGGCGGGCGGACGTTCCGTTGACGTCGGAAATATCGAAATCCTGGGACGCAAGACCGACCTGCCTGAGCAAAGCCTCGATGTCTTGACGTTCATTGGCGGGAAACTCGGCGAATTGACGCGTTGTCATGGCACACCTCCGTACGGGGGTCGTACAGCGCGACGCAACGATTCCATGCGCACGCGCGGCTAGAGCATGCCACCAAAATTACCAATGGGTGATGCACTGCGAAAGACCACGAAGGCCTTGAATATATTGTGGCGCCGCCGATGCACTTACATCTGATCGCTCGTCTTCGATTGTGTGGGCACGTCGAGCCGGCTCGACGTGCGGGCAGGCGCACTGAAGATCACATTAATCCTCGACGAACCGTCATGGCAGCAGTCAGCCCAAATCGGGCAAAACACACGGACATGGAATATTCACGATTTTCATCCCAATGAATTTATAAATTTACATCTATGTATCACCACAAGTCGAAAATTAAGTCAGTTGTAAATCTCATTTAATATGAGATCGTAATTTATCGGGAATTTCACATGACTTACTTCTCATTTTAAACGCATTCAAAACAGCAATTAAGCGACATTTAAGAAAGATCCACACATTTCAGCGAACGACGATGGACCCCATGCCCCTGTACCCGTAGTGTCATAGCTCATCACTTCGTTCTATACGGATACCTGTATGCGGACCAAATCCACCAACATGCCGGTGACGGAACAGCAACGGCAGACCATCCTGAACACCGCCCAGGCTCAGGCCAATGCGCTTCACGGCATGTATCGCGACACGCTTTCCGCGTTCCTCGCAACGCCCGGCGCCGTGCCCGTACCCCGCGCTGCACGCGCGATGTTCTGGCTGGGTCGGCTCAGGCAATGGCGCGCCATCGATCTACATGGCACAGAGACCTGTTCCACCACCAATTGGCTATCACTACAACTCGGCGTTATCGAATCGATTGCCGGCACGCACGCATTGACCCTGTACAAGGAGCAATGGAGCGGGCCAAGCCGCAAGCAGACTTACGAACGTGACATGTCTCTGCAGGTGGCAATGCTGCTGGCATTGGACTGGCGGGAACTGGCGCAATTCACGTTACAGTCCTGGTTCGGCGTCGACAGCGAGCTGGCCGCACTGCATCCAGTCAGCGGCATGACTGGCATGATCATCGGCATAGCCGGCAAGGCACTCGACGTAAGCGTGCCACAAACGGCATTTCACAAGAGCGACGCACTACTCGCACAAATCGTCGAACACTGGCAAGACGATGACACAGTGTTTGAACCGCTTGCCTGCGAACTGGCTGACAGACACCTGAATCAGTGCCGGCTCGATACAGATCAATCCCTATTTGATTTCGATCACCCCGTGGAACAGGCAATTCCCGTCGAGCTATTGATGTTGCTGCGCCTGCGCGGTCAGAACCAGATTCCGGGATACTTGGCGCAACATGGAGCGCTATCTCATCCAGCGGCAATCCTGGCGAAAGCTCCGGCACCTGCTCGATCGCAGCGCTGCATCGGCTTCATTGAACGTGTCACCCGAGCCCTACCCCAATATCAGGAGCTTTCGGAGGCAATCACTCGTCAGACCGAAGTTCTGCAGCAAGGCCTCACCTGACAGAGCCCCCACAGGCAATCTGGGCTCGGCGGCACGCCAATCGCCGAGCCACTTTCAATCGGTCAGCGGGACACGCACCGGAAATGAAATTTAGGACAATTACGATTTTCCGATTTCGTTTTCATTGTCAGAATTCATAGTTTGCGACCAGAGTTAGGGCGCGCCACGAGATGACAACAACCGGATCAATGTTACAAAAATGAATCGCACGACAAAGGCACGTCACAGTTGACGCGCCAATCGGCAATCAGACTCTGATGTTGCACAATTTTCTACCGCATAGGATCGGCCTTAAATTGGCCTGAATAGGTTATTTTTCCTATGTTTCGAGAACGCTCGACTCTCTCATGCAGCGCCTTCTCCGGAATGCTCTGCCTGTCTGCGAAAGGACTTTGAGGCATGACTGCAAAAACCATTCGGGTTGCCCTGGCAGACGATCACCCGCTCGTCGTTGTGGCACTGCGGGACTGTCTGCAACGAACACCTGGATTCCAGGTGACATGCGAATGCACCAATGGCAGTGAACTGATCAGCGCGCTGGCGCAGAATCCCGTTGATGTTGCGGTCACGGATTTCAGCATGGGGCACGGCGATACGTCGCTCGACGGATTCAACCTTCTTCGCAGACTGAACCGGCGATATCCCGAAACCCGCATCGTAATAGTCAGCGCGCAAACCAATCCCGGTGTAGTCAGCCGAGCCATGAAGCTGGGTGCCAGGGCATTCGTAAGCAAGGAAGACGAACTCGACGAGATCGTGCGTGCATGCATCCACGTCACCGTCAGCAACGGCCACTTCTACTCACCGTCCATCCGCGCCGTGCTGGAGAGCGCCAGCTCCGCAGCCGTGCCTGCCACTGATCTGACCCTGCGCGAACTCGAGGTCGTTCGGCTTTATGCGCAGGGCTTCCAGCTGAACGAAATCGCCAACAAGCTCGGGCGGTCTGTCAGTACTATCTCCAGCCAGAAGACCGTAGCCATGCGCAAGCTGAACGTACAGACCAACACGGACCTGATTCGGTACGCATACGAAAACGGCCTGATCTGACTCCCGCATGCAGCAGATTCTCGACCGCACGCAGGAGTCGCTTGCCCAGGCATTCGCGTCGCTTGCGCGCAACGCGAAACGGCAACAGCATCTCTACTACGCCACCGTCGGCCTCCTGATTGCCATCGTCATAGTCTCGGCCATACTGCTGGGCGGACTGGCCGCAGCCAGGCACCTCGACAACCGGCGCAGCCACGTTGCCCAGTACGTGGGCGCCATTTCCCTGCAACTCCAGAGCGAAGCTTCATTCCTGCGCCGCACCTCGCTTACGGTCAGCCACTATCTCCACACCCGCAGCGATACCCCACCCGACCCGGACCTCCTGGAACAGGTGCGCCGTACCGGCATCGCCGCTTCGCCCGATGGCCGCTATACGCTGCTGATTCCCGCCGCTACTCGCCGCGCCTGGGGCAACACATTACCCGAACGAGTATGGCAACTGCAGCAGATCGCCACGGCGGCGCTAACCACACAGCTTGCCTTTGACGTCGATCATCTCGCGTATGTCGTTGATGCGGATGCCGAGTTTGCGGTAATGCTCGCGCCATCGCAGATGACACATGGCGCGGTGTCGACCGCGCAGACGGACCTGGTTTCGACATTGCGCGACAATCTCGTGCGCCAGTTGCAGGCTCGAACCGGTCGGCCCTTTCCCGACAGAGATGAACAAGTCTGGGTGGGGCCGACAGATGATCCGGTGGAGCATTCCCGGGTGATGACCGCAGTGGCGGCCATTCCGACGAATGACGAGCATCACACCATCCTCGTGGCTTCCAGCATCCCGGCCAACGCCTTTCTCGCGCAGCTGAAGCGACCGAGCGAGCCTGCCACCTTGCTACTGGTCAATGGGGCTGACGACCGCATCGACGTCTCGCCTGCCGACTCTCCGGACGATGCCGCCCGGATCCTGGCACGCGCGCGACACATGCCGCCGGATACGCTCCGCCTGACGGGGTCCGGCCTGCTTCTGGTGCAACCGCTGCGGCCAGGCTTTGGCTCGCTCGTCTACTTCCTGCCTTATGGAACATTGCTCGTCTCGATCGCGAGTGAGCTGATAGCGATCTGCGCAATCGGCCTGCTGCTGATTGCCGCGATAGTGCTGACCGCACGGTACTGGGACATCCACCTGCTACGGCGCAGCCACGCCGAGGCCGCCCGGGCTCTGGAAAACGAGACCATCAACCATATTCTGGTGAGCGCCACCCCGATCGGGCTCTGCATCGTTCGCCAGCACGATCACGTCATCCTGACCTCCAATCAGATCGCCAACTCGCTGATTGGCCGCAACCAGATGGCGCCCTTGCCAGCGCACATCATCGATGCGCTGCAACAACGCAGTCCAGGCACGGCTACTCACCAGGTCGGATCGATTGCGCAGATCATCGTCCCGGCACAGGCCGCTGCCTCGGGCGCGAAGCAGCCCACGCCAGTGATCGGTGAAGGCGCAGTTTCCGAGCAGCAGTTCCTGCAGATAACCTTCGCACCTGCCCGGTATCGCGCCGAGGATGTTCTGTTCTGCGCGATCCAGGATGTCACGGCCCAGCAGCAGCTCGAGCAACAGCTCCGCTCGGCGCAGCAGGCTTCCGAAGCGATGATGCGCGCACGCTCGAACTTCTTCGCTTCGATGAGCCATGAAATCCGTACGCCGCTCAACGCGCTGCTCGGCAACCTGGAACTGCTGGGGCGTTCGGAAGGTTTGGAGGCGCATGCGCCTCGGCTGCGCGCGCTTCAAGTCGCTTCCGAAGGTCTGCGACGTATTGTCAACGACATTCTCGACTTTTCAAAAATCGATGCAGGAGAGATGAAGCTCGTCAGCGAGCCATTC
>JAFAJB010000029.1 GCA_019236395.1 Cupriavidus sp.
AACCCCAGCGCCAGCACGCAGTCGGCGGCGCCGCCCTCGATGGCCTGGCGCGCGAGGAAAAGCGCGGTCGAGCCGGTCGAGCAGTTGTTGTTGACGTTGACCACCGGAATACCGGTCATCCCCATGCCGTACACGGCCCGCTGCCCACTGGTGGAGTCGCCGTACACGTAGCCGACATAGGCTTGCTGCACTGCCTCATAACCGATGCCGGCATCCGCCAGCGCCAGCCGGCCTGCCTTTGCGCCCATCTCCGGATAGGGCTCGTTGGCCCCGGGCTTTACGAAGGGGATCATGCCAACGCCTGCGACGAACACACGCTTGCCCATGCCTATTCCTCCTTATCGAGTAGCGCCGAGTAGCGTAGCACGTACGTCCTTCTTCATCACCTTGCCCACCTTGGAGCGCGGCAGGTCAGCCCAGAATTCCACCTGCTTGGGCGCCTTGACGCTGCCGATGCGCGCCTTGACGAAAGCAATGACCTCGTCCGCGGCCAGCATACGGCCCGGCCGCAGTTGCAGAACGGCCACCACGCGCTCGCCCCATTTGTCGTCGGGCAGGCCGATCACCGCGCTGTCCTGCACGTCTGGGTGCTGCATCAGCGCAGCCTCCACCTCCACGGAGTAGACATTGAAGCCGCCGGTGATGATCATGTCCTTGGCGCGATCGACGATATAGAGATAGCCGTCCTCATCCAGGTAGCCGATATCGCCGGTGTGGTGCCAGCCGAATCGGCCCGCCTCCGCCGTGGCCACCGGGTTCTTGTAGTATCCGGCCATCACCAGCGAGGAGCGCACCACGATCTCGCCACGCTCGCCCGCTGGCAGCAACTCGCCCCCGGCATTCATGGTCGCCACCTGCACGAGCGGCCCGGGCCGCCCCGCCGAGGACAGGCGCGGGCGCGCCACCGTGCCGTCCGCGTTGAAATGCTCGCGCGGCGACATCATCGAAATCATCATCGGCGCCTCAGTCTGGCCGAAAAGCTGGGCCATGACCGGGCCGATCTTCTCCAGCGCCTCCTCCAGCCGGGCCGCGGCCATCGGGGCGGCGCCGTACCAGAAGCACTGCAGCGAATCACGCTGCGTGCTTGCGAGCTTCGGGTGCTGCAGCAGCATGTAGATCAGCGTGGGCGGCAGGAACGTGTGCGTCACCCGGTGACGTTCAACAAGTGCAAGGAACTCATCGAGGTCAGGTTTGGGCATGATCACCACGCGCCCGCCCAGCGCCATCACCGGCAGGCACAGCACGCCGGCCGCATGCGTGAGCGGCGCCAGCGCGAGGTAGCACGGCCGGCCATCGAATGGATAGCCCATCAGCGTGAGCGCCGACATGGTCTCCAGGTTGCGGCCGGTAAGCATCACACCTTTGGGCCGGCCGGTGGTGCCACCCGTGCCTGCGATCATTGCCACGTCGTCTGGCGGTGCGATGTCGAAGGGCTCGTCGTCCACCCCCTCCTGCCACTCCGCCATCGACGGCGCGAACGGCAGCGACTGGTCCAGGCAGACCAGCACGCGCAGCTTCGGAAGCTGGGCGCGCATCTGCTCGACCATGGGGGCATAGTTCCCGTGAAACACAAGGCAGGCACAGTCAAAGGCATCGAGAACGAACGCATTCTCACTCCCCTCGTTGCGCGGATTGATGGGGCACCACACGCAGCCCGCTCGCGAAATGCCGAACACCGTGGAGAAGGCATACGCGTCATTGCTGGACAGCACCGCCACCTTGTCACCGGGCTCGATTCCCGCGCGCCGCAGGGCACGTGCGACGCGCCAGCTGGAGCGCTGCACCTGCCCATAGCTGAGCTCGGTCTCCCCCATCGTGAGACAGGGCGCATCGGCGCCCAACTGGGCGCCCTTGTCGAGATAGTCGACCAGTCGCATGGCTTCAGCCCATGCGCGTGATGACGGGCTCCTGCACCAGCCCGAAGCTGCGCAACGCGCCCAGCAACTCGCGATGCCCGAAGGCCTGGCAGCCAGAGGCAAGGCCCGCGCGGCGCGGCGCCTGCTGCAACAGCGACGCCGCGGCATAGGCCTGCAACATCCCCGTCTGCTTGTAGTTGCAGTTGCCGAAAATCACGCAATGCACGCGCCCCAATGGGCCCGACGCATGCACCGAGTCGACCGACTTGTTGATGCGCGGGTTCTCGCGCGGCGGCATGGTGTTCATCACGCTGGACGCGGTCTTGACCAGCGCGGCATGGCGTTCTTCGTCAGACATGCCCTCGGTGGCCTTCAGCGCGGCCGCCACGATATGCGGAACGCCCTGCATCAGCGCCTTGTTGAATACGCCCCCCAGCACCTTGACGTTGGCCACGCGCGGATCGCGCTTGAACCAGACCGGGTGCGAGGTACCGCCCCAGGGCAACGCTAGCGCCGCCTCGTGCTGACCGGGAATCGACAGGTGGTACAGGCCCGCATCGGGCTGCCATTCCACGTACTGGTTCTGCTCCAGGTAGAAGGCCTTCGAAGTGGCCGCATTGACCAGAATGGTCTGGGTGGAGGCGATGGTCGGGCTGCCGCCCCAGAACACCGCGATGTCCAGCGTGTCCAGGCCAGGTGTCTCCAGGCACAACTGCGCAGCGATCTCGCCGGTGGTGTACATGTGGGCCAGTCCGGGCGAAAGCAGCAGCCCCGCGGCCTCGAACCGGGCGCCGAATTCCTTGTCGAGCGTAATCAGCCAGTCCTGCTCGCCGGTGGTGTCGGTGTAGTGGCACCCGGCCGCCAGGCAGGCCTGGACCACCGCGGTCCCAAACCTGGCAAAGGGCCCGACCGTGTTGAGCACGACCGACGCGCCGGAAAATAGCTCGGTCAGCGCCGGTACGGTATGCGCCACCTCCACCACTTCATAGCTGGCAGTCTCGATGCCAGGCACGTTTGACTTCATGGCCGCCTCGATCTTCTCGGCGCTGCGGCCCGCGGCGATAAACGGAATGTTGTATTCCCGCAGGTACTCGCACACCAGGCGGCCGGTGTACCCGGATGCGCCGTAGACCACTACTGGCTTCTTGCTCATGTTCGATGTCTCCTGGAAATCGATGACTCAGAGCAGCGACGAGCTGACGCCGCCGTCCAGCACAAAGCCACTGCCATTGGAAAAACTGGACCGGTCCGATGCAAGGAAGACCGCGAGATTGGCCACCTCCTCCACCGTGCCGTAACGGCCTTGCCGCTGCGCCACCACCGCGCCGAAGTCGGGCAGCTTGAGCTGCTGCTCGAACTCGGGGATGTGCGACTTCACCAGTTCGGTGTCGATAAAGCCCGGCAGAATCGCGTTGACCCGCACGTTGTGAGCGCGCAATTCCACCGCCGCCGTCTGCGTGAGAGAGACCACGCCGGCCTTGGCGGCCGCATAGCTGCCGATCAGTGCGCAAGCCGCCTTGGCTGTCACCGACGCCATGTTGATGATGCTTCCACCGCCAGAGGCAATGATGGCCGGCGCCGCATACCGGATGCACAGGAACACGCCATCGAGGTTGACCGAGGTGACGTCGCGCCAGTCCTCGTAGCTGGTGGCTACCAACGGCGCCACGCGGGCAACACCGGCGTTGGGGACCATGATGTCCAGGCGGCTGTGCAGCTTCACCGCCGCCTCTACCAGCGCCTCCACCTGCCCGGGCACGCGCACGTCGCAGGGCACTGCGGTGGCGCCTTCGATCGAATCGGCCACACGATGCGCGGCGTTCGGATCGATATCGGAAACCACCACCTTTGCGCCCTCCGCCGCATAGGCCCGTGCAACGGCCTCGCCCAGCCCGCGCCCGGCGCCGGTGACAATGGCGACCTTGTCTTGCAGCAGCTTCTTGTTCATAGCAATCCAGCGGACAAGCCGCCGTCCAGGATGTAGTGGGAGCCGGTCGTCCAGCCTGCGGCGTCGGAGGCGAGGAACGCCGTCATCTCGGCGACTTCTTGTGCCGTGCCCAGGCGACCTTGCTTGGCCGCTACCAGGGCATCGAACGGAACCCCCACGGCGGCTTCCACCGTGGGAATCAGGCGATCGACCATGGCGGTATTCACGAAACCCGGGCACACGGCATTGACGCGCACGCCAACCTGCTTGAGTTCGGCGGCGGCGGTGCGGGTCAGTTGCAGCACTGCCGCCTTCGACGCGGCATAGCAGCCGAACAGCGGCACGCCGTTGGTACCGGCCAGCGAGGAGATGTTGACCACCGAGCCGCGCCCCGATGCCATCAGTGCACCGAGCGAATGCTTCATGCCGAGAAACACGCCCAGCACGTTGATGTTCATCATCCGGTGGAACTCTTCCTCGGTATGGTCCAGTAAAGGCTTGACGATCTCGATGCCGGCATTGTTGACGAGCGTATCCATGCCGCCAAATGCCTCGGTGGTGGCCTCGACCGCAGCGGCGATGTCGGCCGCGGAGGTCACGTTGCAGCGCACCGCGCGGGCGTGGGACCCGAGCTCGTCGGCGGCCCTGGCGGCGCCTGCCTCGTCGATGTCGGCAAGCATCACCTGCGCGCCACGCTCGACAAACAGCCGGGCGATGGCTAGCCCGAGGCCTTGCGCCGCACCCGTCACTAGGGCTCTTCGGCCCTGCAGTTCGTTCATGGGTTTGTCTCCTGTTCGCGCGCGAATTTACGCGCCAGGAGAATTTGACCCGCGAGCCCCGCCGCGTCCCCCCAACAAAAGGTTGGTTTCTTCTGCTGCAGTGCAGCGGGGCTGCCCGGCGGGCGCCGGCCAGCCTTTGGGGGGGAAGGAAACCTTCAGCCCCCCATTCGTCCGGCGCGTCGTGCAGTCTCCGAGCCGATTTGCGCGGAAGCGGAATTTTCCTGCTGGCAGCCGTGCGGGAACGGTGGCAGCATTCTGACCTGCCATCACAAGCACATCGGGTCCAGCGAGATGCACAGTCCAAAACTCACGTTCGCCGACCAGGAAGCCTGGGAAGCCTGGCTCGAAGCCAATGCGGAGGCTGTGCCCGGTGTCTGGCTCCGCATAGCCAAGCGATCGGCCAAACAGTCTACGGTTTCTTATGCACAGGCGATTGAGAGCGCCCTTTGCTACGGGTGGATCGATGGGCAAAAGCAGCCCGAAAGCGAGCACTACTGGCTACAGCGATTTACACCCAGAACTGCCAGAAGCATCTGGTCCAGGATTAACAAGGCAAAAGCCGAGGCATTGATCTCCGCCGGAAGGATGCGCCCCGCGGGGCTGCGTGCCATCGATCAGGCCAAGGACGACGGGCGTTGGGAGGCCGCCTATTCATCGGCGAGTACGTCAACCGTGCCCGATGATCTTCAGCAGGCGCTCAACGCCAACCCGAAGGCAAAGCGATTCTTCGCCACCCTGGATAGCAAGAACCGGTACGCCATTCTCTTCAGAATCCAGAACGTAAAGAAAGCCGAAACGCGTGCAAGGAAGATCTCCCAGTTCGTCGACATGCTGAACAAGGGCGAAAGGCTCCACCCATAAGACGGCAACGGCTGAGACAACGGTTCCAGGCAGGATACGCGGCCCGCAGCCCCATCCCTCCGCCGACCAGTTAAATCGACCGCCAATTGGAGCGGCTCCCCCCGAGAATCTTCATGGCCGAACTGGCCGTCCCACCGGCTCGGCGCGCTCGGCAACGTGGTAGATGGCCGGACTCGGCCGGCGCGAACTGACGCCGGCACATGCTAGCCAATGCCTCACGGGTTCGTCGCCAGTGCGGCAGCTTCTGCGGCACAGTCCCGGGTCGGCGGCAGCCCTTGGGCACGCACCTTGGCCAACTCGTCGCGCGCCGCTGCCAGGTCGGCCTCGAATACCGGATCGCCATGCAAACGAGCCACAGTGGCGGCAGCCACCATGCGGCCTTCGTTGACGTCGCTCTGCCAATGGACGTTGCAGGCGATGCGGCTTTGCCCGAAAGCACGACCGCGTGCCAGGATGGCGTCGGTGCGATCGGGAACGATCTCGGTGAGCACCAGGGCCCATGCCCACCCGGCGGCGCTATGACCGGACGGGTAGGAACCGTCCTTGGCCAGCTTGGCTTCGTCGTCGGGTGTGCACGACGACGTATTCGTGAACACGAACGGGCGCGTGCGGTTGTATCGGTTCTTCGCGCGGTAGGTCGCCAAGCCAGCATCGACCATCGTCCGCTGCAACAGCTTGTACAAGCGCGGCGTCTGCGCTTCGCTGATGGGAGCCTTCAGCGCGCAGGAAAACGTGCCTGCCGCTGCCGGGAAGCTAAGGTCCGCATCGAGTTGCGCCTGCTTCCAGCGCGCCGAGCCGGGCTTCGCCCACTGGGTCTGGGCCAGCTTTGCCGTGTCCTTGTCCAGCGCGAAGGCCGCCGACTCCGCCGTCGGCGGCTGCGGCAACAGTGCCAGGCTGTCGGGGCGAGCTTCCGGGGCCAAGTAGCCAGCGGGAACGCCGGGGCGCAGTTCGGGCACCTTTGCAGACTGGCCAGGCAGGTTGGCTGCGCAGGCGGCGAGCAGCACTGCGGTGGCGGAGATCGTCAGAGCAAGCACGGCAGGGCGTGACGAGCGCGGTGATTTCAGGGGATGGTCAGCCATTGGGGATCCTCGCATGCGTGGTGTACCAAAAAGGGTAGTGCCGGCGCAGACATTCGAGAATCGGGCACGACCCCAATTCGGATACCGGACCTTCACCCACAGATGGCGCCCCTCGCAATCAGAAGCTGGCCGCCAGCCCCAGCGAAGCCCCCGACACGTTATTGCCGAAAACGTAGCGTACGACCGCCCGGACGCGCGTGACAAAGACCTCATGGGCGCTGGTGTCCAGTTCCAGGCCAGCCCCGACCGAAGTCAGGCGGTTGAAACCGAGCACCCCCGCCTGGCTGCCCAGGTACTGGGAATGGGAGAGCTCAAGTACGTAGCGCATCGGCCTGTCCATCGCCACCAGGCCAGTTGGCGCGCGCCAGCGTGCATACAGGGTGGCGGCCTGTGCTGACGCCGAGCCTTGCACTGCCGCGGAAGAACCCCCAAAGCTCTGCAGGTGGATGTTCGTGTATCGCAGACTCACATTGATGTCGCTGCTGTCGCGGCGATGCTGCCAATCCAGCATCAGCGAACCGCCTATCCCCCACGCATTCAGCGTTCCGTGTTCGAGGAAGTCGATGACCTTCCCGGCGATTCCACCGATGTCGGATCTGGCGTTGCTCAGATCACTGGATACGTTGCCCAGCGAGACATTGAAGATGGGACGGAACACGAGTTCCCTGTCGGCGGTTAGCGGGAAATCCCAGCCAACGCCACCCGTGCCGGAGACCGTATTCCAGACGGTGGACACCGGGAGCGACTCCGAACCATTCGTGGCGAAGAACTGGGGATCGTAGCGGCTGTAGGCAAGAGCGCCCTCCAGGTAGAGCGGAAACGATTCGCTGACGGTAAAACCACCGGTAATCTGGGACAACACGACGCCGGGGTTGCCCGATTGCGCATTGCTGATCGACAGCGAACTCGAGGTCAGGGCCGGTATGACCGAATAGGCCATGATGGAAAGGACGCCGTTGGCACGCTGTTGCACATTGGCGCCGGGAATATCGAAAGTCGATACGGCGGCCGATTGCTGCGGCGTCTGGGCCTGCGCCGGGGGCAACGCGACGATGGGCATCGCCACAAGCGCCGCGCTGTAACGGACGTAGAGGACGAACTTCCGCCATGTGTACGGCGGAGAATCGCGATCCGGGCCAGGGCAACACTGAAAAGTGCTCTGCTGCACACAATCGCCTTCGATTCGAGTTTTTCGGGACAAGGCCGCCGCAGGGCTAACGAATTTGCGCGCCATCCAGGCGGGTGGCTCCATCTGGCAATACTAGTCAATGCGCAACCATCCTCCAGCGCCTTCTCACTACACGAAGTGTGCTGACAACACCATTTCTCCAATGTTTCGCCGAGCCATGGCCATCACCTGTCGCCTATGCTGGCAAGGGAAAAGAGGTAGCCGCCCAACTCACGAGGCCCATTGAGACTGCAAGGCCCGGATGCTGATCCGCGGAACATCCATTGATGGAGGACTGTATGGCCACGCTCGCCTCGCAATCCGCAGACCTGTCGACGCCGACCGCATCAAACCCCGCCACGGATTACGAGAAGGCGCCGGTCGACACAGTCCTGGGGGCTCTCGCCGTTCAACCGGACAAGGGGCTGACCAGCGCGGAGGCGGACAAGCGGCTGGCGCAATACGGACCCAACGCCATCGTAGAAAAAAAGGTCAGCCTGGCGCGCAAGATCCTCGAGTACTTTGCCGGTCCGATCGCCTATATGATCGAGGCCGCCGCGCTGGTGTCCGCCATCATCGGCCACTGGGATGACTTCATCATCATTGCCGGGTTATTACTCTTCAACGCGGCTCTCGAATTCTGGCAAGACCACAAGGCATCGAACGCCCTGGCGGCGCTGAAAAAAGGGCTGGCCCCTGAGGCCACTGCACTGCGCGACGGCACATGGCAGACCATTCCGGCCGAGAAACTCGTTCCCGGTGACATCGTCAAGGTCCGGCTTGGCGTGATCGTCCCCGCCGATCTCCGATTCCTGAGCGGGGAGTACGTATCCGTTGATCAGGCGGCGCTCACAGGCGAATCCCTTCCTGTCACGAAGAAGGTCGGGGATGAGGCCTACTCGGGCAGCGTGGTCAAGCGGGGCGAAATGCAAGGCGTGGTGATCGCTACCGGCGCCAATACGTTCTTTGGCCGCACGGCCAGGCTCGTGGCAGGTGCCGGCGCGATCAGCCACGCCCAGAAGGCCATGTTCGAGATCGGCAATTTCCTGATTGTGGTTGCAGTAACGCTCGCGTTGATACTGGTGTCCGTCAAGGTGCACCACGACATCATTGTCACTGACAACTGGGGGTTGCAGGACGCGCTCGGCATCCTGCAATTCGTGCTGGTTCTGCTTGTCGCCTCGATTCCCGTCGCCATGCCGGCCGTCTTCTCCATCACGATGGCGCTGGGCGCGCTCGCGCTGTCCAAGGAGAAGGCAATCGTCTCCAGGCTATCGGCGATCGAGGAGATGGCAGGCGTCGACATTCTCTGCTCCGACAAGACCGGTACGCTGACAAAAAACCAGCTCACGCTGGGCACGGCGATTCTTCTCGACGCGGACAATGCGGAGGAATGCGTCCTTGCTGCCGCGCTTGCATCGAAGATCGAGGACTGCGATGCCATCGATACCGCAGTGCTCGGTGCGCTCGGTGATCCGGACAAGCTGAAGCGCTTCAAGCCAGTGAAGTACGTTCCTTTCGACCCGGTCACCAAGCGGACGGAGGCGACTGTCACCGATTCCGACGGCAGGAACATCGTTGTCACCAAGGGCGCGCCACAGGTGATCGTTGACCTGGCCAGGCCAGCGCCAGACATTGCGCAGCGCGTCAAGCAGACTGTTGATGAACTCGCGGCCAAGGGCTCGCGTGCATTGGGTGTCGCAAGATCCGACGACGGCGGCGCCAACTGGCGCCTGCTTGGCATATTGCCGATGTTCGATCCACCCCGCGATGATTCCCGGGCGACGATCGAGAAAGTCGGTGAGAAAGGCGTGCACGTCAAGATGGTCACCGGCGATGACACTGCCATCGCCATCGAAACCGCACGCCTGCTCGGACTGGGCACGCACATCATTCCGGCCTCGGACGCGTTCCCGAAGGACATGGACCCGAACCACGTCTCGCCGGAGATCGCCGACGCAATCGAGCGCGCAGACGGTTTCGCACGCGTCTTTCCCGAGCATAAATATGCGATCGTCAAGGCGTTGCAAGCTCGGGGGCATCTGGTGGCGATGACCGGTGATGGTGTCAACGACGCTCCCGCGCTGAAGCAGGCCGATTGCGGCACGGCCGTCTCTGGCGCCACCGACGCGGCGCGCGGTGCAGCGGCGCTGGTCCTGACTGCGCCGGGCCTTTCCGTTATCGACAATGCGATCGACGAAGCCCGAAGGATCTTCGGGCGCGTCACCAGCTACACCATCTACCGGGTGGCCCTGACGATGGACATCATGTTCCTTGTGGTCCTGTCGACCGTCTTTCTTGGCATCACCCCCCTCACCGCCGTCATGATCGTCGTCATGTCATTGCTCGATGACGTACCAATCATGACCATCGCCTACGACAACACGCCTGTGAGCGAGAAGCCAATCCGCTGGCAAATGGGACGGCTGCTAGGCGTCGCAGGAGTCCTTGGCCTGTTTTCGGTCGTCGAATCGTTCGGGATGTTGCTCGTCGGCGTCAGGATACTGTCACATCCGCACCTGCAGCAGTACTTTGGATTGCTGGACAGTCATCAGTTGCAGACTGTCATGTTCCTCCAACTCGTCGTCGGCGGGCACCTGCTGCTCTTCGTCACCAGGACGGAACGCTTCTTCGTGCTGCCGCCGTTTCCCGCTGCACCGTTTGTCGTCGCGATTCTTCTGACCCAGATCGTAGCGGCGCTGATGTGTGCACTAGGCTGGCTCATGCCTTCCATCCCGTGGAAACTGATCGGATGGATATGGGCCTACGACCTCGTCTGGATGTGCCTGCTGGGCGCGATCCGATTGGTGACGGAGCGATTCGCCACCTATCGCACCGTCCGGCAGACAAACAGCCTGCGATTGCTGAACCTGCCACTGCGGCACCATTCAGGCGCTTGATGTGCGGCAATGAGGGCCGAGGAAGCAAAGGCGCCCTTCAGCCTGGCCGCCATTCAGGAACACGAAAAGGAAGTTGCCATGAGGATCGAAACAAGTGATTTCAGGGTTCATCCAGGCCACGGTGTGCATCTCGAGCGGAGGCCCACACGCGTCGAGCCAGTCTATAAGTCGAAGGACCAGTATCACAAGATACTGGCGGAACACGTAGAGAGACTCAGCGAACAGCAGAATCGCCTTTACGCTGACAATCGATTCTCGGTGCTCCTCATCCTGCAGGCGATGGATGCTGCCGGCAAGGATGGTGCAATCAAGCATGTCATGTCAGGTGTCAATCCACAGGGGTGCCAGGTCTACAGCTTCAAGCATCCGAGTGCGGCCGAGCTTCAGCATGATTTCCTGTGGCGCACCACGCGCGATCTGCCGGAGCGGGGGAAGATCGGAATATTCAATCGATCCTATTACGAAGAGGTACTGATCCTGCGCGTCCATCCGGACCTGCTGACGGCGGAGGGCTTATCCGAGGCGGCAGGTATCGGGGAAGCAATCTGGGACGGCCGGTATCGGTCCATCGTGGAATTCGAGAATCACCTCAGTCGCAACGACACGCACATCGTGAAGCTGTTTCTCCATCTTTCAGAGGAGGAACAGCGCAAACGCTTTCTCGATCGCATCGACGATCCAGCCAAGAACTGGAAGCTGAGCGCCGCGGATGTCGAAGAAAGGAAATTCTGGCCACAGTACATGGATGCCTATGAGCGATGCCTGAGCGCGACCAGCACGGAGCTTGCGCCATGGTATGTCGTACCAGCGGACGACAAGGAGAACGCACGGCTGATCGTATCGCAGATCGTTCTCGATACCCTTGAAGCGCTGAAGCTTGGTTACCCCAAAGCAGATGCGGAGAAACGCAAGGAATTGCTTGCGATACGCACCCGCCTTGAGAAGGATGCGAAGCCTGACTGATGCGCGCTAGCCAAGCAACTGCAAGGCTTCGGCAAGCGAGAGCACCGTTGTGCGCGAATCGAACGCCGTTGAAAAGAGATGATCGTGCACGACCTGGTCCGGGTCGTAGCAGCAGTCCTTGACCGTGAATAGACGGAAGTCCGCATCGCTCGCGTACGCGATCGACGACAGCATCACACCGGTCGACGCTATACCCACCATAAGCAGGGTATCGATACCCTGCGCGGAAAGTCTCACCTGCAGGTCGGTACCAAAGAACACGCTGGCGCGATGCGCGATGATCAGCGGTTCCGTGGCCCGCTGGCCGAGTTCCGGCGAGATCTGGTCCTCAACGAAAAGTCCAAGCTGCTTGATCCCCTGCCCGTTCCTGTTCAACGGACTGACTTCCGGATAGCCTGGACTGAAGTGGATCTTGGCAAAATAGACGCTGACGCCTTTGTCCCGCGCAGCGTCGCACAGCCTGCGTGTATTGGAGAGCAACGTGGGCGCGACCGACGGGAATAGCGCCATGATGTCGGTCTGATAATGCATGACGAGCAGCGCGGTTCGCGCTGGAATAATCGCCGGATTCTGCTTCTGACCTGCCGAATCGACGGTTCCAAGTTCAATGGGTGACGACATAAGGCTTCGCGATCGAGAATGATGGGCGACTCTACCACGGCCATCAAACCTAGTACTCACCCAGCAGCCAGCCGCTGATGTACGCGAAGTACTCCCGCAGCCAGGCGTTGTAGCGGATATAGAGCGGCGTGGGCGCCGCCGCACCGGACACCGAGGCAAAGCCGGCCTTGCGCGCGATACGCTCCGCGCGCATCAGGTGGAAGTCGCTGGTCACCACGATCACCGGATCGGTCGTGCGCATACCCCGCTGCACCAGCAACTGGCGGCTGAACTGCATGTTCTCCGCCGTACTTGTGCTGCGGTCCTCACTGACCAGACGCCCCGGAGCCAGGCCATGCGCCAGCAGGTAGTCCCCCATGATGCTCGCCTCGGTGCATGGCAGTCCGCGGAGATCCTCGCCGCCGCTGACCACTACCGCTGCCGCCGGGAAACGACGTGCCTGCTGCAAACCATCGTCGAGCCGCGCCGCAAGCGTGGGAGACACTTCGCAGTTGGGCGAACCGGAACCAAGAATGATGATGGCCAACGGCACCGGCCCCGCCGAGGCCTTCGGCGCGAGACGGGCAATATCGTTGCGCATGTACTGGAAGAACAACGCGACGCTGACCAGCCACACGATCAGCCCCGCCCAGCCGGCACGCCAGAGCCATTGGCGCCAAGGTTGCGCAGCGCGCCACCGGGCAACTGCATCCCAGCGCCAGGCCAGCCCCATCAAGGCGATGCCAAGCACGCAAGGCACTACGATGCCGAAATTGAACACTCCCCTCAGCATCAGTGCAAAGCCATCGCCCACCAGCAGGGCACCCACTACAACCATGGCAAGCCGCCATCCCGGCAAGCCACTTCGCTTCTCGATCATCACCCGTGCAAAAGTAGTCCTCAGACCATCAATGCTACGCGCTCTGCGGAATGCCGGACAACCTGGGGCCGGGCTCAGTGACCAAGGAACTCCAGCACGGCCTGACTGAAGCCGTCCGCCTGCTGCAGATTCGACAGGTGCGCCGCGTACAACTCCACATAGCGTGCGCCAGGAATCGTATCAGCCAGATAACGGCCATCTGCGGGTGGGGTGGGAAGATCGCCCGAGCCGGCGATGACCAGCGTCGGCGCCTGGATACGCTGGATATCGCGACGCAGATCGGAATCGCGCACGGCCAGGCAATTGGCCGCATAACCGCTGGCGTTGGTGGCGCCGAGCATGGCCTGAAGGCGCTGCACCAGCTCCGGCTGCTGTGCGCTGAAATCGGGCGTCAGCCATTTGTCGACCACGGCGGCGGCGATCGCGCCCATCCCTTCACGCTCCACCAGAGCCGCGCGATTGGTCCAGTTCTCGGGCGGGCCGATATAGGCCGCCGTATTGCAGAGCACGAGCCGGTTCAGACGGTCCGCGTGATGCAGCGCCAGCCACATGCCGGTGATGCCACCCATCGAAAGGCCGCAGAAATGCACACGCTGCAGGCCCAGGTGATCGAGCAGCCCGATCACGTCGCCGCCAAGCTGCGCGATGCTGTACGGCCCCGGCGTCACACTCGATTCGCCATGGCCACGCGTGTCGTAGCGCAGCACGCGGAAGCGTTGCGACAGTGCGGCGATCTGCGGCTGCCACATGTCGAAATTGGTACCGAGCGAGTTCGACAGCACAAGCACCGGCAGGTGCTCGTCGCCATCGAGGCGATAGTGGATCTTGACGTCCGCGAGTTCCGCGAAAGGCATGCTTGCTCCCCGCTCAGTTCTGGGCGATCGCCGAGCCGTGCTGAGCCAGCGCCGTGACCTTCATTTCCATATACGGATACAGCGGCAGGCCGGTAAGCAGCGTGTGCAGTTCGTCCGCGTCCTTCACGTCGAAGATGCTGACGTTGGCATAGAGACCGGCCACGCGCCACAGGTGACGCCACTTGCCCTCGCGCTGAAGCTGCTGCGAGTAAGCCTTTTCCTTGGCCTTGATGGCTTCGGCGACTTCCGGGTCAAGTGATTGGGGAATGCGAACGGTCATTTCCACCATGAACAGCATGTGTGGGCTCCTTGTGAATCCGGCGAAATCAGACAGTGGCAACGGGCGTCACCGGCGACCCCATCGCACCCGGCAGCCGCAGCGGCGGCGCCGACAAAAAAAAGCGGTGACGACGTTCGGCGCGCAGCCACGCCGCGAGATCGCGCAGATACCAGAGTTCGCCCAACGGAAGGCCGAGCTTGAACAGGCAATGGTGGTGCAGCGGCAGCATCGGCACCGGGCCAGCTTCCGCAGGCGCCGGCCGGGCCGGGTAACGTTCGACGGCATAGTTGTCCGCCGCGATCGCCGCGATGCCCGAATCGGTAATCCACTGCAGCAGCCGCTCGTCCCGGCCATCCAGCGCGCAGCAGCTATGGTGCAGCGCGTGGGCATCGGGCTGGCCGGCCATCTCCATGACCATCTCGGCAAACCCGGTGCGCAGCACCAGGATGTCTCCAGATTCAACTGCGACACCGTCGGCCTCGATCACGCGCATCAGGTCGTCGTATCCGACCGTGCGGCACTCGCGCCCGTAATGCTCGGCCAGATCGACCAGCACGCCGCGCGCCTGAATGCCGTGCGTGGCGAAGGTTTCGATGCCGAGGGCATCGGCATGGCTGTGGTCGTGGCCACACGGATGCGCCGCGAAATGATCGGCTTCGGCGTAGTCGACCGGGCCGACGATATCGGTGTTGGGTCGAAAGCCGTTGTAGTAGACGCGTTCCGCCATGCCATCGGCGTCGGCATCGAACAGCGCACCGACGTGGGCGAGAGAATCCCACTGCGTCGAGTACTGCATCGACAGCAGCACCTGGTCGTCGCTCAGCACGTCCAGCGCGTTCGGATCGACCTTGGCCAGCGGAAAATTGACGTATGGCACGTCGTCGCGGAACGTCGGCCGCAGCACCGGCGGATGCCGGCGCGGGTTCAGCACGTTGCCGCCGGGCAGATCGAGCGGCAGGGACAGGCAGAACGTTCTGCCACTGCGTATTTCCTGGGCGGCGGCCCGCACGCAGTCGGTGGTGATCAGGTTCAGGCGGCCGAGCTGATCGTCATCGCCGAAGTCCCCCCAGTTGGAGCCTTCCGGCCGTTGCGTCCATCGTTTCATGGCCGGCGCTCAGATATGACAGACGCCGTCCAGATAAGCCTTGCGCCAGCGGACGATCCGGATCTCGGCAAACAGGTCGGCCTTGAAAAACGGATCGGCCTCGATCAGCGCCTGCGCGGCGGCGCGCGTGTCCACGTCGACGATGTAGATACCACCGCCGCCGTCGGTGCCGTCGTCATTGAGTTTCGCCCCGCAGGCAAGCAGCAGCTTCTTGTTGTCGGCCAGGAATTCAAGATGCGCGGGCCGGTTGGCCTGGCGCACGTGCTGGTAATTCGGCTTGTCGAACGTCTCAATGAAGTACGGCATCGAAGGTCTCCCGTATCAGTGGCTCGGTGGCCAGATGGCTGTCAGATGTGTGCGCCCCAGGCCAGCATCGCGACGATATAGATCGCGCCGACCCAGAACATCATGATAACCGTGTAGCCCATCACGTCCTTGAGCTTCAGCTTCGAAAGCGCCAGGGCGGGCAGAATCCAGAACGGCTGTACCAGGTCATTCCAGGCATTGCCGAGCATCACCGACATCGACGTCTGCGACACCGAGCTGCCGATGGCCTTGGCCGCGTCGATCATGAACGGGCCCTGGATCACCCAGTGGCCGCCGCCCGACGGGGCAAAGAAGTTGATCACGAACGAACTGACCAGCCCCCAGAACGGCAGCGTCTGCGGCGTGGCGACATCGACAAACACGCGCGAGATACTGTCCACCAGACCGGACCCCGCCATCACCGCCATGATGCCCGCGTAGAACGGGTACTGGAGGATGATGCCCGAGATTGTCTTGATACCTTCATTGAGCTTGGCCACGTAGTTGGCCGGAGTACCCAGCAGCAGCACGCCGATGAACAGGATCAGGAAGTTGATCAGGTTCAGGTCCAGCGAGCCGCCCTGCGTGAAGTACAGGCCCGCGTAGGCCAGGCCGCACAGGCCGATCAGCAGGCTTAGCAGGCGGCTGTTGTTCATGCGCGAGGCCAGCGTGTTTTCGATGCCCATGCTGTGCCCGTGGCTGGCCGCGCGGTCGGCATGGTCCGGCTCCTCGCGGATTTCCACCACGTCATTGCCATCGCGCGGATGCAGCATCGCGTTGAGCAGCGGCAGCGTGACGATGACGGCCAGGCTCGTCAGCAGCATTGGTGTCGAGAAGATCGTGTCCCTGAGCCCGATCACGCCCATCAGCTTCTCCATCGGGTGCCCCGGCGTGGAGATCAGCACGGGAATGCTGGCCGACAGGCCCAGGCCATACATCGTGAAGCCGCTGTAGGCCGAGGCGATGATCAGCGGGTAATGCACGCCCTTCACCTTCAGCGCCAGCTTGCGCGCGATGATGCCGCCGATCACCAGGCCGAAGCCCCAGTTCAGATAGCTGCCGATGCCGCCAACCAGCGTGGCCACGATGATGGCGCCGCGCGGCGTCTGCACGCGGGCGACGATGGCGTTGAGAAAGCGGTCGACCAGCGGCGCGGTGGCCAGCACGTAGCCCATCGCCAGAATCACCGCCATCTGGGTCGTGAACGAGAGCAGGTTCCAGAAGCCCTTGCCCCAGTTCATGATGACCGCGTGCGCGGCCTGTCCTTCCACCAGCATTGCCATGACCATGGTCAGCAACGTCAGACCGATGGCAAATACAAAGGGGTCCGGCAAATACCGGCGCATCAGTTCCGTAAAGAACCCGGCGACCTTACTCAAGATCTGTCTCCTGCAAAATCCGAAATGAACGCATATCGAACGTGCGTTCTATATGCGAACGTCTTGTTTGAAGACTGGAGCGTATGAGTCAGATTGGGCGAAGTCAAGTTAATGAATTGCTTAATTAGTGCGTCAATCGCAACGATTCGATGCTGCACTGCAGCGCATCATGCCCGGCGCGAGGTGGCGCTTCCGGGCCTGCAGATGAGGCGAGAACCGGATGCCGCAGCGCAGCATGCGAGGTGTGCAATCTGACATCGCCGCAGCCGATAGCCGCACAGAACAGAAGAGGCTGAAAGGAAATCGAAAGCCCCGGCCAGCGAGAGGACTGGGGCGAGGACTGTTCGGACGAGATTGGACTACTGAATGAAGGGAAGGCACCGTGGCACGTTGTGGGGTCCGTCGGCGAAATATATTTTTGCGGTCCCGTGTAACCGGATGGGCTCCGGAAACGAATAAAAGGGAACCACATGCTCGCGGATTGTCGCCATGGGCGCCCTCACCTATCATCTCGAAGCGATCGTTCCAGAACTTCTCGACAATGTTGATCGATCAAACTTCCGCGCGACCTTCACCCGCATGAAGCGAAATCCCGAGCGCGCCAGCATCGACACGATGGATGCGGTCGAGCAGCGCCTGCGCGCGCTGATCCTGGCCGGGCTGGATGGCGACCAGGCCGCCTACCACGCGTTCCTGACCGAACTGACCGGCCGGCTGCGCGCTTTTGTCCGGCGGCGGCTGTACCAGTTGCAGGATGAAGTCGAGGACATCGTCCAGGAGACTTTGCTGGCGGTGCACAATGCCCGGCATACCTATCGCGCGGAAGAACCGCTGACGGCCTGGGTGCATGCCATCGCCCGCTACAAGCTCATGGACTTCCTGCGCAGCCGTTCGCGGCAGGGGGTAACCGAGCCGCTCGACGACCTGGCGGACGTCCTTTCCTATAGCGACGAGGTTCCGGCCAACGACGCCCGGCTCGACATCAACGGCCTGCTCCAGCAACTGCCCGACAAGCAGCGCCTGCCTATCCAGCATGTGAAGCTGGAAGGCCTGTCGGTTGCAGAAACGGCCCGTCTGACGGGCCTGTCCGAATCCGCGGTCAAGGTGGGAATTCATCGCGGCCTCAAGGCCCTGGCCGCCAAAGCACGGTTGTTGACATCATGAAGACAGACGATCTGGTTTCCCTGCTGGCAACCGGCATCCGGCCGGTGGACCGGCATGTCATGCGCCGCGCCTTCGTGCGCGCCATCGCCGCGGGCGGTGCCGGCGCGCTGGTCCTGCTGGCCCTCCTGTACGGCGTGCGCCCCGATATCCGGCAGATGCTGGTCACGCCGCTGTTCTGGCTCAAGGTAGCGCTGCCGTTTTCACTCGCGGTGGCGTCGTGGCTGGTGCTCAGGCGGCTCGTGGTGCCCGGTGCGGACGTGGGTACCCGGTGGGCGATGCCACTGGCACCGGCGCTGATCGTCTGGATCGCCGCGCTGGCGGTGCTGGCGAATGCCCCGGAAGGCGATCAGTTGCGCCTGATTCTGGGGCTGACCTGGAAGAGCTGCCCGTTCAATATCGCGCTGCTATCCCTGCCGCTGTGCGTGACCGTAGTCTGGGCGGTCCGCCAGATGGCCCCCACGCACCTGCGCGCCGCCGGGGCCATGGCCGGGCTGCTGGCCGGCGCCGTGGCGACAGTGGTCTATTGCCTGCACTGCCCGGAAATGGAAGTCCCGTTCTGGGCGATCTGGTACCTCGCGGGGATGCTGATCCCGACGCTGGCCGGCTGGCTGCTGGGGCCGCGGCTGCTGCGGTGGTAAGCCTGCGGGACGAAAAGCGGCGGCGATGAAAGCCGCAACGACGGCCGCAACGAAAGCGCCGAATCTCCAGATCGGATTGCAGTAATCGCAGTCTTTCCGCTTGCCTAAGTTGCGACGCACAACAAATAATAGAGCGGCTTGTACTTCACGTGCTTCACCCAACGGAGAAACACATGACGGAGGATGGCATGACCGCCGCACCGCCTGCGCAACGTGAGCCGTTGCTGATCGACCTGGCACTGCAGGGCGGCGGTGCCCACGGCGCGTTTACATGGGGTGTACTCGATCGCCTGCTCGAGGAACGGTGGCTGGAGATCGACGGCATCTCGGGCACCTCGGCGGGCGCGATGAACGCCGCAGTGCTGGTCCATGGCCACGCGTCAGGCGGGGCGGACGGTGCAAGGCAGGCGCTCTCGGATTTCTGGAAGCGCGTGTCGGAGTCCGCACGGTTCAGCCCATTCCGGCGCAGCCCGCTCGACGTGATTCTCGGGCGCTGGACACTCGACAACTCCCCGCTGTTCGTTGCCGCCGACCTGGCTGCGCGTATCTGGTCGCCGTATGACCTCAATCGCGCCGGCAGCAATCCGCTGGCGGATATCCTGCAGGCCAGCATCGATTTCGAAGCACTGGCCCGCGCGCCGATCCACCTGTTCGTCACGGCCACCAACGTGGAAACGGGGCGCGGCCGCGTGTTCAGGAACGCGGAAATCACGGCCGAGGTGCTGCTGGCCTCGGCCTGCCTGCCCACGGTATTCCAGGCCGTGGAGATCGACGGCGTGCCGTACTGGGATGGCGGCTACGCGGGCAATCCGACCATCACGCCGCTCGTGCGCGAATGCAGTTCGCGCGACACGATCCTCGTCCAGATCAATCCGGTGGCCCGCTCCGGCGTGCCGCGCGGCGCGCGCGATATCCTGAGCCGCCTCAACGAGATCTCGTTCAACGCCACGCTGCTCAAGGAACTGCGCATGATCGCGGTGTTGCGGCAGGTCGCGGACGCGGGCAGCTCCGAGGGGCGCAAGTGGGCCGAGATGCGCATTCATCTCATCGCCAGCAAGGTTCTGGCCGAACTCGGCGCATCGTCGAAATTCAACACCGAATGGGATTTCCTCTGCATGCTGCGCGACGAAGGCCGCCGTGCCGCCGAGGCCTTCCTGGCGGCCGACAGCAGGAACATCGGCAAGCGCTCGTCGATCGATCTGGACATTCTGT
>JAFAJB010000188.1 GCA_019236395.1 Cupriavidus sp.
ACCGGCATTGTCGAAATGGGTGAGCTGGCTCATGGAAACAGGAGGAAATATGGGCTGGGGCTTGCCCGATGGGAACGGCAACCGCAGGCCGCTATCATAGCAACATGCCAAAGACCTTCCGGCCTTCCTGCCCGCTCGTTCGGTCGAGCGCCCACGCTACCGTTCTCGCCGCGCCAGCCGTGCGTGCGTCACATATGACGCGTGCGCTGGCCACCGTGCTAGTGCTGACCATGGCCGCCCCGGCGTGGCCGCAGGGCGCGCCGTCGGCACCGTCGGCGCAGCCGAATACGACAAGTAGCGCACCGGCCGCGCCCGCCCCTGCCGCATCGGGCGAGGTGAGCGATCAGGTCTACGACAACCTCAACCGCAGCGTGCGGGCCGGGCAGAAGTCGGAGTTCGGCCTGCGCAGTGGCAACACGGTGGTCGAGAGTGCCGGCACCCAGTTACCCGATCTCGGCGATCCGTCGACGGCTTCGCTTTCGCCGGATATGGAGAAGCGGCTCGGCGATCGCATCATGCGCGATATCCGCCGTGACCCTGATTACGTGTCGGACCCGCTGCTGAACGATTACCTCAATTCGCTCGGCTACCGGCTCGTGCAGGCCGCGCGCCGGCAGAACATCTCCGGGTCGAATGGCGCTGGCACGTTTGCCACCGGCTTCGAGCTTTTTGGCGTGCGTGACCGCTCGATCAACGCGTTCGCGATGCCCGGCGGCTATATCGGCGTGCACACCGGACTGCTGGTGCAATCGGATACCGAATCGGAACTGGCATCGGTGCTCGGCCACGAAATCGGCCACGTCATGCAGCGGCACATCGCGCGCGGCATTACCAACCAGAACCAGTCGATGTGGATCGCGCTGGCGTCGATGGTGCTGGCCGGCCTGGCCGCCACCAAGAGCGGCGACGCGGCGGCGGCGCTGGCCATGGGCGGGCAGGGCGCGGCAGTGGCGAATCAGCTTTCGTTCTCGCGCGGTGCCGAGCGCGAGGCTGACCGGGTGGGCTTCCAGATCATGACCGCGGCGGGGTTCGACCCGCAGGGCATGCCCGATTTCTTCCAGCGGCTGCAGCGTGTGACGGGCATCTCGGACAACGGGGTGCCGTCCTACGTGCGCACCCACCCGCTGACGTCCGAGCGTATCGCCGACATGCAGGACCGCGTGCGCCACGTGCCTGCCCACAAGGTCCCGAACACGCCCGAGTATGAATTCGCGCGGGTACGGGCGCGCGTGATCCAGGAACCCTCTCCAAACGATCTGCGCAACGTGCTGACCGTGTTCCAGGCGCAGTTGAACAGCGGGGCATCGGCGGTACGTCTGCCGGCCATCTACTACGGCATTGCCTTTACGAACCAGCGACTCGGCCGCTTTGCCGATGCCGAGAAAGCGCTTGCCGAGGCACGCCGCCTCTACGGCAACATCCCCGGTGCGACCTCGGGCAGCCCGATGCTCGACGTGATGGCCGTGGAACTGGCGCGTGCCGAAGGCCGGATGCAGGATGCGATGACACAGGCCACGGCGACGCTGCGCGCGTTCCCGCTGTCGCACGCGGCCGCGCTGGCCTACGCTGATACGTTGATCGCGGCGAACAGGCTCGACGAAGCCGTGACGTTCCTGCGGTCGCGCACGCGTGAGGAAACCGGGCGCTCCGAATGGTGGGCACTGCTCGCAAGTGCCTACGCGGCGCAAGGCAAGCGCCTGCAGCAGCATCAGGCGATGGCGGAGAAGTACGCGATGGACGGCTCCTACCAGGCGGCCATCGAACAACTCCAGATCGCACGCAAGGCTGGTGATGGCGACTTCTATACGTTGTCGGAAGTCGATGCGCGGCTGCACCAGCTCCAGCTTCAGTTCAAGGAAGAGAAGCAGGACAACAAGGGCATGCCGAATTGAGGCAGCGATGATGCTCGCTCTCCTTTCCCAGTGGGAGAGGGGAGAGGGCAGGCAGTTCAACCGGCGACCACGCTGCAACAATCACGCCGCAACACCACGCCGTAACAACCAGGCCCCCCAATCATCAGCGCCGCAGCAACCCGACGAGTTCGTCGATATCGGGCAGCATCGCCTCGCGGCCAACCGTCTCGCCGTCCATCGCTTCGAGCACGCCATCGGCCAGCGCGCGCTTGCCCTGATGGAGGTCGACGATGCGTTCCTCGATCGTGCCAGCAGCAATCAGCCGATAGACCGTGACCGGCCGCTGCTGGCCGATGCGGTGCGCGCGGCCCATCGCCTGGTCTTCGGCGGCCGGGTTCCACCACGGGTCGGCAATCACGATGTAGTCGGCCGCGGTCAGGTTCAGGCCGAAGCCGCCCGCCTTCAGACTGATCAGGAACACATCGCCTTCGCCTGCCTGGAACGCCGCCACGCGACGCGTGCGCTCGCCAGCCGGTGTGGCGCCATCGAGGTACTGGTAAGTCAGGCCTGCGTCATGCAGGGCCTGCCGCAGCATCTGCAGGAAATCGACGAACTGGCTGAAAACCAGCGTCTTGTGCCCGTTCGCGGCCAGCGTGGCAGCCAGCTCCGCAAACGCGCGCACCTTCGCTCCAGGTTGTCCCACGTCGGGCGTGACCAGGCGCGGATCGCACGCGGCGCGGCGCATGCGCATCAACTGGGCGAGCACATGGATACGCGCCTCCGGTTCGGACAACGATGCGGGTGCCTTCCTGTTCCTGGATGGACGCAGCAGCGCGCGCTCGGCCTCGGATAGCGCCTGCCGGCGCAGTGCTTCGTAGTGGGCCGCTTCCGTGGGCTCGGGCGTGACGCGGATCACCAGTTCCGTGCGCGGCGGCAGCTCGTCCAGTACCTGCGCCTTGGTCCGGCGCAACACGAACGGGGCGATCATCCGCCGCAGCCGATGGCGCGGATCGCGTGCCCCGTTGCGTTCGATCGGATTCGCGAAATGCTCGTTGAATCGCGCCAGCGAGCCAAGCAGCCCCGGTGCGCAAAAGCGCATCACGGCCCAGAGTTCCGCCAGGCGGTTTTCCACGGGCGTGCCGGAGAGCGCGATGCGGCAATCGGCCGGCAGCGCGAACATCGCCTGGGCGCGGCGCGACGACGGGTTCTTGAACGATTGCGCCTCATCGGCGACCACCGTGTGCCAGTGCCGCTCGCAGAAAGCCTTGCGAGCCTGTTGCAGCAGGTTGTACGAAACGATCACGAGATCGTGCGCGGCAGCTTGTCCGACTATCACCTCGCGGTCGCCGTCGGCATAGACATGCACCTGCAGCGCCGGCGCGAAGCGGCGTGCCTCGGCGGCCCAGTTGCCACAGACCGAGGTCGGCGCGACGACCAGCGCCGGGCCGCCCGCCGCGCGCGCCAGCAGCAAGGCCAGCGACTGCAGCGTCTTGCCAAGCCCCATGTCGTCGGCCAGGCACGCGCCGAATCCGGCGTCGGCCAGCGACATCATCCAGCGGTAGCCTTCGAGCTGATACGGTCGCAAGTCGGCGGCCAGCGTGGGCGGCACGGGCGCATCGTGCTCGCGTGCGGTACGCAGCCGCTTCACGCGGGTGCGGAAATGCGCATCGGGATCGATACCCGCACCGGCCAGCACGTCATCGAGCCAGGGCGTGGCCACCAGCGGTACGCGAATGCCGTCGCGGACGGCATCTCCAACACCGGCCAGATCGCGCAGCCGGTCGCGCAACTGGCGGGTCAGCGCCACATAGACGCCGTGCGCCATCGGCATGAAGCGGCCCGCGTGGCCATGCGCCCAGGACACCAGTTTCTCGAGCGAGATCACGAGCCCTTCGGCCACGCGCAGCTCGCCCACGAGCTTGAACCACTCGCTGCCGGTCTCCACGCTGACGGCAAGCTGCGGGATGTCGGCCGGCAGCACGCGCAACTCGCGGCCACGCGGCCATTCGAGATCGATCACGCCAGCCAGCCCGGGCAGCACTTCGACCACCGTCAGCGCGTCCTCGGGGTCGTCGAGCGTCCAGGTGTGTTCGCCGCTGGCGGGGGCCTGCGTAACAAGGAACGGCAGCGCCTCGAACACCTCGGCCACGTGCGCCTGTTCTGCATCGAGATCGCGATACGTGACATGCGTCTCGCCGCCAATCGTCGCCATCAGTTGCGCACGGCCATGGCCCGGCGCGAACCCTGGTCCCATCGCGCCCAGCGGCGTGACAACGAGCCGCAGGCCGATGCCGCGCCCGACCGGTGCCACTTCGGCGCGCAGGCGCGACTCCGGGTCGCGTTCGCGCGCCTCGCCCGAGCTGTCGGCGTGAATCTGGAAGTGCCCGGCCAGCGACCGCAGCGTGCTGTCGAGCCGCGCCTGGGCGTCGGCCGGCACGGCGAGGCCGCCCGCAATCAGCTTTGCCGCACCCTGCTGGGCCGGTGTGAAGCGGATCACGCGCAGCCTGCGCTGGCCATCCTGCAACACGGTGATCTGACGCAGCGATTCGGCCTCCTGTCGCGCGGCGGCGGGCAGGAAATCCTCCATCGCCAGCGCCTCGCGCAGCGGCGGCACAACGCGCAGCAGGTAGCGGTCGCCCTCACGCACCGCTTCGAGCGAAGGCGCGGATTCCACCACTTCCATCGGCACCGTGGGCGCATGGGACAACACCACGGCCGGATGCCCCACCAGCGCCACCATGGCGGCGGCACGGTCGAGCACATGGCGCCGGTTGCGCGATGCATCGCGGCGGATGGCACGGGCCACGCGGGTATCCCACGACGGGAGGGTGTCGTCGTCAGCCACCCGGGCCAGCGGCACTGGCCTCGGCTTGCTCCAGCCGCGCGGGCCATGCGTCTGTTCCAGCGGCTCGATCGTCCCGACCGCGCCGTCGGCGTCGAGCGTCAGCGCCCAGAGCAGGCGCCGCCCGTCGCCCGGGCCGTCGGCCGGCTCGCCACCAGCCAACGCCTCAAGTGCGCCAAGCGTGGCCTGCCAGCGATCCGTTTCGGCGGAATCGGTGGAGGGATCGCCGTCATGGTCGGCACGATCGACGGGGAGTTCGGGCAGGGACACGCGGATGCAGGTCGGCGAAGGGACTGGAGGTGCGATTGTAGAACGCTCCTTGTAGCGCTCACTACGCCGCCCTGCGTTGGCACGCAAGGACGCGCGGCTTACAATGGCGACTTTGCGACATTTGTTGGGCAACTGACGGAGACGACCATGTCGATGGCAGATCGCGACGGCAAGATCTGGATGGACGGCAAGCTGATCGAGTGGCGTGACGCCAAGATTCACGTGCTCACCCACACGCTGCACTACGGCATGGGCGTATTTGAAGGCGTGCGTGCCTACAAGACGCCGGAAGGTACCGCGATTTTCCGCCTCAAGGAGCACACGCGCCGTCTGTTCAACTCCGCCAAGATCTTCCAGATGGTGATGCCGTTCGACGAGCCCACCCTGGAGGCGGCCCAGCGCGAAGTGGTGCGCGCCAACAACCTGGAGTCGTGCTACATCCGTCCGCTGGTGTGGATCGGCTCGGAAAAGCTCGGCGTGTCCGCACGTGGCAACACGATCCACGTCGCCATCGCCGCCTGGCCGTGGGGCGCCTACCTGGGCGAGGAAGGCATGGAGCGCGGTATCCGCGTGAAGACCTCGTCGTTCACGCGCCATCACGTCAATGTGTCGCTGGTGCGTGCCAAGGCTTCCGGCTACTACATCAATTCGATCCTGGCCAACCAGGAGGCCACCGGCCTGGGCTACGATGAAGCACTGCTGCTGGACACCGAAGGCTATGTGAGCGAAGGCTCGGGCGAGAACGTGTTCATCGTGCGTAACGGCGTGATCTATACGCCCGACCTGGCCTCGTGCCTGGACGGCATCACGCGGGACGCCACGCTGACGATCGCGCGCGACCTCGGCATCGAAGTGCGCGAAAAGCGCATCACGCGCGACGAGATGTACTGCGCCGACGAAGCGTTCTTCACCGGCACGGCCGCCGAAGTGACGCCGATCCGCGAACTGGACGACCGCGTCATCGGCGAAGGCCGCCGCGGCCCCATTACCAAGCGCATCCAGGACGCGTTTTTCGCGGCCGTGGGTGGCACCGACGAGAAGTACAAGAAGTGGCTGACGCTGGTCTGAGCGACGGCGCCAACCCTGAAACAACGCTCAATCCCTGCAAGACTCTACGCAACACCATGACTCAAACCGCAACCATCGTCGAAATCGGCGCAGAAGACATGCCGCTGCATTGCCCCACGTCCAACACGCCGGCGTGGAACTACCACCCCCGCGTCTTCCTGGACGTGGCGGACACCGGAGAGGTCAAGTGCCCGTACTGCGGCACCGTGTACAAGCTCAAGCCGGGCACCGTGCTGAAGGGCCACCACTGACCCGACCGGCCCACGCCACCTGCCGTTTCGACCTGACGCCCCGGGCCGCCCAGCGCCCCGGGGCGTTGACATGCACGGGCACCACATCACAGGGCCACGCAACACCCACAATATGAGAAAAGCCCTCGTTATCGCCCCGAACTGGATCGGCGACGCCTTGATGGCGCAGCCGCTCTTCGCATTGCTCAAGGCGCGCCACCCGAACCTGGTGATCGATGCCCTCGCCCCAAAATGGGTGGCGCCCGTGCTGGCGCGGATGCCGGAGATCAGCAAGGTATTCCCGAGCGATCTGGCACACGGCAAGCTGCAACTGAGCGCGCGGCTGTTGTTTGCGCAGCAGCTCAAGCATGAAGGCTACGACGTGGCCTATGTGCTGCCGAATTCGCTGAAGTCGTCGCTGATTCCGTTCCTGGCGGGTATTCCGCTGCGCATCGGCTATCGCGGCGAGTCGCGCTTCGGCATGCTCAACATCCGCCATGCCAATCCGCCGCGCGACAAGCGCCCGCCGATGGTGGAGCACTACGCGCGCCTGGCGGTGAAGCCCGGCGCCCGCCTGCCGGAATCGATCCCCGATCCGAAGCTCAAGACCGATCCGGCCCGCATGGCCGCCACGGCCGAGCGCTTCGGCATCGCACCGGGCACGCGCGTGATCGCGTTCTGCCCGGGTGCCGAGTTCGGCCCCGCCAAGCGCTGGCCGGCCTCGCATTTCGCCGGACTGGCGCAGATGCTGCGCCGCTCGTTCCCGTACGCGCAGATCATCACGCTCGGCTCGGCCAAGGATGCCGAGATCGCCGACGAGATCGTCAAGGACGCGCCGTTCGTGAGAAATCTGTGCGGTCAGACATCGCTCGACGACGCGGTGGACCTGCTGGCCCTGGCCGAGGCCGCGGTCTGCAACGATTCGGGCCTGATGCATGTCACCGCCGCCCTGAATCGGCCCCAGGTGGCCGTTTTCGGGTCGAGCGACCCTCGCCACACGCCCCCGCTGTCACAGGCAGCGAGTATCATGTGGCTTCAACTCGAGTGCAGTCCCTGCTTCAAGCGCGAGTGCCCGCTCGGCCACCTGCGCTGCCTGAAGGAGATCGAACCCGAAATGGTGTTCGTCGAGCTGCGCAAGCTACTGCACCGCCCCTGACCCCACCAACATGCCTCGTTTTGCCCGCCTGTTCGATTCCGCCGAAGACATCGTCGATGCCTTCCGTGAAGCCATGAAGTTGCGTGACGCCGAAGGTGCGCTGCGACTCTGGCTGGACGAAGACTCGCTCACCTGCGTGATGCCCGATGGCCAGCGCCTGATCGGCCACGAGCATCTGCGCCAGGCCTTTGCCCATCTGCTGGAAGAACAGCCCGTGCTGATCGATGCGATCGAGACCAGCAGCCATGCATCGCTCGGGGTCTCGATCTTCGACGTGACCGAAGCCATGCGCTTCGGTGAAGACCGCGTGGAAGCCGACCTCTACGTGCACACCACCTACGTGCTGATGCAGAATCACGAAGGCTGGCGGCTCGCCCATATCCACTGCAGCCCGGCCAACGCGGTGCAGGTGGCCGCCGTGGCCGCCGCGCCGGGGCAGGCACTGCACTGATCTGACGTGCGGGACGCCATGCTGTTCGGCGAGGCCTTTCAGACGCCGTGGTGGTTGCGCGGCGGCCACGCGCAAACGATCCTCCCGGCGCGCTTTGCGCGACATCGCCGCATCACGTTCCGGCGCGAACGCTGGGACACGCCTGACGGCGACTTCATCGACCTCGACTGGACCACGCACACGACCGCCCCGGGCGCGCCGCTGGTGGTGATGTTCCATGGTCTGGAGGGCGATTCGCGCAGCCACTATGCCCAGACGCTGATGGCGGCGCTGCGCGAGCGCGGCTGGCAGGGCGTGATCCCGCATTTCCGTGGTTGCTCCGGCGAGCTGAACCGCGCACCGCGCTTCTACCATTCAGGCGATTCGCCCGAAATCCGCTGGGTCCTGGCACGGTTGCACAGCCAGATCCATGCCGTGCAACCGGGGCGGGAGATGCTTGCCGTAGGGATCTCGCTGGGCGGTAACGCGCTGCTGCGCTACCTTGGCGAGGAAGGCCACGGGGCAAGCTTCCTGACGGCCGCTGCGTCCGTCTCTGCTCCAGTTGACCTTGCGGCCGGTGGCGCGGCGCTGTCCAGCGGCTTCAACATGATCTACACGCGCATGTTCCTGCAGACGCTCAAGCGCAAGTCGCTGGCCAAACTGGAACAGTTTCCGGGCCTGTTCGATCGCGAAACAATGCTGGCCAGCCGCGACCTTTATGCGTTCGACAACGTCGTGACCGCGCCGCTGCACGGCTTTCGCGATACCGACGACTACTGGGCGCGTGCCGCGAGCAAGCCGATCCTGGGCGAGATCCGCATCCCGACGCTGGTGCTCAACGCCCGCAACGATCCATTCCTGCCCGGCCGCCATCTGCCGGGCCCGGGCGACGTCAGCGCCGACGTGCTGCTGGAACAGCCCGAGTACGGCGGCCATGTCGGCTTCATGACACCGCGCGAAGGCCTGCTGGGCAAGTTGCCGTTGCTGCCGTTTGCGGGCCATATCGAATGGCTGCCCACGCGCATACTCGAGTTCTTCGACAGCGTGCGCGCCGATCGGAAAACGCCAACCCAATGACGCGAAGCGGTGCCGCTCAGACGCCGGAACCGATCTTCAATAGCGCCAAGGAGGAGACAACATGGATGAAGTGGTCAAGCAAGCCATGTCCCGCTGGCCCAATGTGCCGAACTGCTACGGCTGGCTGGCGCTGGACCGGCGTGGGCAATGGCGCATGCGCAATGAATTCGCACAGCAGCACGGGCTGTCTGGCGACCCGATCCGCCACGAGGCGCTGATCGGCTTTATCGAACGCAACTACACGCACGATGCGCGCGGCGCTTGGTACTTCCAGAACGGCCCGCAACGGGTGTTCGTCTCACTGATGTACGCGCCGTGGGTGGCAAGGCTGCACAACGGCGCGCTGACCACGACGTCCGGTCACCCGTTCACACCGCAGGCCTGCTATGCCGACGAGCATGGCAACGTGGTCTTCGAGGGCGTGGTGGAAGGCATCGACGATGGCGCGCAAGTTGCGCTGCTGCACGACCATGACCTCGATGCGTTCAGCACGGTCTGCGACTGGCATGGCGAAGCATGTGGCGCCACCTTGGGCGTGTTCCATCACGACGGACGCAACATCGATATCGAACCGGTCACGGAAGCCGAACTGCCGAAGCGCTATGGCTTCGTGCGGGCACCGGTAGAGGAATAGGAGCTTCCCGCCCTAGTGTGTTCCAAGGCATGGTTTGAACCTCCGGACGGCGAACCGTGCGGAAGTGTCAACCATGTCCTCGCACACCTGTCACCTATGTGTCCGGTCTGAACAGCGGTGAGAGGGGAACACCAGGGGCAAGCCTTTCCGCACCGAACGGTATACAAAATAGCCTGTTGTGCATGGTGCGCCGCACCATGACCCGGCCATCCCGAATACCCTGATATATCGGGTTTGATCCATGTTCCAGTGCATCCCGGGCTGGTACAAATACTGTCTTGTGGTCCTCGGTTTTGTGAATATAGTATACCGAGCGTTTCTCCAATAGCCCCCTCAGACCGGCCAGCCACGACGGACACGGTCCAAGAAGACAACGGAGCCACCGTGACCCTGCCAGATCTGCCGCAGGCTGACATTGCTCAGCCCGAGGCGAGCTTTCTTCCGGTTCATCAGGCCGCCGCGCAACTCGCGCGTGGCGAGACCACCGCACTGGCGCTGGTAGATGCCTGCCACGCGGCCTGGACAGCCCGCAACGCCGATATCAATGCCATCGTTCTGGCGGACTTCGAGGCCGCCCGCCACGGCGCCGTGCAAAGCGACGCACGGCGCCGCGCCGGTCAGACGCTGGGGCCGCTTGATGGCATCCCGTTCTCGATCAAGGAATCGTTCGATGTGGCCGGCTGGCCGACGACCTGCGGCAGTCCCGCGCGCCGCGACCATCGCGCGGCCAGCGATGCGGTGGTGGTCGAGCGACTCCGTGCGCAGGGCGCCATACTGCTTGGCAAGACCAATGTCCCGCTCGGGCTGCGCGACTGGCAGAGCTACAACGCGATCTACGGCACCACGCGCAACCCGCACGATCTTTCCCGCACGCCGGGCGGATCTTCGGGCGGCAGCGCCGCGGCGGTTTGCGCGGGCCTGAGCTACTTCGACATCGGCTCCGATATCGGTTCGTCGCTGCGCAATCCCGCGCACTATTGCGGCGTGTTTTCGCACAAGAGCAGCCACGGCATCGTGCCGCTGCGCGGGCATGGCAATGCTGCGGCAGGGTTTGCCGCGCAGGACATCAACGTGGCCGGCCCCGTGGCTCGCAGCGCGTTCGACCTCGAACTGATCCTGCGTGCGATTGCCGGTCCCGATGCCGCCGATGCGCCCGCCTGGCAATTCGAGCTGCCGCCATGCAACCGCGAACGCATCGCCGATTTCCGCGTGGCCGTGCTGCCGACGCATCCGCTCGCAGAGGTCGACGGCACCGTGAGCGGCGCGATCGAAGGGCTGGGCGACTGGCTGGCCGGGCAGGGTGCACAGGTGCATTGGAATGTGCGTCCCGACTTCGATGCCGCAGCGCTGTGGCGCACCTATGTGCTGCTGTTGCGGGCAACCACCTCGCTCCACATGGACGATGCAGCGTTTGCCGATGCGCTCGGCCGTGCGCCTGGCGCTGGCGATGACTACGCCTCGCTCCAGTTCGCCGGCGCGACGCTCAGCCATCGGGACTGGCTGCTGCTGCAGCAAGCGCGTGCGCAGTTCGCCGCCGCGTGGCAGCGCTTCTTTGCCGACTACGACGTGCTGCTGTGTCCCGCGGCATCGACCACGGCGTTCCCGCTCAACGAGTCCGGCGAACCATGGCAGCGCACGATCGACGTGAACGGCAGCGCGTGGCCACTGACCTCTCAACTGTTCTGGGCCGGCCATTCGGGACTGTGCGGGCTGCCATCGACGGTGGCGCCGATCGGACCGGCGCGCGATGGCCTGCCGGTCGGCGTGCAGATCGTGGCGCCGCGCTTCTGTGACCTGACTTCGCTGCGCTTCGCGCAGTTGCTCGAGGCGGCCGGCCATGCGTTCCGGCCGCCGCGTGATTAACGCGTAGTTCAGACCGGACAAACCGGACTTACCGGACATACCGAGAGAGGGGGGAGAGCGATCATGCTGGACTGGTTCAGGGAGTTGTCGCGCGCCGAGCGCAAGGGATTCTACGGGGCATTTCTCGGTCATGCTGTCGATGTGTTCGACTTCATGATCTATTCGTTTCTGATCTCGACCCTGCTTGCGCAGTGGGGCATGAGCAAGTCGATGGCGGGCGCCATCGTGACGTGGACACTGGTGTCGTCGCTGGTCGGGGCGATTGGTGCCGGGCTGCTGGCCGACCGTTTCGGCCGCGTGCGCGTGCTGCGCTGGACCATCCTGGTGTTCGCCGTCTCGTGCTTCCTGTGCGGCATTTCCAACTCGCCCGAGCAGCTGATGGTGTTCCGCATGCTCCAGGGCCTGGGCTTCGGCGGCGAGTCGTCGCTGTGCATGGTGCTGGTGACCGAACTGATCCGCAACCCGGCCCATCGCGGCAAGTACTCGGGCTTCACGGCCAGCAGCTATTCGTTCGGGTGGGGCGGCGCGGCCATCGCGTACGCGATCACGTTCAACCTGTTTGCGCCTGAGGTGGCGTGGCGCGTCTGCTTCTTCCTGGGCATCCTGCCTGCGCTCGTGGTGGTGTACCTGCGCCGCAACCTGCAGGAGCCCGAGGTCTTCCTCAAGAGCCGCGCCGAACGCGGCAATGTTTCCCCCGCCGCCGATCTTGCGCGCGTGTTCCGTCGTCCGCTGCTGCGCAAGACCGTGCTGTGCAGCCTGCTGTCGGGTGGCATGCTGGGCGCCTACTATGCCATCGCCACGTGGCTGCCGACGTTCCTGAAGACGGAGCGCGGCCTGTCGGTGTTCGGCACGAGTTCGTATCTGGCCGTGACGATTCTCGGCTCGCTGGTCGGCTATGTGGTCGGCGCCTACGCGACGGACCGTTGGGGCCGCCGCATGACCTACATCGCGTTCGCGGCCGGTGCGTTCGTGATGGCGATGGTCTACATGGTGATCCCGGTGTCGAACACGTCGATGCTGTTCCTGGGATTCCCGCTTGGCGTGCTGATGCAGGGCGTGTTCTCGGGTATCGGCGCAACGATCTCGGAGTCGTACCCCGGCAGCATCCGTGCCACGGGCTATGGTGTTTCCTACAACCTTGGGCGTGTGATCGGATCGTTCTTTCCGCTCGCGGTTGGCTGGCTCAACAGCGGCCGCACCACGCTGGCGTTGGCGATTGCGATGGTGGCCGGTGTCGGCTATGCCCTTGTGATGGTGTCCGCCGCACTGCTGCCGGAAACCTCGGGCATCGACCTCGGCCAGGCCGGCGGTGGCGACGATCATGGGGAGAAGCCACAGGTGGCCGGCGACGCCGCCACGCTGGCGCCCACGGCCGGACGCCCCGCCTGAACCTGGGAGCCTGAACCCCGGATTTGGCCCCGAAACAACAGTTTTAAGCCACTGCTTACCTGTGGCTGTCCCACGCCTATAATGCCTCTTTAGCCGTCGGCCACGCACTGCGTGGCCGACGGTCCTTCAGGACGGTCAGGCCACGACAGATCGGCTGCCGTCGCATCTCATCTCATCCAGGTTATGGCATCCCGAACATCGCCCCCGGTGTGGCAGCGCCTTTGGCATCGCTTTGCCGAGGTGGAACGCAACGCCTTTCTCGAAGGCGCGCGCTTTTTCGCGCGCTTCCAGCCCGCGGTATTTTCCTGGGGACTGGTGACCGGCGTGGCCATGAGCAAATCCGCGCTGACCGTGCCCGAGGCGATCGGCATGTCGCTGCTGGTCTACGCCGGCTCCGCGCAACTGGCCGTGCTGCCGCTGTTCGCGGCGGGCATGCCGATCTGGACGGTGCTGCTGACCACCGCGGTGGTCAACCTGCGCTTCGTGATCTTCAGCGCGGCGCTGCAGCCGCATTTCAGCTACCTGCCGCTATGGCGTCGCACCGTGCTGGGCTTCTACAACGGCGACCTGCACTTTGTCTATTTCATGCAGCGCTTCACCGAACCCGGCTACGCGCCAGGCAAGGAGGGGTACTTCTGGGGCATGGCACTTTTCAACTGTGTCACGTGGCAGGTGTCGTCGATCATCGGCATCCTGCTGGCGAGCCTGTTCCCCGATAGCTGGGGCCTCGCGCTGGCAGGCACGATGGCGCTGATCCCGGTGATGGTCTCGACGATCAACTCGCGCTCTACCTTGCTGGCCGTGGTGGTGTCCTCGGTGCTGGCGCTGCTGTGCTTTGATTTGCCGTACCGGCTGGCACTGGTGGTGGCGGTGATCGGGGCGATTGCGGCGGGCATGGCCAGCGACGAGGTGGCCGCGCGCGCCACGCTGCGCGGCATCCAGGCGCGCAAGTCCGCGCCACCGCAGGCTGCAGACCAGGCGGGAGACCAGGCATGAGCCATCTCGAAACCTGGATCGCCATCGTCGGCATGACGCTGGTCACCGTGGTCACGCGCGCGCTGTTCCTGATGGCGGGCGAGCGCGTGACCGTGCCCGATCGCATCCAGCGCGCGCTGCGCTACGCGCCGGCGGCGGCGCTGGCGGCGATCATCCTGCCCGAGTTCCTGAGCTTCGAGGGGCACTTCAGTTTCTCGCCGACCAACGACAAGCTCATGGCCGGCATTGCGGCCACCGTCTGCTACCTGCTCACGCGCCGCATGGTCGGCATGATCGTGGTTGGCATGGCGGTCTACACGGCGCTGCGTCTGCTCGGCTGAACGAGGTTCGACACAGGGCTCGATACCCGGCTCGGTACCGGGCTCGACACGGGCTCGACACGGGCTCGACACGGGCTCAGTAGCCGGCAGGTTCGGCCAGCAGGCTGCCCAGCCGCGTGAGCAGGTGGGCGAGCTGGGCCTGCGTGCTGGTGCTGGTCTTGGTGAAGATCGCCTTGAGCTGGGAGCGGCCCGTTTCGCGCTTGATGCCGAGCTGGATGGTGGCATCCGGCAGTCCCATGCCTGAGATCAGCAGCGCGGCCAGCCGGGTCTCAGCCGGCGTCAGGCCATATAGGTCGCGTAGCACGGCCGGCACAGCGCGCGGGGCCGCATGCGCTTCATGAATGGCCACCAGCACGGGCTGCCCCTGCCACGCCGATCCCAGCACAATCCCCGGCGTGAGCCGCATGGCGACGATCTGAGCCAGGCGCCCATCGGCGCCAACCGCCTGGATGGCCCCTGCAGCCTGGAGCGCACTCGGATCGGCGAGGGTACGCATGACATCCGGGAACGGCCGCGACAGTCGCCAGCCGGGCCCGCCAGACAGTACGCTGTCCGGAGCGCCCTCCTTGTGCATCGGCAACAGCCGCCTGACCCACGGTTCCCCGGCTGCATTCGCCAGCAACGCCTGGCCCGAGTTTGCAAAGACGATGACGCCAAACGGCAACTGGTTCAGCAGGTTTGCCGAAACATGACCATGCGTGGCGGTGGCCTGTGTGCGGTCGCGCATGGTCACGGCGTCGCGCACATGCGGAATGACCCAGTCCAGCGCGCGGGCATCGGCTTCCGAGAAACCCTCGGCGCCGGCCGGCCGCTGCAGCGTCAGGTAAAGCTCCTGGCCGGGCTGCCGGCTGACCAGACAGGTCATCGTCGAGGTTATCGCCATCTCGGAAATGCCATCGTGCGGATACAGGCTGCGCATTGCCGCGATGCCGAAGTCGTGCCGGTGGATGTGCCATCCGCCCACCTGCAACTGGTCAGGGAACGGCAGGCTCTGGGGCGGCCCTACGTGCGGGGGCGGCGCGGTGAGATCGTCGGGTAGCCGGGCGGCGGTCTGCTTGACCTGCAAGCCGCCGCGTTCTGTGTCGCGCACGAGCAGCGTCGCCTGTGCACTGTGAGTGAGGTCGCAAAGCGCGGACAGACTGCGCTGCCATGCCGTCGGCTCGACAATGCCTTGATAGAGACCACGAATGGTCTCGTGCATGTCCTGTGTCAGCATCGCGATCAGCCCCCGTCCAGCGTGGAGGCGAGTCGCGTCAGCAGGTGCGTGAGCTGCGCCTGGCTGGTACAACCGGTCTTCAGGAAGATCGACTTGAGCTGGGTGCGCACGGTCTCGTGCCGAACACGCATCTGCCGGCTTGCTTCGGGCAGCCCTTCGCCCGTGGCCATCCGCGCGACCAGCCGCGTCTCGGCCGGGGTCAGCCCATACAGCGTGCGCATGACCGAATCGAGTAGCGCCGACGGGGTGCCCGCTTCATGCACGACGACCAGCGCCGCCGGCTGTTGCCACGTCGTGGCGAAGGCATGCGTGGCGGGGAGGGGCAATACCAGCACTTCGGCCTGGTTGCCATGCGCGTCGGTGGCGCGTGCCGCCAGCGCGGCCTGCGGTTTTGCGGGATCGCAGGCCCCCTGCAGCATTTCCGCGAAGCTTTGCGACAGTTGCCATTCGGCCGTCTTGCCCGCAGGGTCCAGGCGCCGCGCCCAGCGCTCGCCAGCCATGTTGGCCAGCAGCAGCCGTCGGTCGGGCGAAAAGACGGCTACGGCAAAGGCCAGCCGTTCGATCAGCTGTGTGGTCAGCGTTGCCATCGTGGACAACGCAATCGTGCGGTCGCGCATGGCGATTGCGCTGCGCATGTGCGGCACCACCCAGTCCATCCTGCGCGAGTCCTCGCTCGAGAAGTGCTCCTGCTCAAGCGCGCGCTGCATCGAGAAATAGACTTCGTAATGCGGCTGGCGCTCGACCAGGCAGGCCATGTAGGAGCCCAGTTCGAACTTGTTGAGGAAATCTCCGTAGAACGGGTGTCGCGCCATCGATTGCGGGCCCAGGTCGCGCGCGTCCACATACCAGGCGCCCGGCTCCAGCCCCGGCGCGAAGGCCTTGGCCGGGTCGATGGCCTGGAAATCGTTTTCATAGGCGAGGAGCACATCCTCGATCGGGTTGACGACTTCGTTGACTGTGACCTGATCGCGAACGGTGTCCCAGACCATCATGGAGGCGTGCGCGCTGCCTGCCAATTCGGTTAGTGCGCGCAAGCTCTGCTGCCAGGCTGCTGGATCCAGGACGCCCTCGTAGAGCCCCCGGATCGCGCCATGCATGGTCGCTTGATCCATTTCTGACTACCCCCTTGCATTCTCGACGACTGCTTTCTTCCCTGCGGTGGCCGGTGTGCCCCGGTCCGCGAGTCTTTGTAGTTTTTTTTCCGGTCTTGCCGGAATTGCAATGATGTACCAAAAACGCCAAAAATAGTCGTGGTATCTGACATTGCATACGTTTAGTACATTGATGCGTACATTACCCCAACCCGGGGGTATCGCGCGTAATTGAATATCGCTACTTCAGTGGGGGGTATTCGCCGTGTTGCGAGCGATGTTTCGGATATGTCCGGGAACGGGACCAGAAGCGCGTCGTTCCCTAGTGGCGATCAGGTAAAATGGCGGTTTTCCCGATTTCCACGGGCGACGCATGTCGCCCACGTCCCGCTCTTACCGCCATGACCTCTGTCCTGCGTCTTACCGATCTCATTTCCCAAGGCAAAATCTCCGGCAAACGTGTGTTTATCCGTGCCGACCTGAACGTGCCGCAGGACGACGCAGGCAACATCACCGAAGACACCCGCATCCGCGCTTCGGTACCGGCCATCCAGGCCTGCCTGGACGCCGGCGCGGCCGTGATGGTGACGTCACACCTGGGCCGTCCGACCGAGGGCGAGTTCAAGCCCGAAGATTCGCTGGCCCCGATTGCCGCGCGCCTGTCCGAACTGCTCGGCAAGCCGGTGCAACTGGTGCAGAACTGGGTCGATGGCGTCCAGGTGGCCCCCGGCCAGGTCGTGCTGCTGGAAAACTGCCGCGTGAACAAGGGCGAGAAAAAGAATAGCGACGAACTGGCCCAGAAGATGGCCAAGCTGTGCGACGTCTATGTCAACGACGCGTTCGGCACCGCCCACCGCGCCGAAGCCACCACGCACGGTATCGCCAAATTCGCCCCGGTCGCCTGCGCCGGCCCGCTGCTGGCCGCCGAGATCGATGCGCTGGGCCGCGCGCTGGGCCAGCCGGCCCGCCCGCTGGTGGCCATCGTTGCCGGTTCCAAGGTATCGACCAAGCTGACCATCCTGAAGGCGCTGGCCGACAAGGTGGACAACCTGATCGTCGGCGGCGGTATCGCCAATACGTTCATGCTGGCTGCCGGCCTGAAGATCGGCAAGTCGCTGGCCGAGGCCGATCTCGTGGGCGATGCCAAGACGATCATCGACATCATGGCCGCACGCGGCGCATCGGTGCCGATTCCCGTGGATGTGGTCTGCGCCAAGGAATTCAGCGCCACGGCCGCCGCGACGGTCAAGGACGTCAAGGACGTGGCTGACGACGACATGATCCTCGACATCGGCCCCAAGACCGCCGCGATGCTGGCCGACCAGCTCAGCGCAGCCGGCACGGTCGTCTGGAACGGCCCGGTTGGCGTGTTCGAATTCGACCAGTTCGGCAACGGCACCAAGGTGCTGGCCGAAGCCATCGCTTCGTCGAATGCGTTTTCGATCGCCGGTGGTGGCGACACGCTGGCCGCCATCGCCAAGTACGGCATTGCAGACCGCATCGGCTATATCTCGACCGGCGGCGGTGCGTTCCTGGAGTTCCTGGAAGGCAAGAAGCTGCCCGCATTCGAAGTACTGGAGCAGCGCGCCGCTGGCTGATGACTTGCCGGGCTGGCGCGGGATGTTCCCGTCCGGCCCGAACTGAAACGCCCCCGACCCAAGGAAGCCGCCCGCATGACACGTTCCACCAAGATCGTCGCCACGATTGGCCCCGCATCGAGCACGCTGGACGTGCTGACCCGCATGATCGCGGCAGGTGTCGACGTGGTGCGCCTGAACTTCTCCCACGGCACCGCACAGGACCATATCGATCGCGCCGCCATGGTGCGTGAGGCCGCGGCGGCCTGCGGGCGCGAGGTAGCCATCATGGCCGACCTGCAGGGCCCCAAGATCCGCGTCGGCAAGTTCGAGAACGGCAAGATCACGCTCGCGCCGGGCGACGCGTTCATCCTTGATTCGGCCTGCCAGATGGGCAACCAGGAGCGCGCGGGCCTCGACTACAAGGACCTGCCGCGCGACGTGGGCCCCGGCGACCTGCTGCTGCTCAACGACGGCCTGATCGTGCTGGTGGTGGATCGTGTGCTCGGCAACGAGATCTTCACCACGGTGCGCATTGGTGGCGAGCTGTCCAACAACAAGGGCATCAACCGCCAGGGCGGCGGCCTGTCGGCGCCGGCGCTGACCGCCAAGGACATGGAGGACATCAAGACCGCCATGGCGCTGGGTGCGGACTATGTCGCGGTGAGCTTCCCGAAGAATGCCACCGACATGGAAATGGCGCGCCAGCTCGCCAATGTGGCGGGCCAGCAGCACAATCACAAGGCGCGCATGATCGCCAAGATCGAACGCGCCGAGGCGATCCGGCCGGGCGTGCTCGAGGAAATCCTGCAGGCGTCGGACGGCATCATGGTCGCGCGTGGCGACCTCGCCGTGGAAGTCGGCAACGCGGCCGTGCCCGCGCTGCAGAAGCGCATGATCAGGCTGGCGCGCGAGGCCAACAAGTTGACCATCACCGCTACCCAGATGATGGAGAGCATGATCGTCAATCCGGTGCCGACGCGCGCGGAAGTGTCCGATGTGGCCAACGCCGTGCTCGATGGCACCGACGCCGTGATGACGTCGGCCGAGACCGCCGCCGGGCGCTATCCGGTGGAGACGGTCGAGGCAATGGCCGCGATCTGCCTGGAGGCGGAGAAGTCGGAAGTGGTGCAGCTCGATACCGACTTCCTGAACCAGACCTTCGCGCGGATCGACCAGTCGATCGCCATGGGTGCGCTGTTCACCGCCTATCATCTAGGTGTCAAGGCGATCGCGGCGCTGACCGATTCCGGCGCCACGGCGCTGTGGATGAGTCGTCACCGTATTCATGTGCCGATCTACGCGATGACGCCGAACCTGGCATCGCAACGCAAGATGCAGCTCTATCGCAACGTGGTGCCGCTGCCGCTGCAGTCGAGCGCGGACCGCGATGTGGCGCTGGAGCAGGCCGAGGAACTGCTGCTGTCGCAAGGCGTGGTGCAGCGCGGCGACTTCATCGTGCTGACGATCGGCGAGCCGATGGGCCAGCCGGGCGGCACGAACACGCTGAAGATCGTGCGGGTAGGCACCCGGTAACCGAAGACGTCACATGTGGCGCGCCAGACGGAACTGGCACGCCGGATGCGCGAACCTGCCTGGCGCAGCATCGATAAGAATTCAGAAATACCCAAAGCTATTTACATTCAGGAGTAAGACATGCCACTCGTATCCATGCGCCAGCTGCTGGACCATGCCGCCGAGAACAACTACGGTCTGCCGGCCTTCAACGTGAACAACCTCGAGCAAGTGCAGGCCATCATGCAGGCCGCCGACGAGGTCAACGCCCCGGTGATCATGCAAGCCTCGGCCGGCGCGCGCAAATACGCTGGCGAGCACTTCCTGCGCCACCTGATCGAAGCCGCCGTGGAAGCCTATCCGCACATCCCGGTGGTGATGCACCAGGATCACGGCCAGTCGCCGGCGATCTGCAAGGCCGCCATCGACCTGAACTTCTCGTCGGTGATGATGGACGGCTCGCTGAAGGAAGACGGCAAGACCCCGTCGGACTACGAGTACAACGTCGACGTGACCCGCAAGGTCGTGCAGATGGCCCACGCGCTGGGTGTGACCGTGGAAGGCGAACTGGGCTGCCTGGGCTCGCTGGAAACCGGTGAAGCCGGCGAGGAAGACGGCATCGGCGCCGAAGGCAAGCTCGATCACTCGATGCTGCTGACCGATCCGGAGCAGGCCGCCGACTTCGTCAAGGCCACCCAGCTCGACGCCCTGGCCATCGCCATCGGCACCTCGCACGGCGCGTACAAGTTCACGCGCAAGCCCACGGGCGACATCCTGGCCATTGGGCGCATCAAGGAAATCCACGCCCGCATTCCGAACACTCACCTGGTGATGCACGGTTCGTCGTCGGTGCCGCAGGAGTTGCTGGCCGAGATCCGCCAGTTCGGCGGTGACATGAAGGAAACGTACGGCGTGCCCGTGGAAGAAATTCAGGAAGCCATCAAGTACGGCGTGCGCAAGATCAACATCGACACCGACATCCGTCTGGCGATGACCGGCGCGATCCGCCGCTTCTTCGTGGAGAACCCGAGCAAGTTCGACCCGCGCGAATACCTGAAGCCGGCCCGCGAAGCCGCCAAGCAGGTGTGCAAGGCGCGCTACATCGCCTTCGGTTGCGAAGGCCAGGCCAGCAAGATCAAGTCCGTCTCGCTGGTTGATATTGCTGGTCAGTACAAGGCCGGCAAGCTCGCCCAGGTCGTGCAGTAAATCGAGTTGTTGCCCCGCCCGGTGCGGGGCTTTGCTTCTTCATGGGGCTTCGCATCGCGCTCGAAGCCCCGCTTGTTTTCAGCCGTTGCCGGTCTATCACCATGTCTGACGCCCTTTACGAATCCTCCATCCAGTCCCTGCCGCTGCTCGGTCACGGCAAGGTCCGCGACAACTACGCCGTTGGCGAAGACAAGCTGCTGATCGTGACGACCGATCGCCTGTCGGCCTTCGACGTGATCATGGGCGAGCCGATTCCGGCCAAGGGCCGCGTGCTGAACCAGATGGCCAACTTCTGGTTCAAGAAGCTCGCGCATATCGTGCCGAACCACGAAACCGATGTGACCGCGGAGAGCGTGGTGGCGCCGAATGAAGTGGCCCAGGTGAAGGGCCGCGCCGTGGTGGTGAAGCGCCTGAAGCCGATCCTGGTGGAAGCCGTGGTGCGCGGCTACCTGGCGGGCAGCGGCTGGAAGGATTACCAGGCAACTGGCAAGGTGTGCGGCATTGCGCTGCCGGCCGGCCTGCAGAACGCGCAGAAGCTGCCCGAACCGATCTTCACGCCGGCCGCCAAGGCCGAGATGGGCGAGCACGATGAGAACATCTCGTTCGACGAAGTGGAGCAGCGCATTGGCGCCGAACTGGCCGCGAAGATGCGTGACATCTCGATCCGTCTGTACAAGGAAGCCGCCGACTACGCAGCCACGCGCGGCATCATCATTGCTGACACCAAGTTCGAGTTCGGCCTGGACGAGAACGGCACGCTGACGCTGATGGACGAAGTGCTGACGGCCGATTCGTCGCGCTTCTGGCCCGCCGATTCGTACCAGGTGGGCACCAACCCGCCGTCGTTCGACAAGCAGTTCGTGCGCGACTGGCTCGAAGCCGTGCGCATCGACGGCAAGCCGTGGCCGAAGACCGCGCCGGCGCCGAAGCTGCCCGAGGACGTGGTCCAGAAGACCGCCGACAAGTACAAGGAAGCGCTGACGCGCCTGACCGGTGAAGAACTGCTGTAAGCGCGAGAAGGGTATCTGACGATGAGCAACGCAACGAAGCCGGTGGTCGGCGTGGTGATGGGCAGCAGTTCCGACTGGGACGTGATGCAGCACGCTGTGGCCATGCTGAAGGATTTCAACGTGCCGTTCGAGGCGCAGGTGGTGTCCGCGCACCACATGGCCGACGACATGTTCCGCTATGCCGAGGCCGCGCGCGGCCGCGGCATCCGCGCGATCATCGCCGGTGCCGGCGGTGCCGCGCACCTGCCGGGCATGATCGCCGCCAAGACCATCGTGCCCGTCTTTGGGGTGCCGGTGCCGTCGAAGTACCTGCGCGGCGAGGACTCGCTGCTGTCGATCGTGCAGATGCCCAAGGGCGTGCCGGTGGCGACGTTTGCCATCGGCGAGGCTGGTGCCGCGAATGCCGCGCTGCATGCCATCGCCATGTTGGCCACCACCGACGACGCACTGGCCAGCGACCTGGAAGCGTTTCGCGCCAGGCAGACCGACGCCGCGCGCGCGATGACGCTGCCCGTATAACTTTTTTGAAGTCTCACCGTAGCCTCAAGCCATGCCGACCGATATCCATCCCTACCTGTCCGAAGCGCATACGCCGGAATCGCGCGCCGAGTTCGGCGTGGACAGCCCGAGCTCGCCGATTCAGCCCGGCGCGTGGCTCGGCATGCTCGGCGGCGGCCAGCTTGGCCGCATGTTCACGCACGCGGCGCAGTCGATGGGCTACCGCGTCTGCGTGCTCGACCCGGACCAGGACAGCCCGGCCGGCAACGTGGCCGATCGGCATATCTGCGCGGCCTATACCGATGAGGCCGCACTGGCCGAACTGGGCAGCCTGTGCCAGGCGGTGAGCACCGAATTCGAGAACGTGCCGTCGATCTCGCTGGACCGGCTGGAACAGCTCGGCGCGTTCGTGGCGCCGCGCGGCTACTGCGTGTCGATCGCGCAGAACCGTATCGGCGAGAAGAAGTTCTTCGCGGCCTGCGCGGAGCGTACCGGCGTGCCGCCGGCCCCGCACTGGGTGATCCAGCACGATGCCGACGTCGACCGTCTTCCGGACGAGGTACTGCCCGGCATCCTGAAGACCGCCCGCATGGGGTACGACGGCAAGGGCCAGGCGCGTGTGAAAACGCGCGAGGACGTGCGCGCCGCCTGGAAGGCGATGCAGCACGTGCCGTGCGTGCTCGAGCGGATGCTGCCGCTGGCGTATGAAGTTTCGGTGCTGGCCGCGCGCGCTGCCGACGGCACCACCGCCACCTGGCCGCTGGCCGAGAACGTCCATCGCGACGGTATCCTGTTCTCGACGACCATGCCGTCGATGAGCGTATCGGATGACATCGCAGGCCGCGCCCGCGCAGCCGCTGCGACGATTGCCTCTGAAATGGGGTACGTCGGCGTGCTCTGTATCGAGTTCTTCGTGCTGACCGACGGCACGCTGGTTGCCAACGAAATGGCACCGCGCCCGCATAACTCGGGGCACATCACGATGGACGCCTGCGAGACCAGCCAGTTCGAGCAGCAGGTCCGCGCGATGGCGCGCCTGCCGCTGGGCAGCACGCGCCAGCATTCGGCCGGCAAGATGCTGAACCTGCTCGGCGATTGCTGGTTCGAATTCGGCCTGGAGCGCACGCCATCCTGGAATGATGTGCTGGTCCAGCCCGGTGCCAAGCTGCATCTGTATGGCAAGAGCGACGCGCGCCCGTCGCGCAAGATGGGCCACGTGAACTGTGTGGGCGAGCATGCCGAAGCCGCCGCCCACGCGTTCAATGCCGCTGCGCAAGCGCTCCACATCCCTCTCTGAACCCGGTAGTCGCGATGTCCTCACGCATGCCCACCGCCGCGGAGCTGGACGAGGCCGTTCGTCTGCTCGAAGCTGGCGAGTTGGTGGCCTTTCCGACCGAGACCGTCTACGGTCTCGGCGCCGACGCCGAGAATCCCGAAGCCGTGGCGCGCATCTTTGCCGCCAAGGGCCGTCCGTCGAACCATCCTGTGATCGTTCACGTGGTTGATGGCGCGGATGTCGGCTACTGGAGCGACGAGGTTCCAGAGGCCGCGCAGAAGCTGATCGATGCGTTCTGGCCCGGCCCGCTCACAATCATCCTGAAGCGCGCCGCGCATATTCCGGCCGCCGTGGCCGGCGGGCAGGACAGCATCGGGCTGCGCTGCCCGTCGCATCCGGTGGCGCAGGCGCTGCTGTCGCGCTTCCGTCGCGGACGTGGCGGCATTGCCGCGCCGTCGGCCAACAAGTTCGGCCAGGTCAGCCCGACCACGGCCGAGCATGTGCGCGACGAGTTCGGCGGATCGGTCTATGTGCTGGAGGGCGATGGCGTCGACGTGGGTATCGAGTCGTCGATCGTCGATCTGTCCCGCCTGGATACCGCTGGCCCGGTGCTGCTGCGCCCCGGCGCGATTACCGCGGCGATGATGGCCGACGTGCTTGGCACGATGCCGCTGCCGCCAGATGCCGCCGCGCCGCGCGCGTCCGGCACGCTAAAGGCCCACTACGCGCCACGCACAACGCTGACGTTGGCGCAGGCCGACGCATTGCCACGGTATCTGCAGGCGCTGCCCGCCGATGGCAGGCTGGCGTGGGTTGGGCGCGCGCCGGCCACGACCGATCCGCGCTGCGCGTTCGTGGAGGCACCTGCGACTCCCGATGCCTATGCGCATGAGCTCTACCGGCTGCTGCGCAGGCTCGACAAGGAAGGGTTCCAGCGGCTGGTGTTCGAGCCGGTGCCGGATAGCCTGGAATGGGATGGGGTGAGGGATCGGCTTGGGCGCGCGGCGGCTGCGTTCGAGGAAAACTGATGTTCCGGCGCTGAGCCCTTTCCCCCCAGCCTCTCTCCCGCCGCGCGGGAGAGAGGAGCAAACCGGCAGCCTTTGATGTGCCTGTGCCCCTGGTGTTCTCCCCTCTCCCGCGAGCGGGAGAGGGGCCGGGGGAGAGGGCCAGCGTATCAATCCCCGACCACGTCCCTCACAAGCCGCTCACAAGCCGCTCAAGGCGCACCCCTGTACACCCATTGCATCAACGCATCGTGCGCTTCCTGCGCGGCCGATGCGTTGGGATGGTTGATATACGCCACCACCACGTAGCGCTGGCCATTGAGTGCATCGACATACCCGGCCAGCGCACGCACGTCCTGCAGCGTGCCTGTCTTCAGGTAGGCATTCCCGGCCGCATTCGCACGCGTCAGGCGGTTGCGCAGCGTGCCGTCCACGCCGAGGATCGGCAGGGAATCGATCAGCGCCGGTCCTACGTCACTCGCCACCGCCTGTTGCAGCAGCCGCGCCATGTCATAGGCGCTGATGCGTTCGTCGCGCGACAATCCCGAGCCGTTCTCCAGGACCAGCCCCGGCATGTCCAGCCCCTGGCGTGCCAGCCAGCGCTTGATGACTCGTGCCGACTTTTCGGTGCTGGCCGGGCCGCCGCGATCGATCTCCGCGCCGATCGTCAGGAATAGCTGGCGGGCCATCACGTTGTTCGAGAACTTGTTGATGTCGCGCACGATGTCGCCCAGCGGCTGGCCATAGTGGCGAGCCAGCAGGAATGCGGTGCGCGGCACGGTGCCACTACGCAGCCCGGGCGGGCGCACGAAACGGCCACCGGCCTGCTGCCATTCGGCGACAAAGCCACCCCAGATGAAGTCGCTGTGCGACAGCGTGGCCAGGTTCACCACGTGCTCGCCGCAATCGGCCGCATAACTGCCATCGAACGAGGCGACGATGGTGCCGTCGGGCTGCGGCATGATGTTTGGCGTGGCACGCGAGCGCCAGTCGCCGCAGCGGCCGTTGGCCAGCGTCAGCCGGTTATCCACGCGCAGCTGCGCCAGTGCCGGCGTGACGGCCACGTCAACGCTGCGGCTGGTGGCATCGGGCGTGACCGTGAACGAGAGCGTCTTGAACGCGTAGAGCAGCGCATCGGGATTGACGTTGTAGGCGCGCTGCGATTCGCCGTCGATCGAGAAATTGCTGTCCAGGCTGTCGGAGAAGAAGCTGCGGTCGAGCACGAGATCGCCGTTGATCGCCGTCGCGCCGGTCGAGCGGGCCGTGGACACGAGCTTGGCCATTTCCTCGGGCACCAGCTTCGGATCGCCGCGCCCGCGCAAATAGACGTTGCCGTTGATCACGCCGTCCGGGCCAGGCTGGCTGTCCGCGTAGAGCGAGGTCAGCCAGCGGTAGTCAGGCCCAAGCAGCTGCAGGCCCGCGAACGTGGTGACGAGCTTCATCGTCGAGGCCGGATTCATCGGCGTTTCCGCATTCCAGCTCACGCGCGCCTGCGGGGCGCCGACCTTGATCACATAGAAGCTTGCGGCCGACAGCGGCACGTTTGCACGGTGCAACGCGGCCGTGACGGCCGTGGGCAGGCCGGTGCGCGCGGCAGCCGGATCGGTGGCTTCCGCGCTGACGCGCTGTACGGTGGGTTTGGCAGGCTTGACGGGTTTGGCCTGGGCTCCGGACAGGCCGAGTGCGAGCAGCACGGCCGTCGTGATGACGGGAGACAGGCTGCGGCGGAGCAGAGACGGGCGAATGGGCATGGCGAGCATGTTAACGCATGGCCCATGCCGGACGGATGACGCGATTGCGGCCGATTTTGGCCGCAATCGGCCGCAATTCGTTGCTGAGGTAGACCGTGCGCCGCACGGCCGAATCGTTCAGTTGGCGGATTGGCAATCTGCCGCTTGGCGATCGCGCTTGGACGTGGCGCCCGGGATCGGAAAGACCGCGTCGTAGACCCAGTTGTAGATCAGCGCGTAGACCATATAGAAGCCAGCCACGGCGATGTCCATGATGAAGGCATCGATCAGGCTGATGTTGAGGTACCACGCCACCGACGGCAGGAAGACGATCAGCAGGCCGCCTTCGAACAGGATTGCGTGCAATACGCGGATCGGCAGCGATTTCTTGAGCTGGCCCGTGAAGCGCAGCATCGCGCGATCGAACATGATGTTGTAGACGTAGTTCCACACCGCCGCGATCAATGACGCGACGGCACCCACCAGGCCCATCTGGTGCAGCGCGAAGCCGAATACCAGGCTGGCCAGCGGCGCGAAGATCAGCAGCCCGATCAGCTCGAAACCGACGGTGTGACGGATCCGGTCTGCGGTGGTGCGCATGAAGCTCTCCCTTGTCAAACGATGGACCGCATTCTATCGGCAGGACAGCTAATCGCAAGTTGGGTAGTATCGGTTATTCCGATAGAAGGGGATCTGGTCCTTACCGGTTTTCTCCCCTCTCCCACTCGTGGGAGAGGGGAGCCCCCACCCCGCGAGACCCAACGCCATGAGCCTGTCCATCGACCAGTTGCAAGCCTTTGTCGCCGCCGCCGAAACCGGATCGTTCTCCGCGGCCGCCCGCCAGCTTGGCAAGGCCCAGTCCGTCGTCAGCGCCGCCGTCGCCAACCTCGAGATCGACCTCGGCAACGCGCTGTTCGATCGCAGCGCCCGCTATCCCGTGCTGACACCGGCCGGCGAGCGGCTGCTTGTCGAGGCGCGCGTGATCCTGGAGCGCTGCGAGCACTTTCGCGGCGTGGCCAAGAGCCTGGGGGCGGGCGTCGAATCGCGGCTGACGCTGGCCGTCGACGAGCTCTATCCGGAAGAGACGCTCGGCGTGCTGCTCGACGAATTCTCGCAACGCTTCCCCTCGGTCGAACTCGAGCTGCTGTTCCCGCTGATGGAGGACGTGAGCCGCCTGGTGCTGAGCCAGTGCGCGGACCTTGGCATCATGTGGCGCCAGGAAGTGTTGCCGCCCGAACTGGGATTCCATGCGCTGGGCTGGGTGCCGATGCCGATCATCTGCGCGCCCGATCACCCGCTGGCCGCGCAGCTGCGCGTGGATTTCGAGGAGCTGAAACGCTACCGGCAACTGATGGTGGCCACGCGCAGCGACAGCGAGGAAAAGAAGCGGCTGCGCGTGGCGGCCGAGGTCTGGTGGGTGGAAAGCCAATGGGTGATCGTCGAACTGGTCAAGCGCCGCCTGGGCTGGGCGTTCGTGCCGTGGCACGTGGCCGCCAACTCCCCAGCGGCCGCCGGGCTCGTATCGCCCCATCTGACCTTCCAGGACCAGGACTGGCCCGTGGCGATGGAACTGGTCTGGCACAAGCAGCGGCCGCTGGGGAAGGCGGCCACGTGGCTGCGCGAGCGGGTGAGTCAGCAGGCGCTGCCGGTGCCTGAGGGGCGGTAGCCGCCGCCTGCCGCTTACCTGTCAAAGAACAAACTCTCAAAGAGGGCTGCTCGCCAGTCGGCCCGCGTTGGCGGGAATGCCAGGGTTTGCACCTCGAAGGAACCGTCGCTGCTTCGCTTGTTGGCGTCGGTGAAGCGGATTTCATCGTCGCCGACCGCGAATCCATTCAACGGCGAATACGGCTCGAAATGGTATCGACGCTGCGCAAGCAACGCGCCCGCCCTGTTGTAGACGCGCACTCGTGCATCGTTCAGATGACTGACCCGCTCGCTCGGCATGTCGCAGATTTCGATGACATAGTCACAGCCCGCAATCGATTTCTCGGCCGATCCGCAATCCCACGGACGTGGCTTCAGGTTGATGGAGTATGTGATCGTCGCACCGAGCAGAAGCAGGAAGGTGATGCACAGTGTGCGGAGCCGGATGAAGGCTTTTTCGGACATCGTAGATGTGTGCTCAAGGCTCGAGTGTCAGTCGAATCAGGTTGGCGGTCAGCCAGTCCCACTTAGTCGGAGGGAACAGCAGAGACTTCTCTTCTGGCAGATCAATGTTCTGGGTCTTGGTTGCGTCGGTATAGCGGATGCTGTTCTCGAGGTAATCGATTTCGCCATCCGTGTAGTCCATCAGAAAAACGAAGCGACGGTGAGCCAAGAGATGACGTTCCTCATGGTCATAAATGCGCAGACGGACGAACTCCTGCCGCGTATCGAAGTCGCTGGTGATGCACACTTCGACGCGATAGCGCTCACGAGCGAATGTCCTTTCGGGCCGGTCGCAAACTTCCGGCATGGTGGGAGGCCGCAGCATGAAAAGCGCCATAGCGAGCAACCCAGGCACCAAAAGCAAGTAGCAGACGATCGCCAGGCCAATTCGTGCGGCGTCCATGGCGCGGGCTAGCATTCGGCCCCCAGGTCGATGCGAATTGGCTGGCGAAGCGTAATGGTCCGAATATCAGAGTAAATGAGAAAGTCGCCGCCACGCTGATGCTTCGCTTGCCATGCCCGGAAATCCCGGTTGCGTACGGGGTAGTAGACGTACTCGGAGGCGAGTCGATCCTTGATCGTAACGGGAAGCAATGCCATGTCGTCAGCCTCCATCTGCCAACTTTTCGGCACGCGCGAACCAAGGCCCTCGGCCATGAAGTGCGTGATCGCGGCTCCAGGCAGCAAGATCATTCCTCGCTTGTTCCAGTGACCGAGGTATTGTGATGTCACGCCTTTGTCTTGAAAGGAGTAGCTATCACGCATGTAGGCGTATATGTGCGTGACCGTGGCCGTTCGCTGAATGCACTCGCGCTCATCAGATGAGGCTGTAGTCGGGCGCTGCTGCGGCGTGCGTTCTATGAAGGCCTTTGCAATCGTCGCGTAGAAGTTAAAGTTACCCAGTGCAGCGGATACATCCGTCATTCCGATCGGCAACCACGCGTCCTTGCGGGCAGGCGCAGCTGTCATGGCGTCAACCATGTTCACACTCTCGTACTGGAACTGGAACTCTGAATGAAGCTGCTGCAAGTCGTTCTGGCAAAGCGACATGGGATTGATCAAGCCGGCGAACGCCGGGCGGGCATTAACATGTCTCAGCAACTTAGTCTTAAGCACCGCCTTGGCATTGGCGCTGTAGATGCTTTCCAGCAATCGATTGAACCTTGATTCGACGTTGCCAAATCTGAAAAGCCATCTCAACTTGATCGTGTCCGTGTCGATCATGTCTGAGGCATATCGACCCTCGATATATCTACCTTTGTCGGAATCGTAACGATGGGCGTCGAACCGCCGGCCATTGAGCCAGCGTTCGGCAAATTTTGCGGCGATTGGAAAATCCTCGGCGCGCATGGCAGCGGGCAGATCATAGAGCTCGAAGGGTGCGAGTGAACGCGCTTCGCTTGCTTTCGCACTGTCGAAGAAGCAGTACGTGCGTGGTACGGCGGCGTCCGGCACGCTTGCTGGTTTTGATGTGCTCGATGAGTCCGATCCATTGGACTGTGTGGCGTAGTACAACCAGTCGAGAACGGGTGGTGGCGCTTTGTGCAGGCTCAGCCCGAAGTCACGGATGTCCATTGGCGTGCAGGCACGCCATCCGTCGTAGAGCTTCCAGCGCCGCTCGATTGCAAAAATCGGATCAAGCTTGTTACGGATGTATGGCAGTGGTGCCTTGAACTCGCTCGCATGCTCAGAAGACATGTCGACGCCCTGGCTAGAAAAAGGGGGCGACAGCGCGCAAAGCTAACTGGAGTGCGTCGGCTTGTCTTTCATATTTTTACGAAATCGACAGCATCACTGTGTCGCATCCGCGGCTAGTGACCATCATCAAATGATCGACGGTTCGTCGTGTTTGGACTGGTGCTTCGGAGACCGGCCTCGATAGCATGTGGCGCCTATCCTTACCCACATTCACGCCAGAGGAGACGTGCCGATGACAAGCAGCGAGAAATTCGATCTGATGGTCCGCGCACAAGCCTATAACGAGGCCATATTCGATGCGAAACGGGTTGTCGATCGAAAGCTGGCCGATGTCTCGGAACAGTTTGATTTCTTGTTGCAGGATGAGTAGGAAGTATTCGCTGGCGAGCATCAGAGAGGTATGGCTGAATGCGTACCTCAATGGAGACGCGGGCTGGCTGGATTATCTGGAAGCGCCATGCTTCATCGTCGTGAACGGGCTAACTCTGGTATCGAAGGCTGAGCAAATCGCGTTTCTGGAACGAAGCAGGCAGAAGTTCCAGGGCGGCCGTAACGGCGATTTCAGTTTCACGCAAACCGTCCATGTAACTCTGGAGCGTGAGTCATGGGCGACAGTTGTCGGATCCTTCGTCTCCAGCCGAAATGGCCGACAGCTCAGCAACTGCGATTTCTCCGAATTCTGGATATCCACGGAAGGCAACTGGCGCATCGCGTCGCTATACCTTCGGGACAAAAGCGGAGCCGCCGAAACGTAGCGGTGGCGCGGCCCAACGCGGGTAACTCCAACGAGGCGACTGGCGAGATTGTTCCCTGTGGCGCTGCTAATGCGCTTGCCCAAGCGCGCCGCACTTGACGAATCTCATACAACACAAAATTTAGGAAGGCTCCGATATCCCCCACGAAGACACATCGCTACAACCGTTGCAGTTCAACGCAAGGAGGTAACGATGCAAGTTTCTGTCTTGTCGCTTGTTCGCACCGTCATGATTGGCGGCCTGTTGTTTGCGTGTCTGGCGGGACTGGCCAGCGCTGCACCCCCTACCTTTGTCTATCGCGGTACCAGCGTCGCTCCCGACGTTGCATTTGCCCAGGGCTTCCCGGCGCGGGGCAACAACGAAGACATGATCCAGCACATTACCGGCGCTTCCTGCACGCGCTCGCAGGATTCGGCCTTCGTGTCCACGTCGGCGACCGAGGCGGTGGCCCATTCCTTTACAAGGCGACACATACGCATGGACATCGATAGCGACGGATATGTGTATCGCATCCGCGCAGATGGCAATTTCTTCAGTGCGTACGACTCGCTGATGGAGGCATATGGCCGCACACGCAATCCCAGTTTTCAGGAAACCGCCAACTACTACCAGGAAGATCACGAGTTTCTGGCCCGGGGTGGCGTGCAGCCAAGTCTGGTGGAATCCGTGACTATCTATCGCTTCAACGAGCGGACGCGCCAGATCGAGGTGGTCGAAACCCGCCAGAATCCGAACTACATTGCCGCGGACACCACTGCCAATGCCGCGCCGTACCCGATCTCGACGCCGCCAGGCGACCGTCGCTCGATTGCGCCGTCTTTCTCGTTCTCCCATGTTTCCGCCTGCTTTGCCTGCTTCAGGTCAGAAGCCGATTCACGTCGCAAGCGGTCTCTCGACGAACAGCTTTGTTCGACGTTCGAAGTTGGCGTGAAAGACAGGCCCACACCGGTCATCGATCCTCTTACTGGTGAAAAGGTAGAGCGTTACGTACCGTGGAAGTCATGGCGCCGCACGAACAACTATGCGACTTACTGGGGACCGGTCAATTGTGACATCCAGCCCGGCGGCAAAGGCGGAGACCTTCTGGCCGTCAAATGCCCAGCAAGCCTGTCGCGCTCCTTCAAGCGATTCTCTGTGGCACTCGGCGCAGGGGGGAAGCGGAACACCTGGGTCGACACCCGCTTTGACAATGGCGTCACGGGCACGCCATGGATCGTCACCAGTAGCGGTGTGCCGGTTGTGAATTCGCTATACACGCTGGCCGACTATACGTATCCCATCAGCGTGGTTTTTGGTGGCTACAGTAAGAGCTGGTGGTCGGGCGTGACGGTACTGCCAGAGTACCCCTCTTTGGCCGGCACCTCGGCGCCGCTCTGTGTCTACAAGGACGCCAATTTTTCAGGCCGCCTGGGATGCCTGCCATCGAGCGGCCAGTGGGTAAAGCTGGACAAGCTGATGAATGACCAGATCAGCTCGATTGAAACGGCGGATCGCCAGCGCTATCAGGTCTGTGAAGGCGTCAACTTCGCAGGGAAATGCCGAATCTTTCAGGGGAGAGTGGATTATGTGGAATTGAATCGGCTTGGCCTGAATGACAGGATCTCGAGCCTCCGTCTTTGCCACAAATCACCGCCTGCACAACGGCGGGCGTCGCCGAACAACCGGGGCTTGATCGGCGACGTCTATGTCTACGACAACCCCAGGTCCAACAAGCGCGAGTTCTTCCAGTTGCAGAGCAGCACGTACGGAAGGTTCCCGACCAACCAGCGCAGCAATGGCGACTGGCGATACCTGAGCGGCTACGACGAATGCTAGCCGGAAGCTGGTCCGCGGGCCGCCGCGCCGACCCATGAAGGGTCGGCCGTGGAGGGTTCGCGGAATATTACTGCGATGTCGCCGCTCCAGTGGTTCCAGCCACACCCTCCGCCTTCCCCACCTCCACATCCTGCCCATGCCACCCCCCACCCAACGACTTGATCAGCGTGATGGCCGCGGTGTACTGCCGGCCCATGATCGTCAGCGTGGTGTTCTCCGCCGTATAGGCCGCCGTCTGCGCCGTCAGCACATCGAGCAATGCGGCGGTGCCAGCCTTGTAGCGGTTGTTGACCAGCGAAAGCGCTTCGCGCGCGGAGTGCAGCGCGTCGTTCTGGACGACCGATTCCTGTTCGAGCACGCGTGCCGCGGCAAGGTTGTCCTCGACTTCCTGGAACGCGGTCAGCACCGTCTGGCGATAGTTCGCGACGGTCTGGTCATACGATGCCACGGCAATCGCCTTGTTGGCGCTGCGCAGGCCGCCGTCGAACACGGTGCCAGCCAGGGCCGCGCCGAGGGACCAGACGCGGTCGGGCAGCGACAGCCAGTGTGCCAGCGTGCTGGCCGTCAGGCCGCCCGTGGCTGACAGCGTCAACGTCGGATAGTAGGCGGCCTCCGCTACGCCGATATTGGCGTTGGCCGATGCCATGCGCCGCTCGGCTGCTGAAATGTCAGGGCGCCGCTCGAGCAACTGCGACGGCACGGCTACCGGCACATTCGGAATGGCGTCGCGGTTGTCGACGGTTGCCACGGTCAGGTCCGCGGGCGGCTTGCCAACCAGCACGGCAATCGCATGTTCGAGCTGCGCGCGGGTGATCTGGATATCAAGTTGCTGGGCCTGGGCGGACTTGAGCTGCGTTTCCGATTGCAGCACATCCGAGCGTTGCGCGGTGCCCACCTTGTACTGGTTCTGCACAAGCTGCAGGGACTTCGCGTAGTCGGCCACAGTGCGGTCCAGAAGTGCGCGCTGGGCATCGGCCACGCGCAACAGGAAGTAGCTCTGCGCGAGCGTGGCCTGCGTCGACAGCAGCGCCGAGGCCAGGTCGGCCTCGCTCGCCTGTGCGCCGGCCTGCGCGCTTTCCACCTGCCTGCGGACGCGACCCCAGACGTCGATTTCCCAATTGGCGGACAAGGTCAGGTTCTGGCCGTTGATGACCTGCCCGCTGGCGCTCGATGCGCCACGCGATACGCCGGCGTTGGCGTTGACGGTGGGAAGTAACCCGCGCGTGCGGCGGCCAGCGATGCAGTGGCCTGGCGATATTGCGCTTCGGCTGCCTTGATGTTCTGGTTCGAGATCTTGATCTGGGGCATCAGCTCGTCGAGCACCGGATCGTTGAACACGCGCCACCAGTCGGCGCGCCCCATCACATCCTGTGGCTCGGCGGTCTTCCAGTCGCCGGTCCATGCGGGCATGTCTTCGGCGGTTTCCTTGAACGCCTTGGGCACGGGCGCATCGGGGCGCTTGTAGTCGGGGCCGACCGCGCACCCGGCCAGCAACGCGCAAGCCAGCGCAATGACGGAAAACGAGAAAGAGCTTCGAAACATGGCAATTGCCTTCATCAGTGTTCGAGGTGCGGCGCGGCGCCGCTGCCTTCCTGGCCACGGCGGCGTGCGCGCCAGGCCTTGACCTTGAGACGCCAGCGATCCAGCGTCAGATAAACCACCGGCGTGGTGTACAGCGTCAGCAACTGGCTGACCAGCAGGCCGCCGACGATCGAAATGCCCAGCGGCGCGCGCAGTTCGGCGCCATCGCCGCGCCCCAGCGCCAGCGGCACCGCGCCCAGCATCGCGGCCATCGTCGTCATCATGATCGGCCGGAAGCGCAGCAGGCACGCGCGATAGATCGCATCGCGCGGGCTCAGGCCATCGCGCCGTTCGGCGTCGATCGCGAAGTCGATCATCATGATCGCGTTCTTCTTCACGATACCGATCAGCAGGATCACGCCGATCAGCGCGATGATGCTGAACTCCGTCTTGAACAGCAGCAGCGCCAGCAACGCGCCCACGCCTGCCGAGGGCAGCGTCGACAGGATCGTCAGCGGGTGCACGTAGCTTTCATAGAGGATGCCCAGCACGATGTAGATCGTGATGATGGCCGCCAGGATCAGGATCGGCTGGCTCTTGAGCGAGTCCTGGAATGCCTTGGCGCCACCGGCGAAGTTGGCCTGCAAGGTCTCGGGCGCGCCGATCCGCGCCAGCGCATCCTTGATCGCATTCGTGGCCTGCGAAAGCGAGTAGCCCTCGGCCAGGTTGAACGAGATCGTCGAAGCGGCGAACTGGCCCTGGTGGTTCACGCCGAGCGGCGTACTGGTCGGCGTCACGTGCGTGAATGCCGAGAGTGGTACGCGTTTGCCGCCGCCGACCACCACGTAGACATCCTGCAGCGCGTGCGGGCCCTGCAGATACTCCTGGCTCAGTTCCATCACCACGCGGTACTGATTGAGCGGGTGATAGATCGTTGAGACCAGGCGCTGGCCGAACGCGTCGTTAAGGATCGCATCGATCTGCTGGGCGGTGACGCCAAGCTTCGACGCTGTGTCGCGATCGATGGTCACCGTGGTCTGCAGGCCCTTGTCGTTGGTGTCGGTGTCTACGTCCTCGATGCCCTTGATGTTCGAGATTGCGGCGCGTACCTTGGGCTCCCACTCACGCAGCACGTCGAGGTCATCGGACTGCAGCGTGAACTGGTACTGCGAGCTGCTCTGTCGTCCGCCGACACGGATGTCCTGGACCGATTGCAGGAACAGGCTCGCGCCCGGTTCCTTGGCCAGCTTGCCGCGCAACCGCGCAATCACGCCATCGGCCGATTCCTTGCGCTCGGACAGCGACTTCAATGTGACGAACATCATGCCCGTATTGCGCTGCGAGCCACCGGTGAAGCCCACCACGTTGACCACGGCTGGATCGGATTGCACGATCCGGATGAAGTTGTCGAGCTTGGTCTGCATCGCCTGGAACGAAGTGGCCTGGTCGGCACGGATAAAGCCGATCAGCCGACCCGTGTCCTGCTGCGGGAAGAAGCCCTTCGGCACGATCACGTAGAGCCAGACATTGAGGGCCACGGTAGCCAGCAGAACGATCCAGACCAGTGTGCTGTGGCGCAGCGCCACGCCAAGCGTGCGCGCGTAGCCTTGCTGCATCCATGTGAAGACGCGCTCGGTCGCGTGATGGAAACGGCCCTGCGATTCCTCGGACACCGGGCGCAGCAGCCGCGCGCACATCATCGGCGTAGTGGTCAGCGATACGACCAGAGAGACCATGATGGCCACCGAGAGCGTGATCGCGAATTCCTGGAACAGGCGGCCGACGATGCCGCCCATCAGCAGCAGCGGAATGAACACGGCGATCAGCGAGAGACTCATCGACAGCACCGTGAAGCCCACCTCGCGCGCACCGCGCAGTGCGGCGGCCAGTGGCTTCATGCCTTCCTCGATATGACGCGAGATGTTCTCCAGCACCACGATCGCATCGTCGACCACGAACCCCGTGGCAATCGTCAGTGCCATCAGCGAGAGGTTGTTCAACGAGAACCCGGCCAGGTACATCACCGTGAACGTGCCGACCAGCGATACCGGCACCGCCACGCTTGGAATCAGCGTGGCGCGGACGTTGCGCAGGAACAGGAACACGACCATCACCACCAGCGCCACGGCAATGATCAGCGTCTGCTCCACCTCGCGCAGCGAGGCGCGGATGGTGGGCGTGCGGTCCATCATCACATCCATCGAGATCGCGCCCGGGATCATCTTGCGCAACTGCGGCAGGATGTCGTTGACGCGGTCCACGGTCTCGATGATGTTGGCGCCCGGCGAGCGGTTCAGCACCAGCAGCACGGAAGGCTTGCCATTGGCGGAGCCGGCGTTGCGGATGTCCTGTACCGAATCGACCACGTTGGCCACGTCCTGCAGCCGGATCGGCACGGCGAATCCGTTCGGGCCCGTGTTGCCGTTGCTGCCGCCGGTGGCACCGGTGGTGATGGTGGTGGTGCCGCTGCTGGTGGTGATCGTCGTCGTCGTGACGCCGTTGACCGTCTTCGTGCTCACATTGCCGCCGGCCGCGGCATTGGCTGTGCTGGCGATCAGCGCACCGGCCGAAGCTGACGAATAGGTGCCAGGCGTGGCGTAGCGGATGATCAGCGGCATGTAGTCCTTGGCCGCCATCGCCTGGTCATTGGCATAGACCTGCCACGCGTTGTTGTTGTTCTCGAGCACGCCAAGCGGCCGGTTGGCGTTGGTGGCGCTGATCGTGTTGCGCACGTCCTCGAGCGAGATGCCGTACTTGTTCAGGGCCGTGGGATTCAGTTCCACGCGCACGGCCGGCAGCGAGGAGCCGCCAATCGTGACCTGCCCGATGCCTTCCACCTGCGAGAGCTTCTGCGCCAGGATCGTCGATGCCGCATCGTAGAGCTGACCGCGCGTCATGGTCGGCGAGGTCAGGCCGATGATCATGATCGGCGCATCGGCCGGGTTGACCTTGCGATAGGTCGGGTTGTTCGGCAGGCTGGTGGGCAGCGTTGCGCGCGAGGCATTGATCGCGGCCTGCACGTCGCGGGCCGCGCCATCGATATTGCGCGACAGGTCGAACTGCAGCGTCACGCGCGTGGAGCCGAGCGAACTGCTCGACGTGATCTCGGTGACGCCGGCAATCGTCCCCAGCGCACGCTCGAGCGGCGTGGCCACGGTGGCGGCCATCGTCTCGGGGCTGGCGCCGGGCAGCGTTGCCGTGACGGAGATCGTGGGAAAGTCCACCTGCGGCAGCGGCGAGACGGGCAGCAGCCGGAAAGCCGCGATGCCCGCCAGCAGGATGCCGATGGTCAGCAGCGCGGTGGCAACCGGGCGATGGATGAAAGTGGCCGACAGGTTCATCAGACGTTCGGCTCCTGCGGACGGTGGGCTTGCTGGCCGTCATCGCCGCCTTCGTCGGGATCGCCAAAGCGACGGCGGCGCCAGGCCTTGAGGCGCATGGCGACCCGGTCGAATGCCAGGTAGATCACCGGCGTGGTGAACAGCGTCAGCACCTGGCTGACCAGCAGGCCGCCCACCATCGTGATACCCAGCGGACGGCGCAGTTCGGAACCGATACCCGTGCCGAGCATCATCGGCAGCGCGGCCAGCAATGCGGCCATCGTCGTCATCAGGATCGGGCGGAAGCGCAGCAGGCAGGCCTGGAAGATGGCATCGCGCGGTGCCATGCCGCCTTCGCGCTCGGCTTCGAGCGCGAAGTCGATCATCATGATCGCGTTCTTCTTGACGATACCGATCAGCAGAATGATGCCGATGATCGCGATGATGCCGATGTCCTGTCCCGATACGAGCAACGCCAGCAGGGCGCCGACGGCGGCCGACGGCAGCGTCGAGAGGATCGTCACCGGATGGATCGTGCTCTCGTAAAGGACGCCGAGCACGATATACATCGTGACCACCGCGGCCAGGATCAGCCACAGCGTATTGGACAGCGACGCGCGGAATGCCAGGGCGGCACCCTGGAACTCGGTGGCCATCGAGATCGGCAGGCCAATCTCGTTTTCGACCTTGGTGATCTTGTCCACCGCCGCGCCGAGCGATTCACCCGGTGCAAGGTTGAACGAGATCGTCGCGGACGGGAACTGGCCCTGGTGGTTGATCACGAGCGGGCCGGTGCGTTCGGAAATGTGCGCGATCGATCCGAGCGGCACCTGACCGCCCGACGAGGACGGCAGACGCAGCTGGGACAATGATTCCGGACTCGTGCGGAACTGCGGCAATGTTTCCAGCACCACGCGGTACTGGTTCGACTGCGTGAAGATCGTGGACACCAGGCGCTGGCCGAACGCGCTGTAGAGCGCGCTATCGATCACCGCCGTGGTGATGCCGAAACGCGCGGCGGCGTCGCGGTCGATCTCCACAAACGCGCGCAGGCCGTTGTTCTGCTGGTCGCTGGCCACGTCGCGCAGTTCGGGTTCCTGCTTCAGTCGTTCGACCAGTTTCGGCACCCACTCGGCCAGCACGGTCGGGTCCGGGTCCTCGACCGTGAACTGGTACTGCGTGCGCGCCACGCGGTCCTCGATCGTCAGGTCCTGCACCGGCTGCATGTACAGCG
>JAFAJB010000241.1 GCA_019236395.1 Cupriavidus sp.
ACGAGACTGGTCGCCAATCGACACGGTCACGCTCAATCCGGAGCGGGAGACTGCCGTGCCCGTCGGTATCAAGCCAGGCGCCGAAAAACAGCGTTTGGCTGCATGAATGAGGCGACATCTACCTTGACGCGCGCCGCGGGCTGCATCCCGCCGACGGCGAGGCGCTGCTCGTTGCCTTGCGCCGCCTGAAGGTCGCCGGCAACTCGCTGTTTGTCGTGGAACACGATACGCAGACCATGCGCCAGGCAGACTGGATTGTCGATGTGGGGCCCGCCGCCGGCGAACACGGCGGGCGCGTGCTCTACAGCGGGCCGCCAGACGGCCTTGCCGGAATCTCGACCTCGCGTACCGCGGCCTACCTGTTCGGCGCGCCGGAGCGCCAGCAGCATGCACCGCGCGAGCCCGCCGGATGGCTCAGGCTGGCCCATGTCTCGCGCAACAACCTGCACTGCGTGGATGCGGAAATCCCGCTTGGCTGCTTCACGGCGGTAACTGGGGTTTCGGGTTCGGGCAAGTCGAGCCTGATCAGTCAGGCGCTGCCCGACCTTTTGAACCGGCATCTGGGCCGCGCCGACGACAGCGACACCGACGAAGAACGCGACCCGCTGTTCGCGGTGACGGACGCCCCAACCGAAGGCCGCATCGCTGGTGGCATGGAGACGGTGCGCCGGCTGGTGCGCGTCGACCAGAAGCCGATTGGCCGCACGCCTCGCTCGAACCTCGCCACTTACACGGGGCTGTTCGACCACGTCCGCAAGCTGTTCGCGGCGACGCCAGCCGCGCGCAAGCGGCGTTACACGGCCGGCCGTTTCTCGTTCAACGTGGCACAGGGACGCTGCCCGACGTGCGAAGGCGAAGGCTTCGTCAGTGTGGAGCTGCTATTTTTGCCGAGCGTCTACGCGCCGTGTTCGGCGTGCCACGGCACGCGCTACCGGCCGCAGACGCTGGAAATCACCTGGCAGGGCCGGAACATCGCCGAGGTCTTGGACCTGACCGTCGACGCAGCCTGTGATTTCTTCGCCAAGGAGGCGCCCGCGATGCGCGCCCTGACGGCGTTGCGCGATATCGGGCTCGGCTACCTCCGGCTCGGGCAGCCGGCCACGGAACTGTCGGGGGGCGAGGCGCAGCGTATCAAGCTGGCCACCGAGTTGCAGCGCGCGCAGCGCGGCGACACGCTGTACGTGCTCGACGAACCCACCAATGGCCTGCATTCCGCCGATGTGGACCGCCTGCTCGTGCAGTTGCAGGCGCTGGTGGATGCTGGTAACACCGTGGTCGTGGTCGAACACGATATGCGCGTCGTGGCGCAGGCCGACTGGGTCATCGACATCGGACCCGGCGCAGGCGACGAAGGGGGACGCATCGTCGCCTGCGGCCCTCCGGCCATCATCGCTACCTCCACAGCCAGCGTGACGGCGGCTTACCTCGCCGACGAATTGGGCTGAGCCGATCCCGGGACGCGCGCCTCGGCTCGGCGAGGTCGTTACGGTGTGAGGAAATTCGCGGGGGCTCGTCCTCGAGGGGGTTCGCCAACGACACGCAGCGATAATCATCCGTATTATTCTGTCCTTAGTGCCCGCTTTTTTGACATGAATATGTGCAGATTTGCACAGATACCACGGAGTCGGTGGGCAAGTTGAACCGCACGCTGCGCGGCTGGGCGAACTACTTCAAGGTAGGGACGGTCAGCCGCGCGTATCGGGCGCTTGACAGCTACACCTCTGCGCGGTTGCGTCGGTGGTTACGTATCAAGCATAAGGTCAGACGTCGTCGGGGTTGTAGGTTACTCAAGCAGCACTTTTAGCAATGACATAGAAATCGCAGTATCTTGATAATTAGCATTATCTCGATAGCAAGGTTAAGCCCGGAAAGCCGGCCGCTGCGGTACCATGGTCCCCCTCCCGATTTCGCCCAATTGCCGTGCCTGACAACGTCCGCCTACCTGATTGCACCACGCCGAACGCCACGCCAGACGCCGGGTTAAACCGCCCAGCACCGGTCCGCCGGCGAAAACGCGCGGCGGTCGCACCGTCGCGCTGGCTGGGCCCGCACCACTTCGCGTTCTACCGCGGCGTGCTCGAAGGGGTCGATCTCGCCCGCCTGGCTGACCGCTATCTCGACACGGGGCGGGACCTGCGCATCGCGCGCGCAACCGCCGACTGGATCGCCGAGGAACTCACCCGTGGCGTGCGTCGCCTGGCGACGCGGCCCGCCACCCGGCCAGCCCGCGGCGGGGACAGTGCGCACCCGGCACCCCACCATGCCGCGCACCAGGGAGAACCGGGGCAGGGTGGGGCAGCCGGGATTGCCGGAACCCCATCGCCCCGCCGCTGGAGCGAGGCCGCCTGGCACGCGCTGTTTCACGCGCCCGCGGGCGAGAGCGCGACCGCCCGCCAGGCCCGGCGCCAGCGCCAGCAGCGCGCGCTCGATGCCTTGCAGCCGCTGCTGGCCGCGCGGCCGGCCCCCGACGATGCCGTCAGTGGCTGGTTCACGCCCGCGATCGCCGAGCGCCTGGGGGCCGCGGGCTGGACCACGCTCGCGGCGCTGCAGGCCGGCATCGCGCACGGCGGCGCGCGCTGGTACCGGGCCGTCGCCCGTATTGGCGCCCACACGGCGCGACGCATCGAGGCATGGCTCGCCGAGTTCGCGACCGAGCTCGGTCCGATCCCGCCGGCGGCCCTGGTGCCGCGGCGCAGCGCCAGCGCGGCGGAGCTCGCGAGCCTGCGACCGCCCGCGGCGATGGTGGCCCCGCTGGAGGCCTTGCTGCTGCCCCCGGCGCTCGATGGCCGGCTGGGCCACAACCGCACGGCCGCCGGCAGCGGGCAGCGCATCGCCGCCCAGACCGACCTGATGGCGATCCACGCCTGGCTGGGCGTACATCCTCCGGTCGGCGGCCACACCTGGCGCGCGTATCGCACCCAGGCCGAACGGTTCCTGCTGTGGGCGGTCTTCGCCCGCGGCAAGGCCTTGTCCGATCTGACGGTCGAGGACTGCAGTGCATATCTGGCCTTCCTGGCCGATCCGCAGCCCGCCGCGCTGTGGGTGGGCGCGCGCGGCACGCCGCGCTACCGCTTCGACTGGCGCCCGTTCGAGGGGCCGCTGTCGCCCGGCAGCGTACGCCAGGCCTTCACCATCGTGAAAAGCCTGTGCGCGTGGCTGGTCAGTGCCCAGTACCTGCGCTACAACCCGTTCGCGCTGCTCCCCAAGCCGAAGGCGGCCGGGCAGGGCCGCATCAAGGTGGCGCGCAGCTTTACCGACGCGCAATGGCAATTCCTGCGCAGTTTCGCCGCAGGTCTGCCGCCCGAGGATGCCCGCACGGCACGGATGCAGTTCCTGTTGCGCTTCGCCTATGCCACCGGTCTGCGGATCTCGGAGCAGGCGCAGGTCACCGTCGGCGACCTGCGGCAGCAGGACCTGGCGGCCGACCAGCGCGGCATGTGGACGTTGTCGTTCGTGGGAAAGGGCACCCGGGCCCGGGAGGTACATATGCCCGCGCCGGTCATCGAAGCCTTGCGCGACTACCTGGCCGTGCGCGGCCTGGGCCGGGCGTTCGAGCGGCTGCACCCGGAGACGCCGCTGATCGGCCGCGTCAAGACCGACGGCCATGCCGGCAAACTGTCGGTGGCGCAGCTCGATGCGATCTGGAAGGGGTTCTTTGCCCAGGCGGCCGACGTGCTGGCCGCGGAGGATCCGGCCGGCGCGGCGCGCCTGGCGCAGGCCAGCGCCCACTGGCTGCGGCACACCTTCGGCTCGCACGCGATCGCCCGTGGCGTGGCGCTCGATGTGGTCCAGCACCAGCTCGGCCACGCGTCGCTGGCCACCACGTCGGTGTACGTCCACGCGGAGGACGCGCGGCGCGCGCGGGAACTGGATCAGGCGGGCATGTACTGACTACCTCGCCGCTTCATCAACCATGGCAGCCGTGGTGGCGGGGCCTCATGAACACCAGCGCTGGTCTCGACGCCCTGGGATGAACGCCTCCGGAATTCGCTCCGCAAGCCGTTAGTACGTTGGAGGAAAGGCAGCAGTATCGGACATCCGCGCCTAGCGCGGCGAAGCCTGCAAGTACCCCATACTTAGGGAAGGAGCGCAAATATATGCACGTTTACTGCGACGAGTCTGGCAATACGGGAGTTGATCTTCTGAACAAGGATCAACCCGTTTTTGCCCTGGCAACCACGACCATATCCGAGTCCGATGCCCGGCGAATACTCGCAAAGTTGCTTGTAAAAGGGCAGCCGGAGGCAAAGTACGCACGCCTGAGAAGCCGACCCAATGGCCAACAAGCGCTTCTCGAGGTATTTTCTGACCCCATCTTCGATCGCCATAATCTTAAGGTTCATGTCATAGACAAGCGGTTTTATTTAATCTCCCACCTGATCGATAAGGTCATTGAAACCATCACTTACGAGGCTGGCGGAGACCTCTACGCGGGGAACGGGCACGTCAGTCTCGCGAATCTATGGTTCTATACCGGCCACCACATCCTGCCCGGCGGGCATTGGGACCGCGTTCTGGACGCATTTCTGCAGGCAATTAGAAACAGGAGCGAGGACGCGTACGAGAATTTCGATACGGTTGTCGCGGAAGCGTATGAGGCTGCACCACCCGATGAGCGATTTTTTGTCAGCCCTTTGCGGATGGCCGAAGGCCGCTTGCCGGATTTCCTGGGCGTATATAGCAATCTCGCGGTGTTCGATCCTGCGGTCGACGCATTCACCGCGCTCATCCAGGCCTGGATGAGTCAGGAAGACGGGCGATTCGACATCACCCATGATCGCTCGAAACCCATGAAGCGAAACGAGGAATTTCTGCGTGTCCTGATGAATCCAGAAGTCGATGTTCGGAAAATCGGCTATGGCGCCAGACAAGCCGAACTACCGTTGCGGATTTCGAACCTCACTTTCGGTGAGTCACACTTGATCCCTCAACTGCAGATCGCAGATATTTTTGCGGGTGCCGCAGTGGACTGCATGGTTGCGTGGAGCGGACGCAAGACACCGGAAAAACCCGCGACCGCGTTCCACGAGAAAATGCGAAACACCCGGCTGCCGGAACTGTTAGAGGGAATGTGGCCGACACCGGAATTTGGTCGGTTCGACGAGCCATCGTTGGGTCAGGTTTCTATTCCAGACGGTACGTCGCAATTTCTCAAGGAAGCAGGCTACTTCAAAACATCTCAAGCTTAAGGCGGATAGCGAGGGGGACCAGCAGGTCTTCCACTGAAGGGATTGCAGATCTGAAATCATCGCCGCGGCTTTCAATTTTCGAACGGCGTGCGCGGGAACTCGATCAGGCCGGCATGTATTTATCGCGCGCGAAGCGTTGTTTGGCATCCGCTATCGGAACCCGCGGCCTGAATCGGGGAGTTACCCCTACTTTAGTAGGGGTTTCAGGCATGCCGCCATGTCGCTATAAGAGGTTTGTAATTTGTACCATTTTTGACAATAAGCATGCTGAAGGCACGCAAGCCGATGTCCTGCAGCCAGCCATTCCATCCTGTCGAAGTGCTTACACATGCCAGAGGATTCACTAGGGTTCCACGGGCTTGGAGCCCAGTTTGACCAACTAGTCGACCGGCACCGCTTGGACGCGCGGCTGCGTCGAATGGAAACGCCCGATCGCCTGCAGCCATGCGTCAATGCGCACTTCCTCTATCCGGCGTTCCAGGGACGTGCGACCAGCATGCAGGCACTTGCCCGGATGCTGTCCTCGGAAATCACTCGGTTCTGCGCAACACGTCAGGAACGTCGGGCCGCGCGCCGGGCAGACGCTGTCGTCGGTGAGCTCGAAACTGGTGCGGTCGAGCGCATGGCCGATGAAGCAAGACGACTGTTCATGCGAGCGCGTGGCAATGCCGCGCGGTCGGGCGAAGGCGGTGAATTGCTGTTGTATGCGCTGATCGAGCATTTCCTGGGCGCGCCACTGATCGTCTCCAAGATGCGGCTGAAGACGAGCCCGGAGATGCCGGTCCATGGTGCTGATGGGCTTCACGCCGCATGGTGCAGGGAGTCCAATGCACTCATTCTGTACTTTGGCGAATCGAAGATGCATCAGGATTTCGCCGGTGCCATGCGCGAGGCCGCCGAGTCAATTGCCGGCATCGCAGCCAATGCCAATGACAGGCTGGACCAGGAACTACGGCTCATTACAGCATTCCATGATTTGGATAGCTTTCCGGCCGAAGGCGTTGAGCATCTCCTGCGTTTCCTCGATCCGTTCGCGTCTGACGAGGCGAACTACCGGATCGACCGCTTTGCGGTATTGGTCGGCTTTGACTATCACGCCTACAACAAGCTCGCGACGGTGCCGCTCAAAGAAGTAGAGGCTATCTTTCTCGAACACTATGCAACAGTCGTTGACCAGAAGATTCGCACCGCACGACATCATCTTCAGCAGCATCACATCGAGCTAGAGCGGGTCGATCTCTTTCTCTTCCCGGTACCCTCCGTAGAAGAGTTCCGGCAGTGTTTTGAGGACGTGATCCATGGCTGAGTTCTCGGCGGCGCTTGCGTCGCGCATCGAGGCGAATCCCGGTTTTGCCCTCGCATATGCGAATCTGCAACGTCAGAGCCTGGCGAGCCTTGTGGGCTCGGTCCCGGAACTGGCAGATGAGACGATCGTCAAGTTGACCCAGGCTGCGGTGGCGTTTTCCCATTCGCCAGTGCCGAGGCATCGGGCGCTGGCTCAGGATGTTGCCTACGCGCTTGCCGCCTGCAAGCCAGCATTTCCGCTGCGACCGGTCTGGAGCAACGTTCTTGCTGAGATCGGCAATTTTCCGGCCGGCGACTATCTCGCCAGCGAGACACAGGCCGAGCAGCTTGAACTGCCATGGCTCGTCAGACTCCGGGCGAGTGCCAGACGCGATCACAATACGATCGAGGTGCTCGACAAGGAAGTGGTGCTCACGGACTTCCAGGCGGACATCTGGTTCGGTTTGCATGAGCATCAATTTCTGAACGTGTCAGCGCCGACCTCGGCGGGCAAGTCCTTTTTGATGCAGACCTATCTACAGAAGGAAATTGCACGGGCCGGCGGGACGACTACTGTGGCGTACGTGGTGCCGTCCCGCGCGTTGCTGTATGAAGTGCAGTCGGCGCTGACGACTGCGCTGAGTGCATTTGGCGACCGTATCGTTGTCACTGGCGTTCCGCTGGTGGATGCCGAGTTCCACGCGGGCAAGAGCCTGGTGTTCGTGGTGACCCAAGAGCGCTTGCAGACAATCCTGAATGAATCGTCGCTGACCTTTGACCTGGTCATCGTTGACGAGGCCCAGCAACTCGCTGACGGCGAACGCGGCATCCTGCTGCAGGGGTGTCTGGAGATGGTGCTGGACCGGTCCCCGCTTGCACGCCTACTTTTCATCACACCGAGCTCCAAGGACGCCCAGACTGTTGCACCGCTCCTCGGACTGAGCAGTATCGTGACGCTAAAGGGCAGCGTCCGCCCCGTCCGGCAGAATCTGCTGTATGTCCGGCGCGCGACGGGCAAGGGCGTGGCCCGCGGGCTGCGCGTCGATCTTCACCGCCCCAACGAACAACCGCTTCCCATTGGCAACCTTGCCACGGCACGCAGCGTGGCAGAGGGCGAACGCCTCGTGACCGCTGCATTGGCGTTAGGCCAGGAAGGGCAGAGCATCGTCTACGCACCGCGCCCGTCTACGGCGGATCGCATTGCAGAAAAGCTTGCCAAGGATCTGCCGCCGGTGTCCGGATATGGAGGGTCGCCGCTAGAAGAACTCGCCACGTTCGTCGCGAGACATATTCATCCGGAATTCGGCTTGACGAAGGTGCTCAGGCATGGGATCGGCGTGCACTACGGACGCCTGCCAACGACAATTGCGAAGGCGATCGAGGAGTACTTCGATGGCGGCCACATAAAGTACTTGGTATGCACGACCACGCTGCTGCAAGGCGTGAACCTGCCCGCGCGGAATATCTTCATGCGCAATCCGAAGAAGGGGACCGAAGCGCTCGAACCCAGCGAATTCTGGAACCTGGCGGGCCGCGCCGGACGTCTGAAAAGGGACACGCATGGAAACGTATTCCTGGTCGACTATGACGACTGGGAGGTACAGCCGGTGGCCGATCCGCAGACAAGCGTGGTGGAACCGGCCATCTGCGAGGCACTTTCCTCCCGTCAAAACGACATACTGGCCTATGCGCGCGATCGCGAGCATAAGTCGGGGGCGAAGGATACGGTGCTGGCGGAGAGCGTCTTCTCGCGCCTATTCCTCGATGCGCGCGATGGGGTGATGGAGCGGACAATTGACCGAGCGCTCAAGCGTTTCCCCAATGTGGACCGCACAGAATTGCAGGCGGCCATTCTGGCCGCCTTGCCTGCAGTGTCGCTGCCCACAGAGTTGCTCCGTCGTAATGCCCTGATCTCGCCGATTCGCCAGCAGCGGCTATATGACTATTTCCGGGAACGGCACGCCAGGGGGCAACTCGACAGTCTGGTTCCCGTTCACCCATGGACCAAGTTTCCACAGCCTAAGGTACGGCTCGAAGCCATGCTGCATGCGATTCACGTATCTTTGGAAGGGCGAGAGACGGAGGCGGAGACCTTCTACGGATGGTTCTCCCTCGCATGGATGCGTGGCCGTCCGCTTCATGAACTCATCGATGGGCAGGTGCGGTGGCACGAGCGCGACGGCGACAAGCTCCCGCCGTCTAGGATTGCCGGTGTGGCACGAGAAGTGATGGAGGATGTAGAGAAATGGCTGCGCTTTCACTATGTCAAATATTCCCGGTGCTATACGGATCTGCTCCAGCACTTTCTCCTGGAGATCGGTGAAGGCGATACGGCGATCGCACCGATTTCACTGTT
>JAFAJB010000011.1 GCA_019236395.1 Cupriavidus sp.
GGCCGCCCAGCCGAACATCAGCCAGCGCGGCGTGCGATAGCCCCACATCGCATCCAGCGTATTGGCCAGACGAAAGATGATGACGGCCGGTGCACCGCCGATCAGGAACCAGAACAGCGCACCGAAGATCGCATCGTTGCCATTCTCGAGCGCCGATTCGCATGCCGCGCGTGCCAATGCTTCGGCATCGGCATCCTCCGTGTCACGCGAGACGATGCGCGCGGTCAGCAGACGTGCGGCAGGCAGGTCGTTGCGTGCCAGGGCGTCGGCAATCGGGGCGATATGCTGGGCGAGACTGCAGCTACCCAGCGCGGCATAGAGCACCACCGCATGGAGCGCCCAGGCCAGCGCGGGATGCACGGCATGCGCCTGCGCGATCAGCCACGAAACGATGCCTGCCGGAATCAGCACCATCAATGCCCATGCAAGCAGACCTGCAACGCGCTGGCGCGGGGCGCTGCGTTCCGGGCGATTGAGTCGATTGGCGACGTCGGTGGCCACGCGCCCAAAGCCGACCAGCGGGTGCCAGCGGCGCGGCTCGCCGAGCCAGCGATCCAGCAGAACGCCGGCGAGTGCAGCCGCCACGCAGGCCGGCCAGGACAGCATGATCATTCGGGGCGTGCGTCCTTGACGGCGATAGGGATACCGGCCACCAGCAGCCGCACGCGATCGGCCGCGGCGGCGAGTTTCTGGTTCAGGCGGCCGAGTTCATCAACGTAGAAGCGCGTGATGGCACCCATCGGCACCACGCCGAAGCCGATTTCGTTGGACACCAGGATCACGTGCCCGGGCAGCATCGGCAATGCGGTCATCAGCGCGTCGATTTCCTCGGTAAAGGCTGGCGGTGGCGTGATGACGCCGTGTTCGGGATACTCGCGGCTGTCGCCGAAGATCAGGTTGTTGAGCCACAGCGTCACGCAGTCCACGAGGATGCAGCCATCGTGGCGCGCATGGGCGTAGAGCGCATCGGCCAGATGCACGGGCTCCTCCACGAGTGTCCAGTCCGCCGGGCGGCGAGCGCGATGCAGCGCGATGCGCAGCTCCATTTCCTCGTCGGTCGAATCGGCGTCGTGGCGTGCCGTGGCGATGTACGTGACCGGACCACGCGTCAGCGCCGCGTGGTCCGTGGCCAGTTGCTCCGCGAAATGGCTCTTGCCTGACCGCGCGCCACCGAGCACGAGCGTCAACTCGCGCGGCATCGACGTTTCCGCGTGCGGCTCCGGGGCGGACTCGGTGACCGGTTCGCCGGCCACGGCGGCGCCCCCCGATGCAGGTTCGGCGGAGGGCGAGATATTGAGTGCCTGAGCGATGGCCTTGGTCTTCATGCGACGTATTGTAGCCGTCGCATGGATGCCCCGCATGCATGGATCTTGCAGACTGGCGGGTGCCCAGCCCTCCCATGCGCGCGTGACGATGCGACAATCACGCGATGCGCGACGAACCTGCTTTCCAAACCGATTTCACCCCGGCCGGGCGTGCCCTGTGCGGCACCCTGATGGTCCAGGGCACGACCTCAGACGCGGGCAAGAGCACCGTCGTGGCCGGGCTATGCCGCGTGCTGGCGCGCGCCGGCGTGCGTGTGGCGCCGTTCAAGCCGCAGAACATGGCTCTGAACAGCGCGGTCACTGTCGACGGCGGAGAGATCGGCCGTGCGCAGGCGCTGCAGGCGCAGGCCGCCGGGCTGGCGCCGCACACGGACATGAACCCGGTGCTGCTGAAGCCGAGTAGCGATATCGGCGCCCAGGTCATCATCCACGGCCGCGCCCGCATGGATCTTGATGCGCGCGCCTATCACGACTACAAGCCGCAGGCGATGGCCGCCGTGCTGGAAAGCCATACACGGCTGCAGCAGGCGTACGACGTGGTGCTGGTGGAGGGCGCGGGCAGCCCGGCCGAAGTGAACCTGCGCGACCGCGATATCGCCAACATGGGGTTTGCCGAGCGCGTGGACTGCCCGGTTGTGATCGTGGCCGATATCGATCGCGGCGGCGTGTTCGCGCATCTGGTCGGCACGCTAGATTGCCTGTCCGAGACCGAGCGGGCACGCGTGACCGGCTTCATCATCAACCGCTTCCGCGGCGATATCGCGCTACTCGAACCGGGGCTGGACTGGCTCGTGGCGCGCACCGGCAAGCCCGTGTTCGGCGTGCTGCCATACCTGCATGGCCTGCACCTTGATGCCGAGGACGCGATTGCCAGTACCCAGGTCGACCGCCGCGCGGGCGAGGTGCTGCGCGTGATCGTGCCGGTGCTGCCGCGCATCTCGAACCACACCGATTTCGATGCGCTCAGGGCCCACCCGGGCGTCGATCTCCAGTTCATCGGTCCGGGCATGCCGATTCCGCCCGCAGACCTCGTGATCCTGCCTGGCAGCAAGAGCGTGCGCGCGGACCTGGCCTTCCTGCGCACCAATGGATGGGACCGCGCGCTGCAGCGCCATCTGCGCTATGGCGGCAAGCTGATCGGCATCTGTGGCGGCATGCAGATGCTGGGCCGAAGCATCCGCGATCCCGACGGCCGGGAAGGGCCCGCCGGCACGAGCGATGGGCTGGGACTGCTCGATTTCGATACGACCCTGGCGCCGGAAAAGCAGTTGCGCCAGGTGACCGGGCGGCTTGCCCAGACCGATGCGCCGGTCAGGGGCTACGAGATCCACCTCGGCGTCACGGAAGGCCCGGGGCTGGCCCGCCCGGCGCTGTGGCTGGAGGGCAACAGGCCGGACGGCGCTATTTCCGAGGACGACCAGGTGCTGGCGACCTATGTCCACGGCCTGTTCGACGACTCCGCCGCGTGCGGCGCGCTACTGCGCTGGGCCGGACTGGCGCAGGCCGAAGGGGTCGATCTGGACGCGCTGCGTGAAGCATCGATCAACAGGCTGGCCGACAGCATGGCCGCGCACCTCGATCTGGCCGCGTTGTTCGCGCCGCTTCAGCGTCACGCTACACTTGCCGGGTTGTCGGAGGAGCGGGCCGGTCTGCCATGACGCCGTACGCCCGCTGAAGTCGAGATTCCTGCTGCGTTTCATGGCATCCATCGGACATTGGAGGATTTCATGCCGGTAGTCGTGATCGCCAACCCCAAGGGCGGCGTGGGCAAAACCACGCTGGCCACCAATCTCGCCGGCTACTTTGCCAGTCACGGGCATGCCGTGATGCTTGGCGATACCGACCGGCAGCAGTCCTCGCGCGCGTGGCTGGGGCTGCGCCCCGCCTCGGCGCCACCGATCACGACCTGGGATATTGACGCCAACAATATCGCCCGGCCGCCCAAGGGCACCACGCACGTGGTGCTGGACACACCCGCCGGCCTGCACGGCTGGCGTTATGGCGATGTCATGAAACTGGCGCACCGCGTGGTGGTGCCGCTGCAGCCGTCGATGTTCGACATCCTGGCCACGCAGGACTTCCTGGCCAAGCTGGCCGACGACAAGCGCGTGCGGCACGGCGAGGTGTCGGTGGGGGTGATCGGGATGCGTGTGGACATGCGCACGCGGGCCGCCGAACAGCTCCAGCGTTTTGTCGAGGGGCTTGGGCTGCCGGTGCTCGGCTACCTGCGTGACACGCAAAATTACGTCCAGCTTGCCGCGCACGGCCTGACGCTCTGGGACGTGTCGCCGTCGCGCGTGGCGCGTGACTGGGAGCAGTGGCAGCCGATCCTGCGCTGGCTCGACGGTTCTTCCGGCATAGCTACCGAACCGGCTGCAGCCGGCTGACCAGCGCCTCCACGTCATCCCAGGTCACGCGGCGGATCGGTACCATCAGGCCCGCCCCCGGGAACGGGTCCTCGAAACTCTCCGATTCCACCCCGCCCAGGCGCCGGTAGAACTCCCGCGCCTGCGAATTACCTTCCAGCACGTACAGGAACAGCGGCTTAGCAGGCCACTGGCGCGCGGCACTGGCCGCGCAATGGGCCATCAGCAGCTTTCCGTAGCCGTATCCATGGTACTTACGGAGCACATGGAGGTTGTCCAGGTAGATGCCGTAGCCAAATTCCGCCAGCGGCATCAGGCATGAGAAGCCGGCGGGTTGCCCATCGACACGCAGGATCGTCACCTCGAGCGGCGCTTCCGCGCCTTCCAGCATCCGCGCGCGCCATGTGGCCAGCCGTTCGGCCGGTGCACATTTTTCCAGGTACTCCGCCGGGATCAGGCCAGCATAGTTGCGGCGCCAGCTTTCGGCATGGATGGCGGCCAGCAGTGGGGCATCGGCAGGTACGGCGGGGACGATTTCAATCTGGTGAGTCATGAAACTGGACGAAATATGACAACGGGGGTTGCGCTGATAGAATCGCGAATCCTTCGCATTTGCGTTTGTGATTTGCGCGCACGCATGCGAATCCGATCTCCAGCCGAAGTGCCTTGTGCGCGTCGGGCAAGTATTCACAAATCCTACGATGGTCTCTGGTCGTTTGCGCACGGTTCTCGTAAAACTGCATCTTTACATTGGCCTGCTGTTTGGCTTGCTGTTCATCCTGATGGGGCTGACCGGCACGGCCATTTCGTGGCGCGACGAGATCGACAATTGGCTGAATCCGGACTTGCTGCAGGCCGCATCGGCCACGCGCATTCCGGTGGGCGCCGCCACCGTGGAAGCGGTGACCGCGAAGCTGATGGCCGACCCGCATTACGGCAAGCCAAATCTGCTGACGCTGCCCACCGACGAGCAGGCGGTGTTCGTGGCCTATTACCCGATCAAGGGGCCCGAAGCGGGGCCTGGCCGCTTGCGTCAGGTAATGATCGACCCGATCACGCTGGCGGTGAAGGGCGAACGGCTGTGGGGCGTGCCGGGCCTGTCGCGCCAGGCCCTGATGCCGACGGTTTTTCAACTGCATCGCTACCTGCTGTCGGGCGATACCGGCAAGACGATCACCGGCGTGACCGGCATGATGCTGTTTATCAGCGTGCTACTGGGCGTGGTGCTCTGGTGGCCCAAGTTCAAGGTGCGGGCCTTGAAGCAGTCGGTGCGCATCACGCACGGCGGCTCATGGTCGCGTTTCATCTACACGAGCCATCGTGCGGGCGGGATCTTCGTGGCACCGGTTCTGGCGACGATCGCTTTCTCGGGCTGGTACCTGAACCTGCCGAAGTGGGTCACGCCGATCATCAGCAGCGTCATGACCGTGAGCGCGCCGTTCAAGCCCGTGTCGGACCCGGCCCCGGAAGGCGCGCATGCGATCACGCCGGCGCAAGCCATGACCGCCGCGCAGAAGCAGTTCCCGGACGCGCTGGTGACGCGCATCAGCCTGCCGCGCAAGCCTGGCGACGCCTACGAGGTGCGCCTGCGCCAGGATGGCGAGGTGCGCGCCGACACAGGAGCCACCCGGCTCTGGCTCGACGCCTACACCGGCCGCCCGCTAGGCGTGCGCGATCCGCACAACGCGCAGTCCGGCGATACCTTTATCAGCTGGCTGTTCCCGCTGCACACCGGCGAGGCCTTCGGCCTATGGGGGCGCGCGTTCATCACGGTATTCGGCCTGGTGCCGCTGGCATTCGCCGTGACCGGCGTGCTGATCTGGTGGAAACGCCGCAGCGGGCATCGCCGGCATCTGGAGCGGGAGCGGTTGCGGCGGGGGTGAGACGGTTGCGCGCAGCACGCGCTTGCCCTCTCCCCCAGCCCCTCTCCCGCGTGCGGGAGAGGGGAGCAAACCGGCAACATTTTGAGTCGCCCATGGTGTTCTCCCCTCTCCCGCCTGGCGGGAGAGGGGTCGGGGGAGAGGGTTCAGTGGCTCAAAAAACAAAAAAGCCTGCGCTCGGATACGCAGGCTTTTTCACGAGTTGCTTCGGACCGCAATCCGCTCAAATCTCCAGATTGTCGATCAACCGCGTCGCGCCGAGTTTCGCGGCGGTCAGTACCACCAGCGGCTCCCCAGCGGCGAATTCCTCGCGGGTCGGTGCCTGCAGGTTGTGGCGCTTGCGGATGGACACATAGTCGGGCTTCCAGCCGCGTGCCTGCAGGCGGGCCAGCGCGTCGGCCTCGACGGCCAGCAGGTCCACGCTGTCGCCGCCGAGCACCGTGTCGCGTACCTCGTGCAGCGTCTTGTAGAGCACAGGCGCCTCGGCGCGTTCGGCTTCGCCGAGATAGCGGTTGCGCGATGACAGCGCCAGGCCGTCCTCGGCACGCACGGTTTCGGCGGGAATGATGTCCACCGGCAGCGCGAACTGGTTGGCCATGCGCCGCACGATCATCAACTGCTGGTAGTCCTTCTTGCCGAACACCGCCACGCGCGGCTGCACACAGCAGAACAGCTTCATCACCACCGTGCAGACGCCCTTGAAGAAGCCCGGACGGAATTCGCCTTCGAGGATGTCGCCCAGGTCATGGGGCGGGTCCACGCGGTATTCCTGGGGCTCCGGGTACATGTCCGGCTCGGTCGGGGCGAACAGCACGTACACGCCTTCCTTCTGCAGCTTCTCGACGTCATCCTGCAGCGTACGCGGGTACTTGTCGAAATCCTCGTTCGGGCCGAACTGCAGGCGGTTGACGAAGATCGACGCCACCACGGGGTCTCCATGCTGGCGGGCCAGCCGCATCAGCGACAGGTGGCCTTCATGCAGGTTACCCATGGTGGGGACGAAAGCGACACGGTTCTGTCCGCGCAACTGGTCCCGCAGCGCCTGGATGGAGGAGATGACTTTCATGAATGTGGTGTGCTGTCGTGGTAGGAGCGTCCCGAGGAAAGCAGGTCGGGGATGCCGGACTCTCGTGAGCGCGCTCGGGGCCGGCTGTCGGCGGATTGTAGAGCATCCGCGCGAATTCAGGCCCCGCAGGGGGCGTCGAAATTATCCGAATTCCGGGAAAGACTACGCAGGCGTGTACGCCAATCGCACATAAATCGGCGCGAACGGCTCGGCCTGGGTGATTTCCACCAGCGATTCGCGCGATAGCTCGAGCATGGCGATGAAGTTCACGACCACCACGGGCACGCCCTTGCCGGAGCGGATGGCGTCCTCGAACAGCTCGCTGAATTCCATGAAGCGCGCGTGTTGCAGGCGGCGCAGGATCTGGCTCATATGCTCGCGCACGGACAGTTCCTCGCGCGAGATCTTGTGGTGCTGGTTCAGCTTGGCGCGTCTGAGCACGTCGGCCCAGGCGCCCTGCAGGTCCACCGTTTCCACGTCCGGGAAGCGGGGTGCCAGGCTTTGCTCGATATACACCTGCGAGCGCAGGAAGTCTCGGCCGAGCTGCGGCACGGTATCCAGGCGCTGGGCGGCAAGCTTCATCTGCTCGTACTCGAGCAGCCGGCGCACGAGTTCGGCGCGCGGGTCCTCGGCTTCGTCGTCGCTGTCGGCCTTCTTGACCGGCAGCAGCATGCGGGACTTGATCTCGATGAGCATCGCCGCCATCAGCAGGTACTCGGCGGCCAGCTCCAGGTTGCGCTGGCGGATCTGGTCGACGTACAAGAGATACTGGCGCGTCACCTGGGCCATCGGGATGTCCAGCACATTGAAGTTCTGCTTGCGGATCAGGTACAGCAGCAGATCCAGCGGGCCCTCGAAGGCTTCGAGGAAGACCTCCAGCGCGTCCGGCGGGATGTAGAGGTCCAGCGGCAGCTGGAACAGCTGCTCGCCATACAGGCGCGCCAACGCCACGCCGTCGATCACGTCGGGCGTGGTGTCCTGTTGTCCTGCGGGGGTGATATCGATGGCGTCGACGTTGCGTTGCTCGCCGGACTGATCGGCGGTGTCGGCGCCACCTGCTTGAACGGTCATGCGAACAGCTTAGTGGCT
>JAFAJB010000016.1 GCA_019236395.1 Cupriavidus sp.
GCCAACGCTGGCACTCGGACTGAGCGCGATTTTCCTGGCGGGCGCTTATGCCCAACGCCTGGCCGGGAATGCAGGTGGGTTCGCGTTCTGCCTGACTCCGGCGATCATCCTGTTCTCGTGGATTGGTGAACCTGCCTCGAGCAGTAGCCAGGTTGCGGTGCTGCGCGGCATCGATACAGCGATTGGCTGCGTGATTGCGCTGGCCAGCTACTACGTGCTGGCGCCGCGCGCCGAACTGTCGCGCGTATTTCGCCATAGCCTTGACGCGCTTGCGGTCAATGCGGTCTACCTACGTGCGGCGACCAGCGCCGCGCGCACGCTCACCCCGGCCCAGTTGCGGCTTGAAGCGCTGCGCGTAGCCGCTGGCCGCGCGTCATCGCGTGCCGAGGACACACTCGCGCAGTGTTCGGCCGATCTGGCACCGGAGCTGGCAGCCGCGCATGCGTCACTTCATGTGACGGCACGCCGCATGGCTTCCTTGGCAGGGCTGATCCGGGCCGGCTCGGAATCCGGGGAAATCAATCTGCCCGTCGGTCTGGTGGTTCAATCCCTCCTGACGGATCTCGAGGCACGTCTGGCCGAAGTCGCTGTCCGTCCGGGGCGAACCGGGCTGACTACCGCGATTGCTCCCGCCCGAGTCGCGTTGCTGTCGCCCGCCAACGCGCCTTTCGAGCATTTTCTGGCCGAGCAGGCGGCTTACGCCGATCTTCATATCGACGACGCACATCGCACGGTTTCCGACATTGGAACGCTTGCGTCCGAGCACGCTGTCGGCAAACGGCCGCGGCTTCGCGGCATGCGCGTCGGCTGACGACGCGCGTCCATCCCCATCGGCGGCCTCCGGGTCCGCCCCGGGTTGCCGGACGGCGGCGATTACCTATATTGAAGGGATATTCGCCGTTTCCCCGTTCCCGGCAAGACGAGGTGCGCCATGACCGATATCACTTTCCCGAACAGCAATCCGACATACTGCGGAGCCAGTCTGACGCTTTCCTGTCCCGCAACGGTCAATGGCAACCGCTCGCAGTACTCCGTCACGGCTGAGGCGCTGGAAGCTTATTGCGGCGCGCGCTCCCCGCGCGAAGAAGACCTGGTACGCGCGTTCACTGACAACCGCGCGCGGATCGAGCAGCTTGCGCAAAGCTTGTTCGAATTGACCGAAGCCCGCGAAATCGTGCTGCGCGGCGGCCACTTCCGCTTTGCTTGCTGAACGGTCAGACGCCCGCTCCCTACTCCTCCGACGTCTTCCCGCGAACGAGCAGCACCGGCATCGTTGACTGACGAATCACAGCTTCGGCAACGCTGCCGAGCACCAGCCTGCGCACGCCGCGCCGGCCGTGCGTGCCGATGACGAGCAGGTCGCCGCCCCATTCGCGGGCGGCCACGTTGATCGATCCCGCAATATCGCCAACTACTGCCGGCTCGGTGACAAGCTTCGTTTCGAACTTCACACCTGCGTCGCCGAGGACTTTGGCGGCCGCTTCAAGCGCCCGCGTGCCGCTCTCCACGAATGCGCGCTCGATCTGCGACGGATCGTAGTAGCCGGCCTCGAACAGCACCATGGCGTTGTCGACAACGTAGAGCGCCAGGATCGTCGCCCCGCCGCCGCTCGCCGCGCGAATGGCTTCCTGCAGTGCCAGGTCCGATGTGCTGCTGCCATCCACTGCCACCACAATCTTGCTGTATGCGGTGCTCGTCATTGCAAAGTCCTCCGGTCAGAAGATGAGATCCCGATACTACACGTGGTGACTGCCAACTTGGCAGTTGAAATCGGCCTCCTCTCGTGCCGGTCCAACCCGCCTGCCTCTGTCAGCCGATCGCCCTCACCCCTGACGATTCGGGACATCCCGGCATGTCCCGAACCATCAAACCATTGTCTCTTCCGGTCAAGCCGACGGTTGCCGTTTGTTCATACTGTTGCGTCGGATTGTCCCTCGGCTGGTACAACAGGAAGAGCTTGCAGATGACGCGCGATGATGTCGAATTCCGTTCTGGCGGTGTACGGTGCGCCGCCTGGCTGTACCTCCCGGAACGTGCGGCGGGTCCGGTGCCATGCGTGGTGATGGCGCATGGGTTCTCGGCCGTGCGGGAACAGCGGTTCGATGCCTTTGCTGAACGCTTCGCGCAAGCCGGGCTGGCCGTGCTGCTGTTCGACTACCGGTACTTCGGCGCCAGCGAAGGCACGCCGCGTCAGTTGCTGAAAATCAGCCACCAGTTGCAGGACTGGGCCGCGGCGATCGCATTCGCCCGGAGCCTGCCTGAAATCGATCCGCAACGCATCGCCCTGTTCGGCTCATCGCTCAGCGGCGGCCACGTACTGAGCATGGCCGCCCGTGATCCGGCCATCGCCGCCGCTGTTGCCCAAGTGCCCACCTGCGACGGGTTGCGCAACCTGCCGGCATTGGGCCTTGCTCAACTGACCCGGCTGACTTTGGCCGGTCTGTATGACACTGCGCGATCGCTCGTCGGACTATCGCCGTTCTACATCGCCGCAGCCGGCCGTCCCGGCTCCTGGTCGGCCATGGCAACGCCTGACGCGCTGTCCTGGTTCGAGAGCGTGACGCCGGAGAAATCCAACTGGGTCAACAAGGTCTGTGCGCGCATTGCACTCTATTACGGCACTTACCGGCCAATTGCCGGGGTACGGAAGATCAAGTGCCCGACGCTCTATTGCATCGGCGAAGAGGACGTGCATCTGGCACCTGCGCACTTGGCCCATGAAGCCGCCGCACGCACGCCCCGGGCCGAGGTGAAGACCTATCCCTGTGGGCATTTCGGTCTTTATTCCGGGCCGTTGTGGGAGCGTGCAATTGGCGACCAGACTGCCTTCCTTGTCCGCCACCTGCGCTAGCCAGGTCACATACCTCGAGGCCACGCGGGCCAATCCGGAGCCTGGCCTCACACACCCGCACTCCGTGCCACCCGCGCGCTCGTCCCGGTGCGCGGCCCGTGTCTTCCGCCCGATCGCTCGATTGAACGCTAACCTCTAGTCGATAGGGATCGACAGGCTCCGCCCATTGGTGGACCATTAAATTGACCGACCGGTCGGATTATCTATATAGTGAGCAAACCCCGACCCCACAACGCTCCAGCCAACAATCATCAGGTCGGCCCGTCGCAGCAGACGACCGTCAAGGAGACGTGATGTACACACAGAGCCTCGACCTGCCCGGCCAGGCGCAACAGGCAGCCCCCATCACCGCCGATCTTGCGGAACAGCAGGCCGCTTTCGATGCCCGCATTGCCGAAGACGGCAAGATCGAACCGATGGACTGGATGCCAGACGCCTACCGCAAGACCCTGGTCCGCCAGATCTCCCAGCACGCGCATTCCGAGATCGTCGGCATGCTGCCCGAAGGCAACTGGATCAGCCGCGCCCCCTCCCTCAAGCGCAAGGCGATCCTGCTGGCCAAGGTCCAGGATGAAGGGGGGCATGGGCTCTATCTATATAGCGCGGCCGAAACCCTGAATGCATCGCGCGACGATCTGGTCGACGCCCTGCACACGGGCCGCGCCAAGTATTCCTCGATCTTCAATTACCCGACGCTAACCTGGGCGGACGTCGGGGTGATCGGCTGGCTGGTGGACGGCGCGGCGATCATGAACCAGATTCCGCTGTGCCGTTGCTCGTACGGACCCTATGCCCGCGCGATGATCCGCATCTGCAAGGAGGAGTCGTTCCACCAGCGCCAGGGCTTCGACGCCCTGCTGGCGATGATGCGTGGCACGGAAGCCCAGCGCGAAATGGTGCAGGACGCGGTCGATCGCTGGTGGTTCCCGGTGCTGATGATGTTCGGCCCGCCGGATGCAGCATCACCCAACAGCACACAGACCATGGCCTGGGGCATCAAGCGCATTTCCAACGACGACCTGCGCCAGAAATTCGTCGATGCGACGGTGGAGCAGGCCAAGGTGCTTGGCGTGACGCTGCCCGATCCGGGCCTGGTATGGAATGCCGAGCGCCGCCACTACGACTACAGCCCGCTCGACTGGGAGGAATTCTGGCGCGTGATCAACGGCGACGGCCCCTGCAACCGGGAGCGCCTGGCCACGCGCGTCAAGGCACATGAGGATGGTGCCTGGGTGAGAGAGGCCGCACTGGCCCACGCTGAAAAGCACGCCAACCGCGCGACTGCGGCCAAGGCAGCCTGAGAGGAGACCGACATGACGCAAAAGGAATGGCCGCTGTGGGAAGTTTTCGTCCGCAGCAAACAGGGCCTCGAACACAAGCATTGCGGCAGCCTGCATGCCGCGGACGCGCAGCAGGCGCTGCACATGGCGCGGGATGTCTACACGCGCCGGCAGGAAGGCGTATCGATCTGGGTGGTGCCGTCGTCGGCAATCACGGCCAGCGCGCCCGCGGAAAAGGCCGAGTTGTTCGACCCCGCGGCCGACAAGATCTACCGGCACCCAACCTTCTACCAGTTGCCCGAAGAAGTGAACCACATGTAAGGCCTGCGCAATGAGTTCATCCATCACTGCCGACACTGTCGACGACAGCGCCGTTGCGCGCCTGCCGCTGGCCCGCACCGCAGCGCTGCAATATGTGCTGCGCCTGGCCGACAACGCGCTGATCCTGGGCCAGCGCAATGCCGAATGGTGCGGCCACGGCCCCGCGCTGGAAGAAGACATCGCACTGACCAACATCAGTCTCGACCTGATCGGCCAGGCCCGTCTGCTTTACAGCCATGCCGGGGCGCTCGAAGGTCAGTTGACCGGCCGCGTACGGCACGAGGACGAGTACGCCTACTGGCGCAGCGAGCGCGAATTCCACAACTGGACGCTGCTCGAACTGCCACATCACGGCCCGCTGGCCGGTACCGCACGCGCTGACCGCGACTATGCGGTGACGATCATGCGCAACTTCCTGTATGGCGCGCTGATGGCGGAACTGTGGCCCGTGCTCGAACGCAGCAACGATGCCGAACTGGCCGCCATCGCCGCCAAGTCGTCAAAGGAAGCGCGCTATCACCTGCAGCACGCGGCCGGCTGGGTCGTGCGGCTTGGCGATGGCACGGAAGCATCGCACCTGCGCATGCAGCAAGCGCTCGACCACCTGATGCCGTACATGAACGAATGCTTCGGCGCCGATCCTTTGGAGCAGGAAATCGCCAGGCAGGGCATCGGCGTTCAAACGGCCGACCTGCGCGGCGCCTGGGAGGCCACCGTGCAGGCCACGCTCGACGAAGCCACGCTGCGGCTGCCCGCGCGGTCGGCCTTTGTCTCGACTGGCAAACACGGCGTGCATTCGGAGCACATGAGTTACCTGCTGGCCGAACTGCAGGGGCTCGCACGCGCCCATCCCGGCGCCCAGTGGTAAGGCAAGGACTCACGCCATGCGCAGCCCTCCAGACATTGCTACCTCGTCCCCGTTCGCCCCGGCGTTCCCCGCATCGCCGGGCGCAGCAACGGGCACGCCCGAGGACCGGTTGGCCCGCGCCTGGGCTGCGCTCGAAGCGATACCCGACCCGGAGATCCCGGTCGTATCGATCCGCGACCTCGGCATCCTGCGCGATGTGCGGCTGGGCGACGATGGCTTGACGGTGGAAGCCGTCATCACGCCAACGTATTCGGGTTGCCCGGCCATGTCCCAGATCGAGGAGGACGTGGGCCGCGCACTCGACGCCGCGGCCCTCGCACCGTGGCGCGTATGCACGGTACTAGCGCCCGCATGGACCACCGACTGGATCACCGAGGCCGGCAGGGCCAGCCTGCGTGCCTATGGCATCGCCCCGCCGGGACAATGCACGGCCGATGCACCGGCTCGTCATGTGAAGCCGCTGCGCTTCGTGCCCCGGATGCAGCCGGCGGCTGCCGTCGCCTGCCCGCGTTGCGGCAGCACCCATACGCAGGAACTGTCGCGTTTTGCGTCCACGGCCTGCAAGGCGCTCTATCGTTGCCTGGATTGCCGCGAACCGTTCGACTACTTCAAACCCTACTGACCACCGACCACCGGCCATGACTCCACAGTTTCACCCGCTGCGCGTGGCGCAGGTTCGTCCTGAAACGTCCGACACGGTGTCGATCGCGTTTGAAGTCCCCGACACGCTGCGGGACGCCTATCGCTTCACTCAAGGGCAGTTTCTGACCCTGAAGGCGCCAGTCGGCGGCAAGGATGTGCGCCGCTCGTACTCGATCTGCTGCGGCGTGCAGGACTATGCCGAACACGGCGAACTACGCGTGGCGGTCAAGCTCGTCGACGACGGCGTGTTCTCGACCTGGGTCCACGACAACGTCACCGCCGGCCAGACGCTGGATGTCATGACCCCCGATGGCCGCTTCCACGTGCCGCTCGACCCCGCCGCCGCGCATCACTACGTGGCCTTCGCCGCGGGCAGCGGCATTACGCCGGTGCTTTCGCTGATCCGCACCACGCTCGCCATGGAGCCGAACAGCCGTTTCACGCTGGTCTATGGCAACCGCAGCGTCGACACGATCATCTTCTCCGAGGCGCTGGAGGATCTGAAGAACCAGTATCTGTCGCGCTTCACGCTGTACCACGTGCTGTCGCGCCAGCCACAGGAAGTGGATCTGCTGCACGGCCGCGTGGACCGTGAGCGCGTGACCCGGTTCCTGCAGACGCTGATTCCCATCGACGACATCGACGCGGCGTTCGTCTGCGGCCCGGCATCGATGATCGACGAGGTGGAAGACGCGCTCAAGGAAGCCGGTCTCGACCCGCACCGGATTCACGCCGAACGGTTCGGCGTGCCGCTGGACCAGCCCAGACGCGCGCAGCCGGCGCACGCCGAGCAGGCCGGAACGGCGGAACTGGTGGTGGTGCTCGACGGCAAGCAACACAAGATGCGCCTGCCGATGGCCGACGGCAAAGTGCTCGACACCGCGCTGGCTGCCGGCCTGGACCTGCCCTACGCCTGCAAGGGCGGGGTCTGCTGCACATGCCGCGCCAAGGTGCTCGAAGGCAAGGTGGAAATGGAGAAGAACTACACGCTCGAGCCGTGGGAGATGGAGAAGGGTTTCGTGCTGACCTGCCAGGCCCGAGCCCTGACGCCACGCGTGGTGGTCAGCTACGACGAACGATAACCGCCGCGACTTGCAACTATGGTGGGAAACCCACACGTCGAAGCATCAACAATGCGTGATTGACCACATGCCGTGATTACAATGGCGGGGACTCGCTTGATCCGTCGCACCCTATACAATCACGGTCATGCAATACATTCATGTCGTCAACGGCGATGTCGCGGGCAATACGCTGCGCCAGGCTCTGGCCCAAGCGGCCCGTCCCGATCCGGTGGTCGTCCTGCGCGATGACCTCGCCGTCGGCCCCATAGCCGATATCGACAGCACCGGTCTGATCCGCTCCGGCTTCTGGCAGCGGGTTGCCCCCCATTCCGATATCGATTTCGCCGCCGAGATGCGCCAGGCGCTGGACCAGCTCCAGGCCCTGCGGCGCGAAGACATGGAGGTTGCCATCTGGCACGGCCAAAGTGCCTCAGACCAGTTGATGCTGCGTCGCGTGGTCTTTCATCTCTACCAGACGCCTCAGCGCATCAATGAAGTGGCGATGGACCTGCGCGAGCTGGAAACCCCCGCGCACGGCAACCTGACCGCCATTGGCATGTACTCCGCGGCACGGCTGGCGCGCCGGTTTTCGACGATTGCGCCGGTCTCGGTTCTGCGCCTGGGCCGCCTCGGCTACGAGTGGCAGCAGAACGTCAAGGAAAATGCCGACGTGCGCCTGTGGAAAGGCAATACGCTGGTGCCGGCCGCCTATCACACCGTCGACGACGTCATCCTCGAACGCGCGCCGGATGACTGGACACCAGCAGCCCAGGTGGTGAGCAGCGTGATGGGCGCGATCGAAGGGCTGCTGGCCAGCGACTGGTTCGTATTCTGGCGCTGCCGGGAACTGGTCAGCACAGGCCAGCTCGTGTTGCGCGGCAACCCGGAAGCGCTCGATACCTGCGAGATCCGTCGCAACAACATCTCCGCCAGCGACGAGTAATCGCGCTCCCAACCCGACCCGGGCGCTGACTCCGGGCGGACATTTGGACCCATATGGCCAGAACCAAAGCGCCCGACTTCGAGGCGCAACGCGAACAGATCCTTGACCTGGCTGCGGCCGCCTTTGCCGCCACCAGCTACCCGAGCACGTCGATGGCCGACCTGGCCGCCGCCTGCGGCACGTCAAAGGCCCGGCTCTATCACTATTACGAGAGCAAGGAAGCGATCCTGTTCGACCTGCTCGACCGCTACACGCGCCAGCTCATGCTGATCGTCACCGAGGTCGAAGCGGAAAGCGCGCGGCGCGGCCTGGGCGATCGCCAAACCTTCGGCCATCTGCTGCGTGCGTTCCTGACCGAGTACGAGACTTCGCAGACGCGCCATATCGCGCTGATCAACGACGTCAAGTTCCTGGCAGAGGAGCAGCGCGACCAGATTCTCAAGCGCGAGCGCGATGTGGTTACCGCGTTCTCGCGCCTGCTGCGGCTGGCCTACCCGGACCGGGTCACGCACGAGAACCAGACCGCCCTGACCATGACCGTGTTCGGCATGATCAACTGGACGTTCACATGGCTCAAGCCGGGTGGCAAGCTGTCATACGCCCAGTTCGCCGAGATGGTCATCAACCTGCTCGAAGGCGGCCTGACGCCGCGCGTGCCGGGCAGCGCCGACTGAAGCTGCCTGAGGCGAGCGGCCAGCGGCCGGCCGCCGTCAGGACCACTCGGCCTCCTCGCGCTTCTGCCGCTGCTCGCGGTCCTGGCGGAACATTTCCTCGAGCTCGTCGCGCGCCTGCTTGGTCAGCGACACCAGCTTCTTCTGATCGGTGTAGTACGGATAGAAGCGGTTGATCCCCTGCATATTGTGGCGACGGAAGCGCAATGCCACGTTGCGGGCATCGGACGGATCAAAGCCCAGCCCCTCCAGCACGCGGCGCCCCATCATCAGCGAGCCTTCGAACAGCTCCCGCTCGTACGTTTCCACGCCCCGGTCCTTGAGCTGATAGACGTGCGACACATGCCGCGCCCGCGCATAGATGGTCAATTCGGGCCACCGTTCGCGCACGCGGTCGATCAATGCCAGGCTGTCTTCCATGCCGTCGATCGCCACTACCAGGATCTTTGCCTCGCCCGCACCGGCCGCTTCGAGCAAATCGACCCGTGTGGCATCACCGTAGAAGATCTTGAAGCCGTACTGGCGCAGGAACTCGATCTGGTCGGGATCGTGGTCGAGCACGGTCACGCCGATGCCCTGTGCATAGAGCAGACGACCGATGATCTGGCCGAACCGGCCGAAGCCCGCGATGATCACGGGGTTGTGCTGTGGCGGAATCGCATCATCGGGCCGTCGCGTCAGCGCGTTCAGGCGTGGCGCGATCACGCGGTCGAAAACGAGCAGCATCAACGGCGTAGCCACCATCGACAGCGCCACGATCAGGACCAGCAACGCTTCGGTGCGCTCCGGCAGCAAGCCGGCGTTGCCAGCAACGGAGAACACCACGAACGCGAACTCCCCGCCTTGCGAGATCAGCAGCCCGAACAGCAACCACTGGCCCCGCGCAATCCCGAAACGGGGCGCGAGCAGCGTCAGCACCAGCGTCTTGACCAGCACAAAGCCGGCTACCAGTCCCAGCACCTTCCACGGTGCCTGCGCGAGCACGCCGAAATCGATCGACATGCCGACAGCCATAAAGAATAGGCCGAGCAGCAACCCCTTGAACGGCTCAATGTCGGCCTCCAGGGCATGGCGGTATTCGGAATCCGCCAGAAGTACGCCGGCCACGAACGTGCCAAGCGCCATCGACACGCCCACCGCATCCATCATCAGCGCGATGCCTACCACCAGCAGCAGCGCGAATGCCGTGAACATCTCGCGCATGTCCGTGCGCGCGATGAAACGCAGCGCCGGCCGTACCAGGTATCGCCCGCCGACCACCACGATGCCGATCGCGGCCACTGCGCGGGCCGCGGTCTGCCAGTGCGGCGGGCCGTGCGGGGCCACATCGGCCGCATCGAAGGCCAGAAGCGGCAGCAGCGCGATCATCGGAATCGCCGCAATGTCCTGGAACAGCAGAATGCCAAAGCCAGCCGCTCCGGCGGGCGTACCCATCAGGTTTCGTTCCGCCAGCGTGGCAAAGGCGATGGCGGTGGAAGACAGCGCCAATCCCAGGCCGGCAACGACCGCGATCTGCCATGGCGCGCCAAGCAACGCGGCCAGTATCCCCACTGCCAGCGCACAAGCGGCCATTTGCGCCGTGCCGTAGCCAAAGATCGTCTTGCGCAGGTTCTTGAGCTTGCGAGGTTCGAGTTCGAGGCCGATGACGAACATCATCAGGACCACACCGAATTCCGAAAAATGCAGGATCGACTCGACGTTCGTGACCAGCCGCAGCGCGAACGGCCCGATAGCCGCCCCCGCCAGCAGATAGCCAAGCACGGCACCCAGTCCGAACCGGCGTGCCAGCGGCACGGCCACCACGGCGGCCACCAGGAAGACGACCAGTGCAATCATGAAATCGTGCTGGTTCATGATGCGTCATCCCCCGCCAGTTCCACACCGCCCCATTGCTGCGTCTCCGCGGGCAGAGGCAGCGCGGGAAGGTGACGGGCCACGTGCTCGATGTGGAGCGCTACCGCGTCACTATCGGCGTTGTCGGCGTCGTGGAGCACCACGGGAGGTAGCCAGGTCATGCCACACAGCAGCGCTGTCTGTTCGAGCGGCAGCAGGAAGTCGCCGATCGGGTGGCCGTGGGTGCCATCAGGTCCATAGGCATCGGCGTGACCGCCCGTGCTGACCACCGCAAGCATCGATTTGCCGCGCAACGCCGTGCCGCCAGGGCCGAAGGCCCAGCCGGTCTCGAGGACTTCGTCGAGCCAGAGCTTGAGCAGGGCGGGCACGCTGTACCAGCGCACGGGGAACTGCAGGACCAGCGTCTCGGCGGTCGAGAGCAGCCGTTGTTCGGCTACGACGTCGATGTCGTAGTCGACATAAAGCCGGTACAGCTCGCGCACCTCCACGTGCGGCAACGCAGCCAGTGCTTCGGCGAGAGGGCGATTGACGCGGGAGCGCCGGGGCGCAGGATGCGCATAGATCACAACGATGGGGGGCTCGGTCATGTGGGTCTGAATGCGGAGCGGATCCAATATGTGACCGACAACCGGAAACATGCGGCGTTGCAACAAATCCACAATCCGCACGCCGGTGGCGTCACTACCGCGCTGCCAAATCATTGATTTGGCTCAATTTTTCAAAATGTAACGTTTTCATGCGACTGTTGCGGCGCAAGGTAGCTTACGCGAGACTGACAATTCCACTACAATACTTTTCGCGTCGCAGCAACCTAGTGTTTGCCCGAATCCGGCACATCGTCGCACGAAAGTGCGTGGGCATCCACCGCGCCGGTGTTATTTTTATACCGATCACTGAAGAAGGAAACCAAGTGAATCCGCTCGAACTGAGCAAGGCCGTCGGAGCCGTAACCGACGAAGATCTCCGCCGTGCAGCCGAAGCAAGCCAGGCAGCCCATCGTCACACCATTCTGGTTCGTGAACTGGCCGCCCATCATCGCTCGCGCCTGCTCAAGCATTTCCTCGCGCTGGGCGAGGAAGATCGCCTGCTCCGTTTTGGCCAGTCAGTTGGCGACCACGTGATCGAAGCGTACGTAGACAGCATCGACTTCGACCACGACAGCGTGTTTGGCGTCTACGACGGCAATCTTGAAATGGTGGGCGTCGGCCACTTCGCCAACCTGCGCGACAACGCGCAGGGCCGTGTCGCCGAGTTCGGTGTGTCGGTCTCCAAAAGCGCACGCGGCCGCGGCATCGGCAGCGCGCTGTTCGAGCGGGCTGCCATGCACGGCCGCAACACCAGCGTCCGCACGCTCTACATGC
>JAFAJB010000187.1 GCA_019236395.1 Cupriavidus sp.
ATGGCTGTCATATGGCTTTCAAAGAGGTTCACCGGAGCGAGGGAACTATGCGCAGGATCGCTATCGAGAATTACGCTTGCTTCGCTGCTGCGCTCAACGAGTTGGGGACCGTCATACACGGCAGTACGTGCAGCATCCATCAGGAACAGGGTTCCGGCAGGGGCAGCGAGTACAGGCAGAGCGGGAAGCGTCCTGTACGTGCCACCACGCGGGCCGATATTCGGGTTAGCGGCATCTTGCAGCTTGCCCAGCGTGGCAGGATTGCCGATCCAGCATGCCGTGCGAAGGTCTGCGGTGAACGCGTCGAATGCGGCCCCGATGGCCGTTGCACGCGAAGTTACCCCCGTATCGGCCAGCATGATCGTTGAGACAGGCGCACCCGCTGCGGCCTGCATCGCGGCGATAACGGCGGTGTCCGTGGCGTTGTTCGCAGCGTTCGTCAACACGGCCTCAACCCAAGCGATTACCGCGTCATTGCCGAACGCAAGCAGTTCATCATTGAACGCAACAAGCAGGCCGAAGCGGCGCATGCCCGAGAGAACAAACGCGCTACCCGGAGCGGCACCCGGCACCATGTCCCCTTCGTTCAATTCCACGGCGGTAAGGTTCGCGGGCTGAGTCAAGGCGCGACGGTTCGGGGGTAGCTGTGGTGCCCCCAAGTCGGCCAGCATTTGGATGAGGCTGCGCGTTACCTGCGGCGTCAGCGGCGTGATACCAGATTGCTGCGAGGGATAGACCAGCGGGCTACCTGTCGCCATTGCTGCCGGGACGGCGTTCTTTTCTACGGTCGATGCAATGACTGCCTCGGCGTGCGTCATGCTGAGGGCTTTGCGGATTTGATCGGCTACGGTGTTCTTCTGCATATGGGTGTCCTTGGTGATAGTGGTCTTCGTGTCTGCGCTCTTGAACGCGGTGATGGTGGCCTCGGGGTTGGCCGGGACTGCGACTAGCGACAGTTCGTGAACGTCGCTTTTCGTGAAGCGCGTGCCGCCGTTGTTAAGTGGCTTGGATTCGAGGGGCCGAAACCCGATGGAAACGCCTTTGATAAGGCCGTTCTTCACGCTGTGCCATGCCTCATCGCAGCGGTCTTTCACGGCCCCGGCTTCGGCAACCTTGGCGATCTTTGCGCGGAACGGAAGGCCCTTCGCTGTGGGTCGTCCGAATTGCACAGTGCCGACTGGCTGTGAATGATCGTGATTCAGCAATAGCGGGGCTTCACGCTGGAAGCTCAGGCCCATTGGCTCAACGATGTCATTGACCCGATCTACAGCCGGGGTAGATGCGATTCCCTCAATCTCGCGCTTGTCGTCTTGAAGGGACTTGATCTCGATGGACGAGAATGATTTCTCCATGCTTGGTGTTTCTCCTTGATTGAAATGACTGCGCCAGAAAAGCAAAAGGCCCGCGCAGTCGTCGGGCCTAGTGTTCGGGGTCGGTTAGGAACGCCACATGCGGGCCGTCATACGGCGATGGCCGGGGCGGCTCCTTCGGTGGCGGCATGATTACCGTGAAGCTACCGGGGCTTTTGAATGCCTCTATGTCGGGCGGTGCGGCGGGCGGTTGCTGCTGCTTGCGCCGCGTAAGTTTGGCAATGAGTCCTCTCATGCTGGTATCTCCATTCGGTTAGATGACTCGTTGGGCTTGATTCCATGCCGCTGCAATGCGCTCCACCTCCAATCGCAACAGGCTGGATACGGTCATGTCTCGCTCTGCTGCGACCATGCGCAGCGCCTTGAGCGTTGAGGGCGGCATCCGCACGCTGACCACGCGGGACTCGTCCGGGTCGCAATACTTGCGGGCATAGCTCCCGCGCTCTGCTGATTTGGTGTTCATGTCGATTCGGAAATGTTTACGGATTGGACAAATAGATATGGCCGCCGTAGCGTCGCTACACACATACCGGCGTTACACGGATTGGCGAACAATCTGGCAATACGTTCTGTACCTCGCGCAGTGCGTCGGTGCTGTCGTCGGTGCAGCAATACGACACAAGGAACTTCCAGCGCATTCCCCCTGCACGTAGGGTCTTCCATTCCTTCTGATACACACGGAAACCGTAGTGCACCAAGGTTCCAATAATGCGGGCCATGGCGGCGTGCGTTGCTTCGGGTGCGGTGATGTGGAGTTGTTGCATGTGATGTTGTGCTCGCCAAAAAGGAAAGGCCCGCCGAAGCGAGCCTGTGTGGTGTTGTTGGTGATTCCTTACCGCGCTGTCGATATAGCTGCGCATTGCAGCGCCCCAAGGCGGGTAGCAAGCTGTGCGGCGGCGGCATCTTCGCGCGCTGCAATCAATTCGCGGCGGCGCTGACCGGGATTGCCGAAACGTTCGGCGGCCTTGCGTTGGGCGTCTGCCTGCTGCTGTACGGCGGCAATCAGGTAGCTGCGGTGCAACGCCTCGGCTGCGTCTTCGGGCGGTTGCTCTACGCCTTCTTTGTGGTCAGCTACCAGCTTGCGCAGCGCGGCCAGCGGGATACCCATTTCCTTCGCGTGCTTGCGCAGTTGCGATGCAGGCATAGCGGCCAAGCGTTCTGCGTTGTGCGCCCTTTGTACTTCCGGGGCTGCGTTCCGCTCGGTGTTCTCGCGCAGTTGGCTCGTTTTCGTTGAGCCAAGTGCAGGAGCCTTGTATGCGGCGTGGTTGATCTTGCGTACCGGCTTCATCGCGGATTCCGTCAACGCGTCTACCAGCGGCCGGGCAAAGGTGGAACGCAGGTCAATATGGGCGGTGCGCATGGTAAGTGTCCTCAACTGGAAATGTTGGATAACGGGACTTGTGAAAATCCAGTTATCTAACCTTTCGGTTAGCCCTCCTTTGGTTAGCCCTCTCTAGCTATTCGCCGTCAAGGTCCACAGTCACATTGGAGTGATCACGTTGCGCCGGGACAGCCCCGGAACAGAGCGCGATTTCACGGGCTAGGCCCGCTGACTGCTTCAGTAATCTTCCCGTGTCTTATTCGTACGACCCACAGGGAGGCCGGGCTGTTACGTCGCCACACGCTGATTGGTAGCAAGCTTCACTACCAAACCATGGAGCGAAGCATATCAGCAAGCTACACTACCAAAATAATTGATTGTTGCTATGAGTGGCTGAGGGTGATAGTGAATGTGTGTAGGTTGCTGATGTGCTACACTACCAATTTGGAAAATGCCGGGAGATACACATGGCAACCCGCAGGAAGATTCCCCGCTCCGGCGAAACGAGCACAAGTATTTTTGCTGACCTGTCGCCAGAGAAGCGGCGGGCAATGTTAGATGAGCTTCCTAAGCAGGAAGCCGCATTCGCCGCCGAGCAAGCCGAGCGGGTACGGCAGGCGGCTGCTACCCCTGCTATCCGCAACGGCGTAAAGACCGAGCGCGACACGCAGCCCGTGCAGGTTCGGATGCTCAAATCTCAGCAAAAGGTTTTGAAGCAGCTAGCGGAGCAAGAGGACCGAACATCCAGTGACATCATCCGCGATTTAGTAGACGCCTATATCGCGTACTGTCTCAAGCACTGGCCCAAGGGTGACAAGTTGGACATCCTGCGAAGTACGGTTCGAGCTACCAACTATGCGGCAGAGCGGCACGGCAGCGCAGATGTAGCCATAGCTTGGGCGACGGGAACGAAATTCGTGGGAAGTGTTTATGATCCGTCTACAGATGATATGGCCGAGTTCTTCGGGCCTGCGGACATGTCCGGGGACACCCGCACCAAGGCAGGGAAGTAGGACGGGCCGGTATTGCGCCTGACCGTCGGCGAGGGTGCTTATACGGGGGCTGTATTCCCGCCCGTCCCAAAGAATCGCAGCAATATCGCAGCATTCCCCCGCAAAGCCTTATGCAGCAAGGCTTCACGGGGGTTCGAATCCCCCTCTCTCCGCCAGAATACAAACGCCCGCGTAAGCGGGCGTTTCCGTTTCCGTTTCCGGAGAGCGTTAGCAGCCGGGTCCCTCGTGAGAGTCGTCGGTCAAGACCGCCTCCTTCAACGGATCCCCCTACCCCTTCCGCAAATAGTTCACCAGCCGGTCGATCACCGGCGCATTCCTCGGGGTTATCAGGCTGACCACAATGGCCGCCGCAAACCCTGCCGGGACGCCAAACGCGCCGGAGGCAATCGGATCGACGCCGAACCAGCGGTTGCCGAAGATGCCGGTCATCTTCGTAAAGAACGGGTAGTTGACGAAGATGTAGTAGACCGCCACCGCCAGGCCGGTCGCCATGCCGGCCACGGCGCCCGCCGCGGTGGTGCGGCGCCAGAAGATGGCCAGTACCAGTACCGGGAAGAAGCTCGATGCCGCCAGCGAGAACGCCGCTCCGACCAGGAACAGGATGTTGCCGGGCCGCAGCGACGTGACGTATGACGCGAACAGCGCCACACCCAGCAGCACGATCTTGGCGGTGGTCACGCGGCGCTGGTGGCTCGCTTCGCGGTCCACCATGTGGTAGTAGACGTCGTGCGAAAGCGCATTGGCGATGGTCAGCAGCAGCCCGTCGGCCGTGGACAGCGCAGCCGCCAGCGCGCCGGCGGCCACCAGCCCGGAGATCACATAGGGCAGTCCGGCGATTTCGGGAGCGGCCAGCACGATCATGTCGGGCTGGATCAGCATCTCGGCCCATTGGACGATGCCGTCGCCATTCATGTCGCGGATGCTGAAGACCGGCGGGTCTACCTTGCGCCATTGCACCACCCACTGCGGCAATTCGGCGTAAGGCGTGCCCACAAGGTGCTGCAGGAACTCGGCCTTGACCAGCGCCGCGAGCGTAGGCGCGGACACGTACAGCAGCGCGATGCAGAATATCGCCCAGGCTACCGAACTACGCGACTCCCGAACCGATGGCGTCGTGTAGAGACGCGTCAGGATGTGCGGCAAGCTGGCCGTGCCCACCATCAGACAGAACACCAGCAGCACGAAATTGAGCCGGCGCGTCTTGCGTTCCTGCTCGGAAGCCGCGGGGTACGGCTCCGTGGAAGGCGTCGTGAGCTGGCTTCGCGCCAGCGCTTCCTCGCGCATCTGGTTCCACTGTTGCTGCGCGTCCGCGACGTCCGCGGGGAAAGCCTGGCGCTCGCGCTCCACACTCTTGATCTCTCGCAGCGGCGCGTTACGCGCGCGCAGTTCCTGCAACCTGGCGTCGAGCGCGTTGCGCTCCTCGATGAACGAAGCGGGCAATCGGCTGATGCGGTCCTGCAGCGCAATGGCCTGCTGCTGGAACATTGCGCGCACCTGCACTTCCGCCGGGTCGCGCTCGATCGCCCTCTCCGTCTGGTCGATCTGCCTGAGCAGGCCGCCGTAGCTGACTTGCGGAAGCACTTCATGGTGATGCTTCCAGGCAATCAGCGACACGGTCAGCAGGAATGCGACGATCAGCATGATGTACTGCGCCACCTGGGTCCACGTCACGGCACGCATGCCGCCAAGGAACGAACAGACGAGGATACCCGCCAGCCCGAAGAACACGCCGACTGCAAACTCCACGCCGATAAAGCGCGTGACGATCAGCCCGACACCCTGGATTTGCGCCACCAGATAGACGAACGAGCATAGCGACGCCGCCAGCACCGCGATCGCGCGCACCGGCATGTTTCCGCCAGGCTTGCCATTGCCGTAGCGTGCCGCCAGGAAATCGGGAATCGTATAACCGCCGTACTTGCGCAGGTACGGTGCCAGCAGGAAGGCCACCAGGCAGTAGCCTCCGGTCCACCCCATCACGTACGCCAGGCCTTCGTAGCCCGACACAAAAATGATGCCGGCCAGCCCGATGAACGACGCCGCGCTCATCCAGTCGGCGGCGATCGCCATGCCGTTGAACATCGCCGGCACCCTGCGCCCCGCCACGTAATATTCGTTGAGGTCCGACGTGCGGCAGATCAGCCCGATGCAGGCGTAGATCGCGATCGTGACAAACAGGAAGACGTAGCCAAGCCAGAGCGCATCCGCATTGGAGTGCTCAAGCAGGCCCATCATGCCGACGAACGCGAACAGCCCTAGCGTGAACAGGCCGTAGTACAGCAGCAATCGGCGGCGAAAACGCGACTGGGCGTCAGGCATCAATGGAAAAGAAAATCGTGCCCGCTCAGCATGGAACCGAGACGGGCACGATGGGGGTCACGCATGGGTGACGTGGACGATCCGCGTGGGCGGGCTTGTCGGGCTTACTGCGCCTGCTTGAGCTGATCGAGAATGGCCGGATTCTCCAGCGTCGAGGTGTCCTGCGTAATTTCCTCGCCCTTGGCCAGCGAACGCAGCAGACGGCGCATGATCTTGCCCGAGCGCGTCTTGGGCAGGTTGTCGCCGAAACGGATGTCCTTGGGCTTGGCGATCGGGCCGATCTCCTTGCCCACCCAGTTGCGCAGTTCGGTGGCGAGCTTCACAGCCTCATCACCAGTCGGGCGCGCGCGCTTGAGCACCACGAACGCGCAGATCGCCTCGCCGGTGGTGTCATCGGGGCGGCCCACCACGGCGGCCTCGGCGACGATCGGGTTCGAGACCAGCGCCGACTCGATCTCCATCGTGCCCATGCGGTGGCCCGAGACGTTCAGCACGTCGTCGATGCGGCCCATGATGGTGAAGTAGCCGGTGTCCTTGTCGCGGATCGAGCCGTCGCCAGCCAGATAGAGCCTGCCGCCGAGCTCCTCGGGGTAATAGCTCTTCTTGAAGCGTTCCGGGTCACCCCAGATCGTGCGGATCATCGACGGCCACGGACGCTTGACGACCAGAATGCCGCCATTGCCGTTCGGCACGTCCTGGCCGGTTTCATCGACGATGGCTGCCATGATGCCCGGCAGCGGCAGCGTGCACGACCCCGGCACCAGCGGCGTGGCGCCCGGCAACGGCGAGATCATGTGGCCGCCGGTCTCGGTCTGCCAGAACGTGTCGACGATCGGGCAACGCTCGCCGCCGATGTTCTTGTAGTACCACATCCATGCTTCGGGGTTGATCGGTTCGCCCACGGTGCCCAGCAGACGCAGGCTCGACAGGTCGTACTGCTTCGGATGGATCTTTTCGTCGGCCTCGGCGGCCTTGATCAGCGAGCGGATCGCGGTGGGCGCGGTGTAGAAGATCGAGACCTTGTGGCGCTGGATCATGTCCCAGAAGCGGCCGGCGTTCGGGAACGTCGGCACGCCTTCGAACACGATCTGCGTGGCGCCGGCCGCGAGCGGGCCGTACGCAATATAGGTATGGCCGGTGACCCAGCCGATATCGGCCGTGCACCAGAACATGTCGTCGGGCTTGATATCGAAGGTCCAGCGCATCGTCATCAGCGCCCAAAGCAGATAGCCGCCCGTGCTGTGCTGCACGCCCTTGGGCTTGCCGGTGGAGCCCGACGTATAAAGCACGAACAGCGGATGCTCGGCGCCAACGGGCTCGGCGGGGCAAGCATCGGACTGGCCGGCTGCGACTTCCTCCATCGAACGGTCGCGGCCTTCGGTCCAGGCGACGTTGCCGCCCGTGCGGCGATAGACGATCACGTGCTTGACGGCTTCGCAGCCGCCGAGCGCCAGCGCCTCATCGGCGATGGCCTTCAGCGGCAGTGCCTTGCCGCCGCGCATCTGCTCGTCGGCCGTGATCAGCGCCACGGCGCCCACGTCCACCAGTCGCTCCTGCAGCGACTTGGCCGAGAAGCCGCCGAACACCACCGAGTGGGTGGCGCCGATACGCGCGCAGGCCTGCATCGCCACCACGCCTTCGATCGACATCGGCATGTAGATGACCACGCGGTCACCCTTCTTGATACCCATGGCCTTCAGGCCATTGGCGAAGCGGCTGACCCGGCCCAGCAGATCCTTGTAGGTGACGCGCGTTACGGCGCCGCCGTCGGCTTCGAAGACGATGGCCGTCCTGTCGCCGTTGCCTTTCTCGATGTTGAGATCGAGGCAGTTGTAGGAAGCGTTGAGCTGACCGTCCTCGAACCACTTGTAGAACGGTGCGTCGCTCTCGTCGAGCACCTTGGTGAACGGCTTGTGCCAGTGCAGCAGCTCGCGTGCGTGGCGCGCCCAGAAACCTTCGTAATCGCGGGCAGCCTCGTCACACAGGGCCTGGTAGGCCTCCATGCTGGGGATCGCGGCGGTCTTGGCGAACGACTCCGGGGGATTGAAAACGCGATGCTCCTGCATCACCGACTCGATGGCGGACATGGGTTGTCTCCTGTTTGGCTTTGACTGCTTTCGGTGCAAGGTACGCCCGGCGCCTTACTTAAACCTGACGGTCCGGGCATGCATCGCTCAAACAAAAGATGCTGCATCGCAACAGATCGACAGGTCGGGCAGGCCAGATTCGGGAGACGTGGGGGCACAAGTGCAGTCGGCTCTACTAAGTTAGCACAGCTATAATGCGCCGGACCCTATACCCGAACGTGGCGCACGCCCTTTCTGTCGGCGTATCACGTCGTGACCCTTCCCTCCCGACGCCCCTTGCCCATCCATACCCTCTTCCTGATCGCCGCCATGGCCCTGGTCGGCAGCAATGTCGGCCTTGGCAAATCCATCATCGCCGAGGTGCCGGTGCTGCTGTTCGCGCTGCTGCGTTTTCTCATCGCGATCGTCTGTCTTTCGCCGTGGTACCGGCCGGCGCGGATGCGGCAGGTGTCGCGCGGCGAATGGCTGAACCTGTTCCTGATGGCATTCTTCGGGACGTTCATGTTCACGCTGCTGATGCTTGGCGGCGTGCGGCTCACCAGCGCGATGGCCGCGGGCGTGATCACGAGCACGATTCCAGCCACGGTGGCCATCCTGTCATGGCTGTGGCTGCGTGAGCGGCTCTCGCGGCGGACGGTGATGTCGGTGCTGCTGGCCGTGGCAGGGATCGCGGTGCTCAACATTTCGCGCAGCGGCGGTGACCAGGGCGATGCCGCAGGCGGCGGCGCGCTGATCGGCAACCTGATGATCCTGGGCGCGGTGGTATGCGAATCGATCTACGTGATCCTGTCGCGCCGGCTTTCCCAGACACTGGCCGCGATCGAGATCTGCGCCTATACACACCTGATCGGCGGCGCGCTGATGCTGCCGCTGGGCCTGGTGCCGCTGCTGACCTTCGACTTCGGCAGCGTGGGCGGCACCACGTGGGCCATGCTGTTCTGGTATGCGCTGTCGGCCAGCGTGTTCTCGTTCTGGCTCTGGATGAAGGGCATCCGCCATGTGCCCGCGCAACTGGCGGGTGTGTTCACGTCGGTCTTGCCGGTGGCCGCAGCAGTCTACGGCATCGTCGTGCTTGGGGAACGGCCCGGCTGGGCCCATGGCGTGGCGCTGGCCTGCGTGCTGGCGGGCATCGCGCTGGCAAGCTGGCCCGGGCCGATCGCGCGTCGGGCACTGGGAAGCGACGCCACCCGGTGATGTCCGGCCAGCGGCCCCGAACTGCGGAGCAGGCGCAACATGCCGTGCCGGGCCGCCGGAAGCGGCAGCCGTGCCGCCACCGATGGTGCGACACAACCGACACACCAGGTTTCACCCCTGCCCCGGGGTGATGCATTAGCCTCACATTACTGACCGATTCGTGTGTCGACGGCTGTATGCAAAGCGGCAGCCATCGTCATGACGGTGTATGATTCCGGGCTGTGTTTCACCGCTGCCCATCCCCCACAAAATGACAGTCATCAAGCAAGAAGACCTCATCCAGAGCGTCGCCGATTCCCTGCAGTACATCAGCTACTACCACCCGATGGACTACATCACCAGCCTGGGCCGCGCCTACGAGCTGGAACAGAGTCCGGCCGCCAAGGATGCGATTGCGCAGATCCTGACCAACAGCCGCATGTGCGCCGAAGGCAAGCGCCCGCTGTGCCAGGACACCGGCATCGTCACGGTCTTCCTGAAGGTGGGCATGAACGTGCGCTGGGATGGCGCCACGATGAGCCTGGAAGACATGGTCAATGAAGGCGTGCGCCGCGCGTACAACGACGTGGACAACAAGCTGCGCGCCAGCGTCCTGGCTGATCCGGCCGGCAAGCGCACCAACACGAAGGACAACACCCCGGCGGTGATCAACATGTCGATCGTCCCGGGCGATACGGTGGACGTGATCGTCGCGGCCAAGGGCGGCGGTTCTGAAGCCAAGTCGAAGTTCGTGATGCTCAACCCGTCGGATTCGATCGTCGACTGGGTGCTCAAGACCGTACCGACCATGGGCGCCGGCTGGTGCCCGCCGGGCATGCTGGGCATCGGCATTGGCGGCACGGCCGAAAAGGCCATGCTGCTGGCCAAGGAAGCCCTGATGGAGCCGATCGACATTCAAGACCTGATCGCCCGCGGCCCGAGCAACCGCGCCGAAGAACTGCGCATCGAGCTGTACGAGAAGGTCAACGCACTGGGCATCGGCGCACAGGGCCTGGGCGGCCTGGCCACCGTGCTCGATGTGAAGGTCCTCGACTACCCGACCCACGCGGCCAACCTGCCGGTGGCCATGATCCCGAACTGCGCGGCCACCCGCCACGCACACTTCACGCTGGACGGCAGCGGCGTTGCCAAGCTGGAAGCGCCGGACTTGTCGGCCTGGCCGAAGGTGGAATGGGCGCCGAACACCGAAACGTCGAAGCGCGTGGACCTGAACACGCTGACGCCGGAAGAAGTGGCTTCGTGGAAGCCGGGCCAGACGCTGCTGCTGAACGGCAAGATGCTGACCGGCCGCGACGCTGCGCACAAGCGCATCGCCGACATGCTGGCCAAGGGCGAAAAGCTGCCGATCGACTTCACGAACCGCGTGATCTACTACGTGGGCCCGGTTGATCCGGTGCGTGACGAAGTGGTCGGCCCGGCTGGCCCCACCACTGCCACCCGCATGGACAAGTTTACCGACACGATGCTGTCGCAGACCGGCCTGATCGCGATGATCGGCAAGGCCGAGCGCGGCCCCGTGGCGATCGAATCGATCCAGAAGCACAAGTCGGCCTACCTGATGGCCGTGGGCGGCGCAGCCTACCTGGTGTCGAAGGCGATTCGTGGCGCCAAGGTGCTGGCCTTCGAAGACCTCGGCATGGAAGCCATCTACGAGTTCGACGTCAAGGACATGCCGGTGACGGTGGCTGTGGACAGCTCGGGCACGTCGGTGCACAAGACCGGCCCCGCCGAATGGCAAGCGAAGATCGGCAAGATTCCGGTCGCCGCGGCCTGAACTGGCTGATGTAGTGCTCCCCTCTCCCGCACGCGGGAGAGGGGTTGGGGGAGAGGGCATAAGGGTTCAAATTGCGACCAACGCATCTTGAACTGCCCGCCCTCTCCCCACCCCTCTCCCACTAGTGGGAGAGGGGAGAAAACAATTGGTAGATCGATTGCAAAGCTGGACGCTCGTCCGGCTTTTTTCATAGCGAATTCCCGTGAATCCCTCCCCCGTCGGCATCTTCGATTCAGGCCTTGGCGGCTTGTCCGTACTGCGCGAAGTGCGCGCGTTGCTGCCGCAGGAGTCACTGCTCTACTTCGCGGATTCACGTTACGCGCCGTACGGCGAGAAGCCCGAACGGTTCGTGGAGGCCCGCACGCTGCAGATTTGCGAATGGCTGGTCGCGCAGGGCTGCAAGGCGCTCGTCATCGCCTGCAATACGGCCACCATGCACGCGGTGCAAACCTTGCGCGAACGGCTTGCCGTGCCGATCATCGGCGTGGAACCGGGCCTCAAGCCCGCAGCGGCGGCCAGCCGCAGCAAGGTAGTGGGCGTGCTGGCCACGGCCAATACGCTGAAGAGCGCCAAATTCAACCGGCTGCTGACCTCTCTCGGCGGCGAAAGCCGCTTTCTCTGCGAGGCGGGCATTGGCCTCGTGCCGCTGATCGAGCAGGGCGATGTGTCGAGCGACGCCGTTCGACAGAAGCTGGACGCCTTTCTCACGCCGATGCTTGAAGCCGGCGCGGACACGCTCGTGCTGGGCTGCACCCACTACCCGTTCCTGTCTGAAACGATCGAAGATCTGGTCGGCAACCGCCTGGCGTTGATCGACACCGGCGTTGCCATCGCACGCCAGCTTGCACGCAAGCTGGCCGAGTTCGATCTTGCGGCCGGCCCCGATGCGCTGCCAACCGTGCGCTACGTGTCCACCAAGAACGCCGCGCATCTGCGCGAGATGGCCGCCGCGCTGCTGCGAGTCGAAGCCAACGCCGAGACCGTCGTGATCGAGCCCGCCCCGGCTACTGAATAAAGCCCAGCGGCTTGTGATGCCGCACTTCGGGCTTCACCGCGTGCTCCTGGCGGAGTTGGGCCAGGAACTCGTCCGGCGTCAGCGCTTCGCCCAGCACCACCGACTGCCGCTTGACCGTCGCAAAATCGCCCGGCGTCAGGCAATCCATGGCATCAAGCTCGTGGCGGATCACATCGCTCATGCGGGCCTCGTCTCCATCAAGTGCTTCATCAACGAACATTGATACCCGCTGCGCGGGCTTGAGCGCCAGGAAGCGAATCTTGAACGAGAAGCGGCGCAGCGCGGCCTCGTCGATCCGGTCGAACAGGTTGGTCGTGCAGATGAAGATGCCGTTGAAGCGCTCCATGCCCTGCAGCATCTCGTTGACCTCGGAAACCTCGTAGTTGCGCACGGCCTGCTGACGGCTCTGCATGAAGCTGTCGGCCTCGTCGAGCAGCAGGACGGCGCCATCCTCTTCCGCCCGAGCGAACATCGCCGCGATCTGCTGCTCGGTTTCGCCCACGTATTTGCTCATCAGGTCCGATGCGCGGCGGATCATCAGCGGCAAATCCAGCTCGGCCGCGATATGCTCGGCCAG
>JAFAJB010000198.1 GCA_019236395.1 Cupriavidus sp.
ATCGTCCACGGCGACTATCGGCTGGACAACCTGATGTTCCACCCCACCGAGCCGAAGGTGCTGGCCGTGCTCGATTGGGAGCTGTCCACGCTGGGCCATCCGATGGCCGACTTCGGCTATCACTGCATGAGCTGGCATATCCAGCCGGGCCAGTTCCGCGGCATCGCGGGGCTCGACCACGAGGCGCTCGGCATTCCCGACGAGGCCACCTATCGCCGCCTGTACGAGCAGCGCACTGGCCGCCAGATCACCGGCGACTGGAACTTCTACCTCGCCTTCAGCATGTTCCGCATCGCCGGCATCCTGCAGGGCATCATGAAGCGCGTGGTCGATGGCACGGCGTCGTCAGCGCAGGCGCTGGATGCGGGCAAGCGCGCGCGGCCGATGGCCGAGATGGGGTGGGCTTACGCGCAGAAATCGGGGGCTTGAGGGGCTTGAGGGGCTTGAAGGGCTTGAGGGGCTTGGTGACGCCGTACAGCATTTCCCGGCGCTGCACCCTCTCCCCCGACCCCTCTCCCGCATGCGGGAGAGGGGCTGGGGGAGAGCGCTGGCGGCTGAGGCACTCACACCAGTCATCGGACAACTAGGCACATAGCCACCCCTTGTCTCTACATTCGGCCCCACCTTACTCCGTATTTTCCCGATAGACCCGCCTGTAAAACCTACCTACACTCCAGTCTAGTCGTACGACATCCTATGATAAGTGTTGACTGGAGACACAGCATGACCTCTCGCCGCCAATTCCTTGGCCAGGCCTCCAGCCTGGCGGCCCTTGGCACCCTGGGTACTTCCGGCATCCTCGCCTCCGCCCCTGCCTGGGCCGAGGACAAATGGCCCAGCCGGCCGATCCGGCTCGTGGTGCCCTACCCGGCCGGCGGTTCGTCGGATATCGTCGCGCGCCTGATCAGCAAGCAACTCGGAGAAGCGCTGGGCCAGCCGATCGTGGTCGACAACCGTCCTGGTGCCAACGGCAATATCGGTGCGGCGATGGTCGCCCAGGCCGGCACCGAGAACCACACGCTGCTGCTGTGCGACGTCGGCGCGCTGGCGATCAGCCCGTCGGTCTACACGAAACTCACGTTCAATCCGAACAAGGATCTCAAGGGTGTGGCGATGCTCGCCTATTCGCCGCACCTGCTGGTCGTGCATCCGTCGGTGCCGGTCAACAACCTCAAGGAACTGGTGGCCCTGTCGCACAAGCAGACGCTGAACTTTGCCGTCACGGCGATCGGCAGTGCCCCGCATCTGGCCGGCGTGGCCGTGCAGCAGGCAACCGGTGCTGCGTGGCAATACGTGCCGTACAAGGGTGGTTCGCAAGCCATTTCCGACACCGTGGGCGGCACGGCGCAAGTGCTGATGAACGGCATGCTGGCCACGTGGCCGCAGGTGCAGGCCCGCAAGCTGAAGCTGCTGGCGGTATCGAAACGCTCGCGCATGGCGCTGGTAAGTCAGACACCGACTATCGCCGAAAGCGGCGTGCCGAACTTCGAATCAGGTACCTGGCAAGGCGTGATGGCCCCGGCCGGCATGCCCGACGCCCTGGTCGCGCGTATCAGCGCGGAACTGGTCCGCATCATTCGCACGCCGGAGATCCGCGCGCAGTTGGCTGGTCAGGGTGCGGAAGTCGTGACGATGACGCCCGCCGAAACCAGCAAGTGGTTCGCGACCGAAGAGAAACGCTGGGCGCAGGTTGTGAAGTCGGCTGGGGTGAAACTGGACGCGTAGGCCCCACATCCCCGCAACGAAAAACGGGCGCGAAATTCGCGCCCGTTTTTCGTTGCGTCTCAGTTGATGATGCGTGGCTGGATTTTGAATCGCCGGCTCTCTCCCTCAGCCGCTCTACCGCACGCGGTGTACAGTCCGGGAGAGGGGAGCAAACCGATCGCGCTTAGTTGCCCAGCGCCACGCCTTCACGCCGTGGATCGGCGCCGCCAGCCCAGGCCGGCCGGCCATTCGGGCCGGTTTTGCGCATGATTGCCTGCGTACCGCTGGTCATCTCGATCTCGGCCACCTGATGGCCCTGCTGCTTGAGTGCCTCCACCAGTTGCGGTGTCACCAGGCCCCGCTCGACTTCCGTCGGGCCATTGCGGCTGCCGAAGTTCGCCATGCCAACCGCCTGCTGTACGTCCATGTCCCAGTCGAGCAGGCCGATCAGCGTCTTCGATACATACTCGATGATCTGCGAACCACCGGGCGAGCCGAGCGCCGCCACCAACTTGCCGCTCTTGCGATCGAACACCAGCGTCGGGGCCATTGACGAACGCGGGCGCTTGCCTGCCTGCACACGGTTGGCCACTGGCTTGCCGTTTTCGGTCGGATTGAACGAGAAGTCCGTCAGCTCGTTGTTGAGCATGAAGCCGCGCACCATGATGTGCGAGCCGAAGTAGGACTCGATCGTCGTCGTCATCGACAACGCCCCGCCACGGTCATCCACCGCCACCACCTGCGACGTCGAGATGCGCGGAGGCGAGCGGTCCGGCGCGAAGGCCACGTTCACGCCCGGCGGCGTGCCCGGCTGGGCGCGGCCCATGCTCTTGTCGCCGATCAGCCCGGCGCGTTGTGCCAGATAGTCCGGATTCACGAGCGCGTCGACGTTAACCGGAACGAAGTCAGCATCGGCGACGTAGAGCCCGCGATCCGCATAGGCCAGGCGATCCGCCTCGGCGATGGCATGCACGGCCAGCGGATTGGCTTCGACCTGGGCCGGCGTGTCCACCGGGGCCGGCTTGAGATTCGCGACCGCGTAGCGCGGATCGCGCTTTTCGAGGGCTTCAAGCGTGCCAAGAATCTGCGCGATCGCAATACCACCCGACGAAGGCGGCGGCATGCCGCAGATCTTCCAGGCCTTGTAGTCCGTGCAGACCGGCTTGCGCTCCTTGGCCTTGTACCCCTTCAAGTCAGCCGTGGACAGGCTGCCCGCGTTGGCATTCCCGTTGACCTTGGCCGCGATGTCCTGCGCAATCGGCCCGTTGTAGAACACGTTGGGGCCGTGCCTGGCGATATCGCGCAGCGTCTGCGCGAGTTGCGGATTCTTGAGGATGGTGCCGACCGGTTTCGCATTGCCCTGATCGTCGAGGAAGTAGGCCTTCATCTCGGGCGAGCCGGACAGGAACTTGTCCGCAGCTACCTGCGTGTAGAGGCGCTGCGACATCGGGAAGCCATTCTCGGCCAGCTTGATGGCCGGCTGGAACAGCCGTGCCCAGGGCAGGCGGCCATGCTGGCGATGCGCCATTTCGAGCACACGCAATACGCCGGGGACACCAACTGAACGCCCGCCGATCTGCCCTTCCGAGAACTCCATGGGCTTGCCGTCCGCACGCATGAACAGGTTCTCGGTTGCGCCGGCCGGCGCCGTTTCGCGCCCATCGAAGGCCTGCACGCGCTTGCCGTCCCAGTACATGATGAAAGCGCCGCCACCGATGCCAGTGGCCTGCGGCTCCACCAACGTCAGCACGGCCTGCATGGCAACGGCGGCGTCGATGGCCGAGCCGCCTGCGCGCAGAATCTCGCGCCCGGCTTCAGTGGCCAGTGGATTGGCGGCTGCGGCCATATGCTTTTGCGCATAGGCCGTGGTCATTCCCGGGCGATAGCCCGAGGAGACTTCCGGTGCCGTCGGCAATGCGGCCTGTGCCGGCTGTGCCGCGGGTGCGGAAGCTGGCGCTGCAGCGGCTCCGGCTTCCTTGTTCGTGGTACCGCACCCTGCAACCGATACGGTCAGTAACGATGCCAGCGCAAGGGCCAGCGTGCCGTGCCAGCGACTGTCCGTGACATGCGCCACGGAGGAATCTGCGGAATTTGCTGCGGTTGCGTCAGGCATGCCATCCCCAAATGAAAAAGTTTCGTCGATTGTAGCGGCGATCCCCATCAATGGAATTGGGATCTTTCTGAAAGGATGAGCGGATGCCCGAGGCTACTCGGTGCCGGACGCCACGTCTGCCGTGCCACTGCCGAGCGAGGTCATCACCGTCATCAGTTGCTCGCGCAGCCAGCGGTTTGCGCCATCGTTCTCGCCACCCGCGTGCCAGTAAAGGTGCAGTTCGAGCGACGGCACCTTGAACGGCAGCGACAGCAGGCGGTTTGCGTACGGTTCATTGGCAATGCGCGCGTAGCGCAGCGGCAGCGTCGCCAGCAGGTCGGTGCAACTGACCACGCGGCAAGCCGCTGCATAGTGCTGGCAGCGCAGCCGCACACGCCGCGTCAGCCCCATGCGATGCAGCGCCTGGTCCTCCAGGCCGGCCCCGCGCCGGCGCGAGGACACGTGCACGTGTTCGGCCGACAGATAGCGCTCCAGCGTCAGTTCCTTCTTGACCAGCGGATGATCGCGCCGCGCCAGCACGACCATCGGGTCAGACATGAACGTGGAATGGTGGATCGCCGGCGAAACCGGGAGCAGGATGTCGATGGCCGCGTCAATCGTGCCGGCCAGCAACTCGGACTCCATCTCGCGCCGGTCGAAACGGATCGCGGCGATCTCGACGTGAGGCGCCATTGCGGTGACGCGCGCCATCAGCGGCGGCAGCAGCGTCGACTCCAGCGCGTCACGCATGCCGATCGTGAACCGGCGTGTGGTGTTGGTGGGATCGAAATGCGGCGTGTCCTGCAGCGTGCGTGCGAACGACTGCAGCGCGCCACGCACCTCGCCGGCCAGCGAGCGCGCCAGCGGCGTCGGCGCCATGCCCTGCCCGCGCCGCTCGAACAGCGGGTCGTCGAACAGCGTGCGCAGACGCCCCAGCGCGTGACTGACGGCCGGCTGGGTCAGGTTCAACTGACGCGCGGCCGCGGTGATGCTGCCCTCGCTGTAGATGGCGTCGAACACCACGAAGAGGTTGAGGTCGATCCGGCTGAGCTGCATGGCACCTTCCTGCGCGAATTCTGTACGGGCACGAGAGAGGCGGCGATCGTCCCGAAGACACTGCGACCGTGCCCCGGGCGAACGACGCGCTACATCCGCTTCTAGTGCGATGCATTCTGGCACGGAATGCAGGATATTGATACTGACCAATCCAGAAAATTCATTTTTCTTATTGAGCGCGCTCCGCTAGAGTAGCCACAGTCGGCACGCCGTGCCTGGTTACCACACCCGAGAGGAACCGAGGAGACCCCATGCAATTCGAGTACACGCCCAAGGTCAAGGAAATGCAGGCCAGGCTACTGGCGTTCTTCGACCAGCACATTTATCCGAACGAGAAGCGTTTCTACGCCGAAGTCCAGGCCAATCGCGAAGCTGGAAACGCGTGGGTGCCGACCAAGCTGATCGAGGAACTGAAGCCGCTGGCGCGCGAAGCCGGGCTGTGGAACCTGTTCCTGCCGCGCTCGAAGCGTGCGCCGGAAGGCCTGTCGAACCTCGAGTACGCGCCGCTCTGCGAAATCATGGGCCGTGTACCCTGGTCGGCCGAAGTGTTCAACTGCGCCGCGCCTGACACCGGCAACATGGAAACGCTGGAGCGCTACGCGTCCGAGGAACTGAAGGACCAGTGGCTGGAACCGCTGCTGCGCGGCGAGATCCGCTCGGCATTCCTGATGACCGAGCCGGCCGTGGCCTCGTCCGATGCCACGAATATCGAATGCCGCATCGAGCGCGACGGCGATAGCTACGTGATCAACGGCACCAAGTGGTGGTCGTCAGGCGCCGGCGATCCGCGCTGCAAGGTCTACATCGTGATGGGCAAGACCAATCCCGATGCGGGCCGTCATGAGCAGCAATCGATGATCGTGGTGCCGGCCGACACGCCGGGCATCACCATCAAGCGCTTCCTGCCCGTGTTCGGCTATGACGACGCGCCGCACGGCCACATGGAGATCGAACTCAAGAACGTGCGCGTGCCGGCCAGCAACATCCTGCTGGGCGAAGGCCGCGGCTTCGAGATCGCGCAGGGGCGCCTTGGCCCGGGCCGTATCCACCACTGCATGCGCAGCATCGGCGTGGCGGAGCGTGCGCTGGAACTGCTGTGCAAGCGCAGCCTGGAACGCGTGGCGTTCGGCAAGCAGATCGCCCGTCAGGGTGTGACGCAGGAACGCATCGCCGAAGCACGCTGCGATATCGAGATGGCACGCCTGCTGACGCTCAAGGCCGCCTACATGATGGACACGGCGGGCAACAAGGTCGCCAAGGCCGAGATCGCGATGATCAAGGTGGTGGCACCAAACGTGGCGCTGCGCGTGATCGACTGGGCCATCCAGGTGCACGGCGCCGCGGGCGTGTCGAGCGACTTCCCGCTGGCCAACTGGTGGGCGCACCAGCGCACGCTGCGTCTGGCCGACGGCCCGGACGAGGTGCACCGCAATGCGATCGCCAAGCTGGAACTGGCCAAGCACATGAAGGTGAACCCGGACAGCATCCATATGCCGGTGACGCGCGGCTCGTGATCGCGGAGTACTTGCAAGAAGAAGCCCGATGGGAAGCCCCGTCGGGCTTTTTTGCTTGATGTGGTGGCTATGCGCTGCCCTCTCCCGCCATGTTGGAGAGGGGAGAAAACCATGGGCAAACCGGGCAGATCATGCGCAGGCAGCAGGGTTATTTCTTTCATGCTCTAATGCCCCGGCAAATCTTCCATGGAGACAGCTGCACATGATCGACGCCTACACCTGGGCCACCCCGAACGGCCACAAGATCCACATCATGCTTGAGGAATGCGGCCTGGCGTACAAGGTCCACCCGATCAATATTGGCGCCGGCGACCAGTTCGGCGAGCACTTCCTCAAGATCAGCCCGAACAACAAGATCCCGGCGATCGTCGATTCCGATGGCCCGGACGGCAAGCCGATCTCGCTGTTCGAGTCGGGGGCGATCCTGGTGTACCTGGCTGGCAAGACCGGCAAGTTCCTGCCCGATGACGCGCGCGGCAAGTACGAAGCCCTGCAATGGCTGATGTTCCAGATGGGCGGCGTTGGCCCGATGCTGGGCCAGGTGCACCACTTCCGCATCTACGCGCCCGAGAAAATCGACTACGCGATCAATCGGTACACCAACGAGGCCAAGCGCCTCTACGGCGTGATCGACACGCAGTTGTCGAAGCATCCGTACCTTGCCGGTGACAGCTACACCATTGCCGACATTGCCACCTTCCCCTGGCTGCGTAACTGGAAGAATCAGGGCGTGGAGCTTGACGAGTATCCGCACCTGAAGCGCTGGTTCAACGAGATCGCCGAGCGCCCGGCCGTCAAGCGCGGCGTGGAGGTTCTGGCAAGTGCCCGCAAGGCGCTGCAGGATGACAAGGCACGCGAGGTCCTGTTCGGCGCCACGCAGTACAAGCGGCACTGAAGGCCCGTCAGGCGGCCTTGCGCTCCGCCTGCGGCAGCGGCACGGCCCCCGAGGCCGGCGGCGGCTGCAGGCAACAAAGCAGTCCGGCGCCGGACAGGATTGCGTCGATGCAGTAGTCGTCGCCGGGCTCGGGCGCAAAGGCCATGCCCGGCTGCAGATAGGTTGTGCGCACTTCGTCCGGGCGTACGCTGGCACGCCATTGCAGGCTGAGCGCCCCGTGGTGACAAACCGCCCAATTCAGCCCGCGCGCATGCAATTGCTGGGCCCAATCGGCCTCCCCCGCATCGATCGCAACGAATTCGGCCGTGCCGGCGCTGCCCGCACCGGCTTCAGGCACGGCGCGAACAAGCACGCTGTCGACCACGGCCTGCACCTCCACCGCCCTTCCGGCCTCAGGCGTGTGAACGTCACCGCTGGCAAGAACCGCCAGCTCGGTTTCGCTATCCACCACGAGCAAGCCGCCCTGCATGCAGGCCCACCACTCGGGCTGGTCTGAAGTCGCGGCAGGATGCCGGTCGCCAGCACATAGATGAACATACTCGCAGCGGTGGCCGAAGCCGGCCGTTGCCGGAATGACACATAAGCAGTGAGCGATGCCTGGCGTCGTGGCAGGCTGGTGGCGCGGCGAGTCGCCGCGGAGACAGGCGTCGAAGAACGTGAAGATGCGCATGGCAATCCCTTGAACGGAGCCAGGGACGCAAGTGGTCCCGGAATGCGC
>JAFAJB010000214.1 GCA_019236395.1 Cupriavidus sp.
GGAACTGGTACGACGCGCGCGCGGCGCCGAGATGCCACCGGAATTCTGGACCGATCCGCTGATGTACCAGGGCGGCTCGGACGACTTCATCGGCCCGCAGGACGACATCGTCTGCGCCAGCGAGGCCTTCGGCATCGACTTTGAAGCCGAAGTGGCCGTGATCACCGGCGATGTACGCATGGGCGCCACGCCTGACCAGGCCGGTGAGTCGATCCGGCTGGTGATGCTGGCCAACGACGTCTCGCTGCGCAACCTGATCCCGGCCGAACTCGGCAAGGGCTTCGGGTTTTTCCAGAGCAAGCCGGCCACGGCATTTTCGCCGGTGGCCGTCACGCCCGACGAACTCGGCGACGCCTGGCGCGAGCGCCGCGTGCATCGGCCGATGATCGTGCACTGGAACAGCAAGAAGGTGGGCTCGCCCGACTGCGGCACCGACATGGTGTTCGATTTCGGCCAGTTGATCGCCCATATCTGCAAGACGCGCAACGTGCGCGCGGGCAGCATCGTCGGCTCGGGCACGATCTCGAACGTCGACCGCAGCAAGGGGTACTGCTGCATCGCCGAAAAGCGCATGCTGGAGACGATCGACAACGGCAAGCCCGGCACCGAGTTCATGAAGTACGGTGATGCCGTGCGTATCGAGATGTTCGATGCCGACGGCAAATCGATCTTCGGCGCGATCGACCAGTTGGTGGCCGAGCGGTAAGGCCCCGCGCGGCGCCGGCTGGCCTGGCCTTGCCTCGGCACACCAAGTTGTGCCTATAATTTCCCGACCGACCGGTCGGGAAATTGCATCCATCGCCTACCTTTGGGAGCAAGTGCATCCAGTTGCCCTGCCCGGCGGCCCGAATCCCCTTCGACCACGCCGCCCCAAATGACTACTTCCGACGCCAACACCCTGTCTCCCCGCCTGGCGCGCTACACCGCGCTGACCCTGCGCCGCCACGGCCCCATCCTGGAAGTGATAATGGGCGCGGCGCAATCGGCCAACCAGAAGCTGGCCACGGCCGATGCCGGCATGCACCGCGAACTGGCCGAGGTCTGGCGCGACATCTCCGCCGACCCCGATATCCGCGTGGCCATCATCCGCGGCGAGGGCAAGGGCTTCTCGGCCGGCGGCGACCTGGCGCTGGTCGAGGACATGGCAAACGACTTCGCCACCCGCACGCGCGTCTGGCATGAGGCACGTGACCTCGTCTACAACGTCATCAACTGCGACAAGCCGATTGTCTCGGCGATGCACGGCCCGGCCGTTGGCGCGGGCCTGGTGGCGGGGCTGCTGGCCGACATCTCGATTGCGGCGAAGACGGCGCGCATCGTCGACGGCCATACCCGCCTGGGCGTGGCTGCTGGCGATCACGCGGCGATCGTATGGCCCCTGCTGTGCGGAATGGCCAAGGCCAAGTACTATCTGATGCTGTGCGAGTCGGTCAGCGGCGAGGAAGCCGAACGGATCGGCCTGGTGTCGCTGGCAGTGGAAGAAGACGAACTGGTCGCAAAGGCGTTCGAGGTGGCCCGCCGGCTTGCAGCCGGTTCACAGACCGCCATCCGCTGGACCAAGTACGCGCTCAACAACTGGCTGCGCATGGCAGGCCCCGCGTTCGATACCTCGCTGGCGCTCGAATTCATGGGCTTTGCCGGCCCCGACGTGCACGAAGGCATGGCGAGCCTGCGCCAGAAGCGGCCGCCCGAATTCCAGTAACCGGCCGGCCTGCTCCCTGAACGCGGGCGGCCAAGTCAGACGGAGTTGCGCGACCATGTTCGGACAGTTACCCGATTTCACCAACGGCTTCGAGTTCCTCCGCAAGCTCTGGGCCTCCGGCAGCGGCATGCCCAGCGGGCTGATGCCCGGCCTGAGCGCGATGACGCCCCCGATGGACCTTGAGGATCTCGACAAGCGGATTCACGACCTCAAGGCCGTGGAAGGCTGGCTGCAGCTCAACACGAGCCTGCTGCGCACGACCATCCAGGGGCTCGAAGTGCAGCGCGCCACGCTGGTGGCGCTGCAGACCTTCGGCAACGCGCTCTCCCCCGAGGCGATGCAATCCGCGATGGAGAGTGTGGCACGCGCAGCCAACGCGCCAAGCGCCGCGCCGCCTCACCATTACGGCACCGGCGAAACCGTCTCCGAGGCGCAGGCCGACGCGGAGAACGACGAACCGGAAGACGAGGACTTCGAGTCGCCCCCGGACGCCGGGGCGAGCGCCGAGGCATCAGCCGCATCCGCAGCGGCCGGCCCCGCCCCGGTGCCGCCCAACGCATCGCTGTGGTGGGACCTGCTGCAGCAACAGTTCACCCAGATCGCGAGCAGCGCTGCGGCGGCGGCCAGCGCCACGCCGTTCAGCAACCTTGGCGGCCTGGGCGCGCAACCTGCGCCGGGAAGCGCTGCGGAACCTGCGCCGAAGCCTGACAAGACGGCCTCCGGCGCGGGCAATGGCAAGGCCAGACCCGCGTCGAAGAACGCCGCCACCAGGAAACCCGCCACCGCCAAAAAGCCCGCCACCAAGAAGGCTCCGGCGCGGAAGGCCGCGGTCAGAGGCAAACCCGCCAAACCAGAGACCCCGCCCACGCCGGGCACGCCCGAGGACACATTCGAGTGACCGCACTTTCGGCACACACCGAGGACGCCCTGAACCGCGCCCGCCACCGCCAGAGCACCGCACTGGTGATGATGGGCGGCGGCGCGCGGGCCGCGTACCAGGCGGGTGTGCTGTCCGGTATCGCGAAGATCGCCGCGCGTCACGGCCTGGCGCACTGTCCGCTGCCATTCGGCATCATCGCCGGCACTTCCGCCGGTGCTATCAATGGTGCGGGGCTGGCGGCCGGCGCCGCCGATTTCCGTGGGGCGGCCGACAAGCTGGCCGCGCTCTGGCACAGCTTGCATGCCAATGACGTCTACCGGACAGACGTGCTGCGCGTGGGCGTCTCGGGTGCGCGCTGGCTGTCTTCACTTGCCTTCGGCTGGGTCACTCGCCGGGCGCCACGTGCGCTGTTCGACAACGCGCCGCTCGGCGGCTTCCTGTCCGAACTGTTTGAACCGGAGCACGTACAGGCCAGCCTGGACGCGGGCGTGCTGCAGGCTTTCGCGGTTACCGCGCTGTCGTACAGCACGGGCCGCCACGTCACCTTCTACCAGTCGCACCGGCGCATCCATGCATGGCAGCGCAGCCAGCGCATGGCCGTGGAAGCGTCGATCGGCGTGGACCACCTGCTGGCCTCGGCCTCGATTCCGTTCCTGTTCCCGGCAATACCGCTGGAACTCGAAGGCCATCACGAATGGTTCGGCGACGGGACGATGCGGCAGATGTCGCCGCTGTCGCCCGCGATTCACCTTGGCGCGTCGCGCATCCTGGCGATCGGTGCCGCCTCGCGCCAGCGGCCCGGCTGGTTCGATACGGTGCCTTCGGGCGGCTATCCGTCGCTGGCGCAGGTCGGCGGCCAAGCGCTGGCGAGCATCTTCCTGGATGGCTTGCAGGCCGACATCGAGCGGCTCATGCACATCAACCGGCTGCTCTCTCGCATGCCCGAGATGGCCAACGACGCCGAAGGCTGGCGCCCGGTGGAGGTCATGACCATCTCCCCGAGCGAGCCAATCGAGGCGATCGCCGTCGAACACCTGAACCGCCTGCCGCGCACGGTACGCGCGTTTCTGTCGCCGCTGGGCGGCACCGAGGCACGTGGCGCCGCATTCGCCAGCTACCTGCTGTTCGAACCCGAGTTCACCCAGGCATTGCTGGCCCTGGGCGAACGTGACGCGGCCGCCCAGTCCGACGAGATCGCCGCTTTCCTGTACGGCGTTGTGCCCGAGACAACACCCGCGCCGCAAGAAATGTCAGAAGTGTCGCAATAACGCCACTTCGGCCGGGGCGCGGAGAGTGGCCCGGTTGCAATCGCCGCCATCCGGGCTAAAACGGATTAGAGAAATGATTCGAGAATGATTCCTGTCTGGTAGAATCCGCCCGTAATTTCAAAGGCTTAGCATGCTCTACCCCGAACTGTTCAAATCGTTGGAGGCGGTCCGCTGGCATATGGACAAGGACATCCCCTGGGATACCTTCGACGCCAGCCTGCTCACTGACGACCAGGCGAAGACCATCCGCATGAATGCCATCACCGAATGGTCGGCCCTGCCCGCCACGGAGATGTTCCTGCGCGACAACCGCCACGACTCCGACTTTTCGGCGTTCATGAGCATCTGGTTCTTCGAGGAACAGAAGCACTCGCTGGTGCTGATGGAGTACCTGCGCCGCTTCCGCCCGGACCTGGTGCCGACCGAGGAAGAGCTGCACGCCGTGCGCTTCGAGTTCGACCCGGCCCCGCCGCTGGAAACGCTGATGCTGCATTTTTGCGGCGAGATCCGCCTGAACCACTGGTATCGCCGTGCGGCCGAATGGCACTCGGAACCGGTGATCAAGCATATCTACCGCACGCTGTCGCAGGACGAGGCACGCCATGGCGGCGCCTACCTGCGCTACATGAAGAAGTACCTGAACCAGTTCGGCGACACCGCACGCACCGCATTTGCCAAGATCGGTGTGCTGATGGCCTCGGCCCGCCGCACGGAAAAGCCGCTGCACCCGACCAACCTGCACGTGAACAAGGCATTGTTCCCGAACGACACCGTGCAGTCCCGCCTGCCCGATCCGGACTGGCTCGAGCACTGGCTCGACGAGCAGATCCGCTTCGACGAGGTCTGGGAAAAGAAGGTGATCGAGCGGATCCTGCACAACATGTCGCTGCTGTTCGAGCGCACGTTCGAGACCGTGCAGGACCTGAACCGCTATCGCAAGGAACTGAACGCCGGGCTGCAGGCCGGTGGTGCCCAGCCCGCCCAGGCCTGAGCGTTCCCACCCGCCGGACGTCTGAACACGCCAAAACCCCATCGAAGTACGATGGGGTTTTTCTTTCCCCCCGACTCATGAACGCACCCGCCTTCGAATCCAAGCTGGTTCCCGCCGACAATGTTGCCGCCCTGCTGGCCGCCGTTGCAAAGCTGCCGCGCCCGCTGGTCTTCACCAACGGCGTGTTCGACATCCTCCATCGCGGCCACGCCACGTACCTGGCGCAGGCGCGCGAAATGGGCGCCAGCCTGGTGGTTGGCGTGAACAGCGATGCGTCGGTGAGGATGCTCGGCAAGGGCGACGATCGCCCGCTCAATCACGAGGGCGACCGCATGGCGCTGCTGGCCGCGCTGGCATCCGTGGACCTCGTTGCGATGTTCCGCGAGCAGACTCCGGTGGAATTGATCCGGCTGGTGCGTCCGGACATCTACGTGAAGGGCGGCGACTACGATATCGACACGCTCGAGGAAACCCGGCTGGTGCGTAGCTGGGGCGGGCAGGCCTACGCGATCCAGTTCCTGCACGATCGCTCGACTACCAAGCTGCTGACGAAGGTGCGGGCGCAGCGCTGAGGTGCTGAGGTGCTGAGGTGCTGAGGTGCTGATTCGCCGACGCGCTGATGGCACTTTGATACGCCTGCCCTCTCAATCACCCACCACGAAATCTCACCCCTCGGCACGCGTCGCAGAAGACTCGCCGCGTGCCTGGGTGACCGGCTTGCAATCCTGCAGCACGTCGCCGCCATAACGCAGCCTCACCTCATCCATCCGCGTACGCACGGAATCGTCGGCATGCGCCACGCGCAGCCACTGGCGCGACACCGCACGCGGCGCGTCACTGATCATCGCGGTGCGCACACCCTGCCCGCGCAGCACTTCCAGGAATTTGTCAGCGCGCTCCCGGTCACGGAACAGCCCGAGCGAGACCGTGTACGACTCGGGATTCTCACCGGCCACCACGGATACGTCGGTGACCTTGCGTCGGCGCAGTTCCGCCAGCTTGCGATCGGCATTTTCGCGCGACGGCTGGGCGGGCAGATGCACCCACCAGCGCGCCTGCTCGGAGCGTTCGAACTGCTCCACGGGCAGCGGCGTACCGGCTGCGATCGCCTTCAGATCCTCGATGGCGCGCTGGACGCTCTGCGCCGAGAAGCCGCCCATTTCCATGCAGCTATCGGCGGAAGTTGCCGCGGAGGTCTGCGTGATGGCGCCGGGCTTCTCGGCGCGCGGCGCGCTTGGCGACGACCCCTGGGACGGAGGCGCGGGAACCGCCGCTTCCGTAGCCTGCGGCCGCTGGATCTGCATCCGCTCCACGCGCACCTGCTGCGCCACACGCTGCGGCTCACGCGGACTTTCCAGCCAGCCTCCCATCGGCTCGGGGCCGAATGTTCCCGCCACGGCGGCCGCAAGCCACATGTTGACGAACAGCAGGATCAGCAGCAGGACGTTCAGACCTTTGCGGAGCATGGATGGGGGCGACCGGAATCAGGTAGGAATTAGGAAAGCCGCGAGGAGCGCGCGAAAGGCCACATCAGGCCGGCAGCGCCATCGCGTGCAACCCAAGTAGCACGAGATTATCGTGCATCTCGAACGGCATCGCGAGTGCGCCCGCCACGGCATGCCGCGCGCCGCCCGACAGCAGGCAGCGTACCGGCCCCCTTTCCCCGAGCGTGCGCCATGAGCGCTCGATTGCGCCGGCCTGCGCGGCCAGGCAACCGGCCGCGATGGCATCGTGAGTGTTGTCTGCACCCAACGCCCGTACCGCCCGCGCGGCCCCGGCGCCGGTGTCCAGCACGTCGAGTTCAGGGAGTTGCGCGGTGTTGCGCGCCAGCGTGCCGAGCATCAGCGACAGGCCGGGCAGGATCAGCCCGCCCTCGAAACGCGCGCCGTCGGCGGTGGCCGTGACGATGTCGAGCGTCGTGGCCGTACCCGCCGTCACGATCAGCAATGTCTCGCCGGGCAGCCAACGGTGTGCGCCAATGCAACCGACCCAGCGGTCCACGCCAAGCTGCGTCGGTTCGCGATAGCCGTTGACGAGGTCGCCATGCGCCGCCGCAGTGCGTACCCAATTCGGCGCCACCGCAGGTCCGAAGGCCTCCAGCAGCGCCGCATCGAGATCCGCGGCAATGGTCGGCCCGGCCACATTGGCGATCCACACGGCCGGTATCGATCCTGCGGCAAGCTGCTGCCAGGTGGCGACCAGCGCCTCGCGCTCCAGCGGCGCCGCATGCACGGCCGCACCAGCGTGCTGCCACGGCGAGGGCAACGCCGCGCCGCCGACGGGGCTGGTCAGGGGGCTGGCCGCAGCGCCATCGCACCACGCCCATTTGAGGCGCGTGTTGCCGATATCGATCAGCAGCATGCTCATGCCTTGGCTCCGCGCAACGAGACTTCGCCGCTGGCAATGCGCTGTATCCCCTCGGGCGTTTCCAGCAGCAGGTGTCCTTCGGCATCCACGCCGCGCGCGAGGCCTTCGGCCTGCACGGCGCCATCGTGCAGCAGCCGCACCGGCTCATCGCGAAACGCGTCACGCGCGGACCAGCGCGGGGCCATCGGACCGAACCCGTCCACCAGGAATTCAGTGCGCATGCGCGCCAGCCGGTTGGCGATCGCGGCCAGGATGCGCGTCGGATCGCTCTGCGGATCGAACGCGTTCATGGCTTCGGCCACACCGGCCAGGTCGCGTCCCAGCGCCGCCTCCATGTCCGCATCGCGCACCAGGTTCAGGCCAATTCCGATCACCGCCCAGACACGCTGCGGCCCGGCCGGCACCACTTCGATCAGGATGCCGGCCAGCTTGCGGCCGTCGATCTGGAGATCGTTGGGCCACTTCAGGCCAACGCGTGCGCCGAGTGCCGCATCGACATCCTCCAGCGCCTCGGACAGTGCCAGCCCCACGGCGAGGCTCAGTCCGCTCAGGTTCGCCGGGGCCAGCGCCAGCGGCATCGCCACCGAGAACGTCAGCCCGGCCTGCCCCTGCCAGGGACGGCCAAGCCGGCCACGGCCAGCGGTCTGGCGATATGCCACCCGCACAAGGCACGCATCGTCAGACCAGTCCGCCGTTCGGCAGGCCAGCGTCAGATCGGCATTGGTGGAGCCGGTGGACTCGACCACCTCGACAGTCCATGCATGCGCGAACCCCGTGGCGAGCGCACGATGCAGCGCATCGGTATCGATGCGCCAGGCGGGGGCGGAAAGGGAACGATCGGGGTCTGACATGTCGAATACCAAGAATTCCGGGAATCTAACCGGCTCGGGCGCGGTCTGGCGAGATTGTAGCCGTGGCCGTGTCGGATGGCGTCCGTTCGCCATGCCCGGGCCGGTAGCATAGAATCGAGACTCACCCATCACATCATCTTCATTTGGAACGCCAGCCGACGCCCGTCATCGAGATCTCGCGCCAGGACGAAGCCTTCCGCGTATTGCTGCAGGGGGAATGGACCGCGCTTGCGCTCGCCGGATGCCATGAGGCGCGCGGGTTACGCGCCCAACTGCACGAACTGACCGAGGCGCCACGCCACGCACAGTGGTCGCTAGACGGCATCACGCGCCTCGATCACATCGGCGCGCAACTGATCTGGCAGGCCTGGAACGGCCGCATGCCTGAGAACGTCTCGCTCAACGACGGCCAGCGGCGCGTTTTCGACCGCATTGCCCGCATGCGCAGCGAGGGCTGGAAGAAGCGGATGGTCGAGCGCTTCAACCCGGTCACGGTCATCGGCGCGAACCTGCTGTCGTTCTTCGCCCAGCTTGCCGTCGGCATCACGATGCTCGGCCAGTTGACGTTCGACCTGCTGCGCTTCCTGCGTGCCCCGCAGCGCGGCCCGTGGCGCGAGATTTCCGCCAACATCTACAACGTCGGCTACAAGGCACTCGGCATCACGGCGCTGGTGGGCTTCCTGATCGGCATCGTGCTGTCATACCTGTCGGCCAACCAGTTGCGGATCTTTGGCGCCAGCACGTTCATCGTCAATATTCTTGGCATGGCGATCATCCGTGAACTCGGTCCGGTACTGGCCGCGATCCTGATCGCGGGCCGCTCGGGCTCGGCCATCACCGCGCAGATCGGCGTGATGCGCGTGACCGAGGAGCTCGACGCGATGAGCGTGATGGGCATCTCGCACGGCTTCCGGCTGATCATGCCGCGCGTGATCGCGCTTGCCATCGCCATGCCGCTGCTGGTGGCGTGGACCGATCTGCTGGCGCTGGCGGGCGGCATGGTCGCCGCACGGCTGCAGCTCGACATCAGCTACGTGTTCTTCCTGCGCGAGCTACCCGATGCGGTGCCGGTGGCCAACCTGTGGCTGGGCCTGGGCAAGGGCGTCGTGTTCGGCATGCTGATCGCGCTGACGGCCTGCCATTTCGGCTTGCGCATCAAGCCCGATACGCAGAGCCTGGGCCAGGGCACGACCGCGTCGGTGGTGACGTCGATCACCGTGGTCATCATCGCCGATGCATTCTTCGCGATCCTCTTCAAGGATGTCGGATTATGAGCGCCACCATCGAACGCGACACCCCGCGCGAGGCGATCATCGAGGTCCGCAACCTCGTCAAGCGCTATGGCGACAACGTGGTCCACAACGACCTGTGCCTGGATGTCTATCGCGGCGAGGTACTGTCGATCGTCGGCGGCTCCGGCTCGGGCAAGACCGTGCTGCTGCGCCAGATCGTCGGCCTGGAGCGGCCGACCTCCGGCTCGATTCGGGTCTTCGGCGAAAACCCGGCCGATCTGACGGCGGCTCAATTGCAGGCGTTGCGCAACCGCTGGGGCCTGCAGTTCCAGCGCGGCGCGCTGTTCTCCGCGTTGTCGGTGATCGACAACATCGCGCTGCCGCTGCGCGAAATGCGCGCGCTGCCCGACAACCTGATCTGCCAGGCATCGCTGCTCAAGCTGCAACTGGTGGGGCTGTCGGCCAAGGATGCCGACAAGATGCCGGCCGACCTGTCCGGCGGCATGATCAAGCGCGTGGCGCTGGCCCGTGCACTGGCACTGGAACCCGAGCTCGTCTTCCTGGACGAACCGACGGCCGGGCTCGACCCGATGGCCTCGGACGACTACGTGGCACTGATCCGGGAACTTCGCCGCGAACTCGGCCTGACCGTGGTCATGATCACGCACGACCTGGACACGCTCGTGGCGTTGTCCGATCGCGTGGCCGTGCTGGCGGACCACAAGGTGCTGGCCGCCGCCCCGATTCAAGAGGTGATCAAGGTCGATCACCCGTTCATTCGCGAATATTTTCTGGGCGATCGCGCCCAGCGCGCGCTGCAGGCACTGCCGGCGCCCACCGGGCCCGGCAGCGCGCCCCCGTATCCTGGAGAAGCCTGATGGAAAACAAGTCAAACGCCTTTCTTGCCGGCGTGTTCACCATCGGCCTGGCCATCCTGGTGCTGTTCGCGCTGTTCTGGTTCAGCAGCGATCACGCCGTGCGCGTGCCATACGACCTGA
>JAFAJB010000231.1 GCA_019236395.1 Cupriavidus sp.
TGCGATCAAACGCGAGTTTGAAGGCATTGACGGTAAGGCCGGGAAACACGGGGCCGGTGTCGATTTCCCCGTCACGGCCAAGATGGCGTGCGGCGACACGCCGAAGCGAGTCCAATGCTGCCATCGCTCGCTTCGACAGCGGGACGCCTCGCGGCTTGCCATTTTTCGTGTCGATCAACTGGATAGCACGGTTCTGGAAGTTGATCCGCCCCCATTCAAGGTTGAGAATCTCACTCCGACGCATGGCTGTTTCAAGGGCCAAGTCCAAGATGGGTAGTACGAATGGATTTCTTGCGGCTTCCCCAGCAGCCCGCAAAGCCTCTTCCTCTCCGGGCTGAAGACGACGCTCCCGGCCATGCGGGTTCATGGGGCGTCGTACTGACACCAGCACGCTCTTGCAGAGAGATACATCCCATTCGTAGACCGCCAGCTTGAATACTGCATTGAGGATGTTCAGTTCCCGATTGACGGTGCTTGGCGCAACGTCTTGCAATCTCTGGTCCCGCCATTCATTGATGTCATGGCGGGTCAGGTTCGTCAAGTGCATGCGGGCTAGTGGGTACTTCAGGATGCTGCGGATGTGATTAGTCTCGGCGTCTGCTCCCTTCTTGCTACCCGTCTCATCAGTTAGGCGGCGATGGAGGAGATCAGCCACGATGTGTGGGCGGTCTCTGAATTTTTTGAGCATCTTCGCCTGAGCTTGCTCTCGCGCCGTTACTCGGGAGCGTGCCTGTAGTTCCGGCGTCGTGGCGCGTATCCATGTCTCCGCTTCCTCTCGGCTGCTGAAGACCTTTGATGCTATCGGCATGCCCGTGAGGCGAATCTTCGCCTGGAAGCGAGCCTCGTTGCGCTTGGTAAAGCGTTCAATGATGGTGCCCATGTACGTCATCCTTGTGAGTGGATGCACGGTACTTGGTGCTTTGCGCTCCGTTCCTCGGTGCAGTTTATAGCCCGCGCCATCGGCGGCAGATAGGAGAATTGTGCCCCCGCTATGCGACCTCTGGAATCCGGGATACTGCTACACTAAAGCCTTCCACGCGGACTGCGTGGTGTAACAGTCGAACAAGAGACGTGGCCGAGGGAGCGGCGAGTGCAACGAGCCGCAAAGCCTTGCGCAGCAAGGCATACAGGTCGAAGGCACTCCCCTGCTAAGGGAGCATCCGGGCCAAAACCTGGATCGAGGGTTCGAATCCCTCCGTCTCCGCCACTACATCAGTATTGGCGGCGAACCCCGGAAGATCGCGGTCTTCCGGGGTTTTGTTTTTTCTGGAGCGGGTTTCCGAGGCGTGCACTGTCCGGTGGCTGTTACACCGACCCTCTCAGACGGAGTGCGAACATGGCGAAATCCAACCACCTCATCCAACGCGAAAGCACCTACTACTTTCGTCGCAAAATTCCCGGTGATCTTCTCGGGCACTACCCCGGCAAACGGGAGATCGTTCGCAGCCTCCGCACGAAAGACCACGACGAAGCCGCACGCATAGCGCGCCGCGTAAGCACCCATTTGCGTCCAAAAATGGGCTGAAGATCGCCCTCAGGAGCGCTTTAGCCCAGTTAGCACCCGTTTCGGCTCGTCCCACAACCGGATTAGCCGAAAATCCGACTAGGCAGGCTCGCCCTGGAGGGGACTTGCATTGGCACCCTTCGAGAGACGTTTCCACACGGCCTCGACCCATCTCGGCCGTTTGCCTTGCCTCAGCATGGCGGCAGCTACCCGATGCGTATTTGACACTCGCGAAAGTCGCTCAAGAAGGTCAGCAATTTCGCGATTTCGCTCAGGTGTGGCTGCCAAGAATCATCCTGGTTTCAAAGCCCGTCAATCTAATGCTTGCCCGATGAGTCAATGACATTTGAACGATTGGACCGCTGAGAGGCGGCTGCCATGGCATCGAGTTCCTTGGCCGCCGCGAGATGCTGGGGCACCAGCACGGACTGTCTGGCATTCGCCGCCGATACTTCCGCGCCTTGTATGCTGCCAAGCGCAGCGAAGTCTTGCCCCTTTCCAAAGACAAGGCGCGTCACCGCGGCCACCTCGGAATCGGACAGCTCGCCATTTGTCAGCAACAGCGCCGCGGTGCCGATGGTGGCAACGGGCGTCACCTGGTTCGAGTAAGCGCCTGGCGCAATGGTGTAGGGAAAGTAACCGCGCCCGGCGTCGGTCATCGTCGTGATAGCCGCAGGGGAGAGTTGCAGCAGCCGCAGTGGCGTATCGGCAAGCGCATCACGCACGCTGTCGGCCGGCGTGCCAATTACAAGAATTACTGCGTCGACTTCTTCTTCCTTTAGCGCTACCAGGGCGGCGCCGATGCCGAGCGCCTCCGGCCGAATGTCGGCAATGTGCAGCCCGTGCGCCTCAAGTACCCGCAGCGCCGTGGTCCGGGACGCTGAGCCTGGTTCGCCGACTGCAATACGCTTGCCGCGCAAGTTCGCCACCGTCATGAGTGGGCTATCCGCGCGCACCAGGATATGTACGGCCTCGGGGTAAAGGCTTCCGATCGCTCGCAGCCCAGTGTAGGGCTCCTCGGTCGAAAATGCGCCAACACCTTCGTAGGCGTCCAGTGCGGCGTCCCCCTGCGCGAGTGCGAACGAGGCTTTGCCATTGCGCAGCAAGGCGAGGTTTTCCTCGCCGCCGTGTGTAATCAAGGGCACAACCCGTACGGTGGCATTGGCGGCGATAGCGCGGGCCAGTCGCAGGTACTGTCCATGCTCTTCACCTGCGGCGATGGCATAGCCGGACTCCATGCGCGCCAGACGGCCCTGAATGTTAGTCGACGCGTTCGCCAGTTCCTGCTGAACCACGGCCTGTTCGGCAGGTGTCATGCCAGCTGGGACCGATTCAAGTACCTTCTTGATCGCCGCAGGAATCGCCGCCAATCCCAGGGGCATCGCGGCCACATTGGCGGGCGCCTCCGGCGGCTTGTAGCCGCTTGCGGCGACCGGGGTCCACTGGTCGGCATGAAGTTGGTACAGGGCAGAGCCATGACCGCGGATGATATCGCCTGCCTTGTTACCACCGGACGTAATGCCGACGACGCCCTTGGGGCCAGCGCCGAGCGCGGAAACCAGGCCGGCTACGCCGGGCGCATTCCACGCACCGAAGTCGAAATCGCGCTTGAGCTTGAGCTCAACGTCGTAGTAGACGATGCGGCGAGTTTCCCCGGACGGAGCTTTTGTGTCGGCCTGGGAGCCGCGCCGCTCGAGCCCGGCCAGTTCCACCGTCCCGGCCGGCAGTGCCAGCGCTAGCCGTTCATTGACGATGGTCCGCAACGCCTCGGTATCAGGTTTGCCACCGCAAGCGGCGAGAACCATCGTGAGGAGGAGGGATAGGAGAACTCGCATGATCAGCCTCCCATGAACGGCAATGCCAGCATCAACGTCAAGACCATTGCGTTCATCAGATCGACAAAGAATGCGCCTGCCAGCGGTGCTATGAGGAAACTGCCCGGTGCCGGTCCATGCTTGGCGGTGATCGCCCCCATGTTTGCCATCGCCGTGGCGGTCGATCCCATGTTGAACCCAATGAACGCCGCCGAGGTGACGGCCGCCTCGTAGTCCCGTCCCATGAAGCGGAAACAGACAAGCACGACATACAGGACAATGAACACCACTTGCAACGCGATAATGACGAGGAAGGGGCCTGCCGAGCGTGCAACATCCACGATGTCCAGTGCCATCATGGTCATTACGAGGAAGAGCGACAGACACACGCCTGAGCCCAATTCGGTGGCGCGGTCGTCCAGGTGAATACCTGCAAATGGCAGGAGATTGCGCATTGCAATGCCGCTCATCATGCACCAGAGGAAGGCCGGAATCGTAATGGCTCCGCCCGAGATTCTTTCTGCCAGCCACTGACTGGCGAGCACCGCGGCAAGCATCGCGGCAAGGGCTCCGGTCATGCCAAGTTTGCTGATCGGCGAGACCGCCTCGCGCTCACCTGGCTCATCGACATCGACCGCCGCCGCGCGCAACTGATGTTTGTTGATGAGGTACTCCGCCACCGGCCCGCCAATCAGACCGCCGAGAATCAGACCAATCGTGGCAACAGTCATCGTCAGCTCCATCACCGACTGAAGATTGTTGACCTCCGCAAATCGTTCAGCATAAGCGGCCCCCGTTCCATGCCCGCCGACCAAGGTAATGGAGCCGCCGACCAGGCCGAAGATGGGGTGCAGGTCCAGAAGACGGGCCACGGCAACGCCTACCGTGTTTTGCACCAGGATGTAAGGAAAGAGAATGATCAGAAAGATAGCCAGCGCTTTTCCGCCGCGCTTGAGCAGTTTCAGATCGGCGCCAAGGCCCACCCCGGCGAAGAACATCAGCAGAAGCGTCGGCTTGATGCTTTGCTCCATTGTGAGCTGAAATCCGGTGGTAGCCAGCAAGGTAGAGGCGACTGCTGCAAATAGCAGCCCACCGGTGATGGGGTCCGGGATGTTGTACTTGGAAAGGACCCGCACGTGCCGGTTGATCAGCGCGCCAATCAAGAGCATGAGAAGGGCGGCCAGCAGGCTGCCTACTGTATCGAGTTTCACTGGAGATTTCCCTCCATGTCATTGCCTGCTTGACGAACAGTGTCCCCAGTAACTGGCCAATTGGGGGCATTGGGTGGCCAAAAATGGTGACGCAACAATGATCAGGCGAAGTGAACGAGAGCTCTTGTCACTCGCTGGTGTGGCACCAATGCCAAAGACGATTCGTAGTTAAGTCGCTGCCGAATCAAGAGATTTGATCCACCACAAAATTCCGACGAACAGCGTCGCGGCCGCTCGAGAAAGTCGCCAAGGCGCCTGCTTACCAAGCGACGGCTGCGGCTGGGACTGATGGTTGGCTGCTGTAGGCAGTAACTGGACACCTTGCAAACCTTAACGGCGGCCCGTGACTGGAATCGTCAGCAGCGGTGCTGCGGAACCGCCCCCCGCCGGTGCGCCCGCCAGCAGTTGCAGGACGGTAAACCACTCCTTGCTCGATTCGTCATCCGCGTCAATGTAGTACCACTTGCCTCGATACTGCGTGGCCACCCGGGCATCCGGAGGCTGAGCACTTCCCGAACGAATTCGCAATCCACTGGCTGCTGGGCCAGGCGCGGGGAGACGGCCCGCCCCTGACGTGTCGGGGCTCACGTCGATTGTGGCGCCCGCTATGCGCAGCAAATCGAACAGCGAGCGCGTTTCAATGGCAATGGTGCCCGGAGCCGGCGAGCCGACGGAGAGATGGACGGGAACTACAATGTCGTTTCCGCCAAGCATCGGGGACTGCACGCCGAGCAAGGAAAGCAGCCTCTCAACCTCTCGAGTGTTGGGGGAATAGCTGTGGATGACCATGCCATAGCCACTCAGATTGCCTGCAAGTTGTACCCAGTGGAGCACCCCGAGGCGCTGGAGAAAGCTGGCGGTGGCTACGACTTGCTCGAACCCTGGGTCAACGGTAAGCAGGGGCGGATCTGGAAAATCAGGGTTACGCAAGTTATTAATGCGCCTGACGATCATGTACCAAATTTGCTCCGGCTCCGATGCGCTATTCAGCATCAAGAAAGCGCGCTCCATCGTTGTTTCTGCGCCAAGGTGCTGAAGAAGTTGGTCGCCCGCAAGTGGAGCGTAGGAGATGATCGGATTCTGCTCCGTCGTGAGCGCGCCGGCAAAGGGGACGAGATTGGCTGCGTAGCTGCTCGGTGGCCCGAAGCCAGCCTGCACTGATGCGGAAGCCGTGACTGAAACGTTCGCGGTCACGGAGGCCACCGTAAGAAAACCGACACTGTCATGGAACCGCGTTCGCACGACATTCTGCAGGAGCTGCTCATCCCCAGTTGCGACTATGGCGCTATTGTAGGCGGGGCGGCCGGAGCGGATTATGTCTGGTCCAAGCCAACTCGTGCATCCTGAGACGACTGCCGATCCGGCGCAGACAAGCATGAGTCTTGCACTGCGACGACACTTGCCTGTGCCGAACATGTCTCCTCCGCATGGCGAAATGCGCCAAACTATTCGCTGTAAATCAGATGCCAAAATGGGCCCGCCGACCAGCACCTGGTCCACGTCGCTCGCGTGGAGCAGGAATCTCAGGCTGGCAGCACGGGAAAACGGGGGCCATCTAAAATAGGAGCCCGAACACGTATTTCAGCAATTCTTCCAAAGGCATCATGGTCAGTGCCAGCGGCACGATCGGAATGAATACGGCCGCCGCAAGTCGCACGATGGCGTCCCTGGTGATGGGCGCGAATCGCATCTCGCGCACTACTTCAAAGCTATTGGCGAGATCGGCGAGTGACTGAATGTCGGCACTCCCGACGAAAGGCTCGTCCGCCGGTGCGCCACCGCGCAGCCATTTGCCGTCGAACTCGCGCACGTATCGCTCAGCCAGCGTGCCATACTCGTTCAGGCCTTGCCGTTTGGCCTGCGCGAGCTGGGGCGCAAATACCAGCAACGGGCCGAAGACTACGGCCAGCAGGAAGACAGCCATCGCTCCAATTTCCGTCTTGAATTCTGGAAGGGCGGCCCCCAGGAAGAAGATGCGATTGGCGAGATTGGCCGCGGCCATGACGCCATGCGCTGCAAGAAGCAACGCGAAGGCATAGACCGTATTGGCCAGAAATCCGAGGCCACCGACACGATCCGGGTGAGTGGGAATGAGGCTCAGCTTGATGCGGGACACCTGCCAGAGAAACCGCATCCAGATGAACAGGCGGAAATACCAGCGTATCAGCAGGAATTGGAAAAGCGGCAGGCTGATGTATCCGTACCAAATGCCGGCCAGTGAGAGTCTTGAATTGCCACCTGAAGGTGTCGCATACCATGTGGCTGCCTGGAGGGCCGTGTAGTGACGCCAGACGACCACTACGCCGATGCCATAGACGAGTGCGACCAGCAGGGCTTCGGCGAGCACGGAGTTGCGCAGCCGGAATGCCGCGCCGATCGCGCCATCAAACTGCGCGATCGCTGCTTCCGGAATCAGATTCCGCTCCAGGAAAGACTGCGCGATGCCATGCAGGCGCTGGTGCACCACCGGTTCCGCGGCGACCAGCAGTGGAACCGCGACAAGAAAGCGGAGATGAACCTCGATGTCCCAGAGGAATGGCACCTTCCCACCGTTACCGAGCAAGCTTCCTTCGATCGCGGAAAGCAGCAGGAGCGGCAACCACGCGACGAGCGAGAGGAAGATGATGCGCTGGCGTACCAGCAACAATGCATCGTCGGATAGGTGCGCCCGGCGCAGCAATTGAAAGAGCGGCCCCCCAAGGACGAGCGAAAAGTCCTGTCGATTTCGCAGGAGGTCGCCGCTGAAAGCGGGTGGGCGGTGCGGTTGTTTGAATTCGGGGGGATGGGTGCTGCTCATGTTGATTCACCACGCGTAGCCACTTAATCTCAAAATGCTGCGCCGCGGCGCAGTACGTCGTGTGCTTGCGTCAGCGCCATCTGCGAAGCTTGAGACTCCTTTCAATTAATTTAGAGGCGCCGCTGCTGCATTCCTTGATCGAAAGCAACTTTGCTACGTTGGAACAATGTCAGCGTCGGCCATCCTCAATTAGCCTCCTGCATTGGACCGGCTCGAACGGCCGGTGATACGGCGGCGAATGTACGCCTGTTGCTGATCCCATAGCGGTCAGCGACGCAGTGGGTCAGAGCGTGCTCCCGCCCATCCGTGCGGTGGCGAGTGCTCGTTGACGCAAATCAACTACCACCGAGAGCAATGCCCTAGCTTTGTAAAGGGCCATTGCGCCTAATCGCAACCAATGGAGGAATACCGTCATGGCGAAGAATCGGAGTGTTTCCCTTCTTATCATGCTGGCCGGTGTCGCCTGGGCTCCATTGTCTTTTTCGGCGCCGCCTGCAAACGGCCCAGCTAAACATGCTCCGGAGCCTCGTGATGACCCCGCGGCGGCAGTACCGAACAATCCTGATCTTGATGCCCAGATTGCCCATCTACGCGCAATCCGGGAGCGGTTATCGCAGGCCAAGAAGCCAGAAGAGCGCGATATGCTGATTGCAGAACGGGCAAAGGTCATGCAGGAAGCCATGACTACCGTGCACAAGACCAGCGGAATGCTGGGCCCGGGCGTGATGCAACCACCTGGGGGAACGCGTGCCGCTCAAGCTGGTATGTGTCGCGGCATGACAAGTCAGCACGTCGCTCTGATGGACGAAATGATGCTCGCGACGATGGACAATCAGAGCGCCATGGGGACTGGCATGGGCCGGGGCATAGCCGGCGGCATGCTGGGCAAGTAACTCGTTCTTGAATACGATGATGGCTCGGATCTCTGCTGACGCAGCGGAATGAGATTGGAAGGAAATGCTACGGAAGGCTTCGTCTAGCAGCAGTCGTGATGACGATGGTGGCGGTGTATATATCGCTCGGGGTCTTGCTGAAATACTGCTCGTGAACTTTCGGACTCGAAGAAGTACGTCTTTCCTTCGAAATTTGCTGCGATAGCGTGCGCGATGCGGACGCTGTTGCCGGTAACCGGGTCATCTGCAGTAGGGGTGCACTCTTGCGCTCTATGGAGTTCGGTACTGTTCGAATTTTCTCGCCGGCTCATGTATCGCTGCCACGCCACTAGAGCGCTTAAGGCCACTCCGCTGAGCAGGACCCAAGCAAGATTCTGTGTAAGCAAGCTCATCTCTACCGCTCCTCTGCAATGTCCAGGATGTCCAAGGCTCGGCTGCTGGCGTGCGATTTCAAATTGACCGGTCGTATGTGGCGTCTGCCCATCAGCGGCGCCGAGTGCTTCCGCCGAAGGAGCCGCGGGCTTTGTCTGTTTCCCATCCTCCTATGGGCAATTGGCAGGCCCGACCTGCATCTCAGTATTGGATTCCAGAGAGGTGGGCTCTTGACGCCAATCAAGGAATGCGAAGCTGCGTAACAAGGACCGTGCGCGGATAAGGGCGGCTGAGGATTGAGACCTAGAAGACCGGCACCGTGCCGGTCGCCAGTTCCTTGACCAATGTGGGAAGGTCAGCCAGTCGCTGCTGGACGAGTTCGCGAATCAGATGCTGCTGCGTGGGAGAGAGCCCTCCATTCGCTACGATCTCGATGGCCGCCAACTGCGGCTGGTCGACCGGCCGACCAATGGCGGAAAGGAGCCGTACGACGACCTGGGTCACGCCATCCACGCTTGTTGCGATATGGGCAGCGAGCTGATGGGCGAGCACGTTGTAGAGCTTGCCTACATGCGATGCTGGGTTCTTGCCTGCGGCGGCCTCTAGTGACATTGGCCGGTAAGGCGTAATCAAGCCGTTGACTCGATTTCCGCGCCCCACCTGACCGTCATCCCCATGCTCCGCGCTCAGACCGGTAACGGTCAGGTAGATGTCACTTTCGTCCTGAGCGGCTTGATCGTCCAGAGTATTGATTGCAATCTCGCACGGTGGCTGGATGCGCCCAGCGAGATGCGACGCTATCAGATCTTTCAGCGCAAAGTATTCGTCAACACGGCGTATATAGCGATCGACAAAGGCCAGCGCGATGGTGAGGCGGTAGTGCCCGTCGAGCCGACTGCCCATGATTTTGAAGTCATGCCCGGCCGCCTCGAAGGAGCCGTGAAATTCACTTGAACGCAGGACCCGGGCAGCCGCCAGCACTGCGTTTTCGAGAGGGGAAAGTGGTGCATAGCCGACGCCAAACGAGGTGTCGTTCGATAGCGGGACAGATGGCCTGGCGGCAACTCGCTGGAGGTTCGGGGCCGAGGGGCGAAGCATGGCCTCTACTTTGATGGCGTCACTAGCTCCGCCCAAACACGACCTCAGATACTCGTGAATAGCCTCCTCGACAACGTGCCTCGTCCTGGCAGCCGGGAGTTCGGTGACCGGGCCGGACACTATCAATCGCATGAGGCGCCGAAGCTGGCCGCCGCCGAATTTCGGCGCACTGACACCGCCGACCAGTAGCGCCTTGTCGAGATTGAAGTGCTGGATTGCGCCATAGGCGTCGAGGTAGGCGCAGCACAGAGCCTGGGCTGCAGCTTCGACGGCTCCGTCGCAAAGGCTATCGGGATGGCCGATGCCCTTGTGCTCGCACATCTCTGTCTGCTCGCTCCACCACGGCGGCGTAGTTGAGACAGCAATCGCAATGTTTTCCATGGCCGACCCCGATGCTTCCGTCACGCCGTCACGCCGTGAAAGCTAAACCCCCGATGGGAGCTTGGAAGCCATCATCTTCTTCCGGTCAATCTTGCGGCCGTCGACTATGAACGTTCCGTCGCCAATCGCGTGAACCACGCGCTTCTCCTTGCGCGCGGTATCGATGTATGCGGAAATCCCCTGTAGCACAACAATGTTGTGCTTTTTGACGATGTCGATGACCTTGCACTCGATGTTGGCGAGGCACTCTTTGATCAAGGGGGCGCTGACGAGCTCGGCCTGAACAGGTGTGAGCTTGAACTTGGAGAATTTGTCTACGTCTGCCCCGGTGCACGTCCCTATGCCAATCACCTTATCCAATAGGTCGACGGTGGGAATCGCAATGACACACTCCCTATTCTTTCGCAATGCTGCAAAGGAATGGTTCCACTTGCCTGTCGTGATGGCAAACATCGGGGAGAAGTCCGTCACCATGGTCCAGGAGATAGTCATGATGTTGTTCTTCTTTCCGTCATGGGTCGTCACGAGGACCACAGGCCCTGACTCCATCAGCGTAAAAGCCTTGCTCAGGTTCACGCGGCGCATGGGAGTACCTCCGATAGCCATGCCGGGCTTTCACGCTCGATCTTGGTCACCCCGGCTTGGTCTCGCTACTTGGGCTAACGATCCTCCAGCATTGCCAGAATTGACCGGCGATGCTCTCTCATTGCGTTTTGCCTTTGGCGCAACGCCGCGAGCAACGCATGTGCTTGGCCGGCGTCGTGACCGACTGCCAAGTACCATCGGATGAGTTCAGTCTGCCGCCGTATATGTAGCCGACACTGCGCGAGGTGCCTGTCTTCCAGTGCGAGGTGACGTAGCTCTAGATTGCGGTCTGGCATGGTGGGCTCACTTGGCGACGGCGCATGGCGAAGCAACTTCTACGGAAACTCTAGGCCGCGGCCGAAACTTCAACTTGATTCAGCGCAATCGGCTCGAATCAGTGCCAAGCCCGAAGATCTTCGGCGACACCCGATAGCAAGTCGGGGGGTGTGTCGGAGGAAAGTACGCCATTGTCTCGCGCGGCGTTGCGCCTCTACGGGATCGCGCCCCGCTCCGCCGGCTGCAGTGGTTCGAGCGCGGCGGTTTCGTCCAGGTGAAACAGCACATCAAACTGGTTTGCGATGGACGCACTGAAGTAGTGGCTGACGCGTTCGGTCTGGGGTAGGTAGAGCACGCCAATCGCACGCTCCAGCATGGTTTCGAACAATGGGTGGCTCGCCCCCGGTCCCAGCGGCAGGAAGAATCGGTCAAGTCCTGTGGCATGAAACAGTGCCTCCCAGCTGTCAGGCAGGGCCGGCACGATACGCTTGTATTCCGGGTCGCCATCCCACTCCGAGGCAGCGCAGACGTGACCCGTGTAGGTTGTAAAGCCGATTAGCAGTGCCAGCGTGCCGGCACGCTGGCGCACCAGTTGCCCAAGGTTCCATTCGCCGCGCAGGTGGGATTCGGTAGCCCGGGCATCCCCCAGATGGGAATTGTGCGCCCAGACCACGGTGCGTCCGCTGCTGCCACGGCGTTGCCGATAAGCCACCAGTGAATAGAGTGTTTGCACCATGTGCGCGTCGCGCAGATTCCACGTGCTTACGCGGCGGCCGAACATCTCTCGGTAATAGGCCTCCGCATTGACCACCACCAGTGCGTTCTGCTCGGCAAAGTAATGCGAGTCCATCGCGGCCAGTCCGTTCTCGGAGATGTAGGCGGCCTCGTCGTTGCGCAACTGGAGAAGTTGCCGGACGGCGCCCTCCCGTGCAGGCGCGCGCAGTCCTGCAGCCGCCTGATAGCCGTAGGCAGCGGGGTCGCGCACATGATCGAGCGCAGCATAATGCCGGCGAGCCGATTCCGCCTGAGCAGGGTCGGTGCGATCGAGATAACCGATGACGGCTTCTGCCGAGCGATAGAGACTGTAGAGATCCAGGCCGTAGATGCCGGTTCGCTGCTCCACGGGCAGGCCCGCGTTGTGCGCACGCAGCCAGAGAATGAATGAGAGGAACTCCGGGTTCCTCCACATCCAGGACGGGAATCGCTCGAAATCAGCGAGCGCCTGCTCGCCGCTGTCATCGCCCTCGCCCTGGACGTAGCGATTGACGCGCCAAACGTCCGGCCAGTCGCCCTCGATGGCCACGGCGTCGAAACCATAGCCGCCAATCAGCGCCTGCGTGATCTGTGCGCGCATTCGGTAGAACTCGGCGGTGCCGTGTGTGGCCTCGCCGAGGAGCACGAACTGCTTGCCACGGGCAAGTTCAAGCAGCGGCGCATAGTCGGAGTCGTCGCCCTGCAAGCGGTGGGCGCTCTCTCGTACTGCCAGGAAGGGTGTAAGCGGGGACGGCATGGTGACTCCCGTGGACGGCCCGCCGTCGAGCAATCGCGGCTTGCGGCGGCGAGGCTGGTGTGCCGTTAGGCTGGCTGCGGCCGGAACCCAGCTTGGAAGGGTGCATGTCAACGCGCGTCGAGCGCATCCCGATCCGGTAGCGAAATCTGCTTGCCATAGCGCGGATGTTGCTTGCTTGTCGCGAACATCATTGCCTCCAGCCCAGCTCCAAATACGTGAGTTTCCTGGCCTGCGCGCAGGATTGTTCCAGTGGTTGCGCGGGAAGCCGGTTGGGTTCGGCGCATGGATTCATGGGTTCAGTATTGTGGGCGACCTGCGATCGCGAAATCAGGCAGCACTGGGAATGCCGTCAGGGGTGGGCGTGGTGCTGTCAGGGTTCCCTGACCGGGGAGCAAAAAGCCCGCGCGCCTGGTATGTGCTGTGCCAGTGGCGCGATGCTGGTGCGCATGCCGTTGCGAGCGTTAGAAGGATTCGTTTGATCCAGCCCAACTTGCAGCGCAGCCGGGCGCCTAGTTTATGAGTGTGCGCCGGGTGTAAGCGGAGAATCCGCGTGCAACGGATCCGGCCGGCACATCCGGAATTCAGTTTGTTCAAGCAGAGGAGAAGACGCGATGAAAGTACGAGCGCAATCCGCCAAGGTCCGGCCCGTGCGCTGGAGGCCGTTTCCCGTCGAGCACATTCCGGACCGCTACCGCCAGCCGGCGGTCGCTCCGGCAGTGGCTTCATGTCCTGTGTGCCATGCCGTGTTCATGCGCGGCCACTGGCAATGGCGTGCGGCGCCGCCCGGCTCGGCCTCGCTCGTGTGCTCGGCATGCCAGCGCATCGCCGATCGCGTTCCTGCCGGTCGTGTCGTACTTGACGGTGGATTCGAGGCAGCAAATCGCAACGAACTGATTGCCCTGGTGCGGCACCACGAAGCCAAGATGCAGACCCAGCATCCCATGGAGCGTGTAATGGCGATCGAATCGGGGGAGCAGGGTACCGTAATCACCACTACGGGCTCGCATATTGCGCGCGATATCGGCAACGCCGTGCAGCACGCGTACCGTGGCAGGCTGGACATCGACTACCGAAACATGGAAACCGAGTTGCATGTGCACTGGCACCGGGATTGAGGCTTTGGCCGGACGCGGATTCATGGATCTGATTCTCATCGCCACCCCTGCGAACGAGCGACCGTGCGCGGAGCTCGCCAGTTTGTTTCAAGCGAGGACTAGTGAGGCCGTTGCAGAGCGGGTGCTGGCATGAATCGCGGTGAGCGCGGACCGGGAGGTGGCGCAGTTGAGGGAGGCACAACTGCCGATGCGAATTTGCTGCACACGAACGTGCAGCAGTTTCCTGACAACCAGGTAATAGCGGAAAGCCTGCGTGAAGCCGCGCAGCACCTTGAGGCGCAGGGCGCGAATCCGTTCCGCGTGATCGCCTACCTGGCTGCAGCCGATACCATCGCGAACCTCGATGTCGATATCCGGACGCTTTTCGACCAGGGGGGCACCAGTGCACTGGATGCGCTGCCACGGATCGGCAAGGGCATTGCAGGCGCTATTGCGGAGATGCTCATTACGGGCCGTTGGCACCAGTTGGAACGACTCCTTGGTGGAGACGCATACACAGGGATGTTCCAGGCAGTGCCCGGTATTGGACCTGAACTCGCCGCGCGCATCCATGACACGCTGCATGTCGATACTCTCGAGGCGCTAGAACTTGCGGCGCGCGACGGTCGTCTTGAACAGGTCGAGGGCATCGGGCCGCGTAGGCTGGCGGCCATCCGTGCCGGACTGGACGATATGCTGAGCCGTCGCCGGCGCTGGCGAAACATGCGGCAACGCAATCCTCTTCCAACCGAACCGCCAGCGCCACTTCTACTGGAGGTGGACCGCATTTATCGGCAGAAGGCCGCTGCTGGAATGCTGCCAACCATTGCGCCACGACGATTGAATCCGCAGAACAAGGCATGGCTGCCTGTCATGCATCTCACGCAGGACGGCTGGCATTTCACCGCGCTGTACTCCAACACGAGCAGGGCGCACGAACTCGGGCGGACTGAGGATTGGGTGGTTCTTTATTTTTACAACGATGCCGAGGAAGAGGGGCAGCGCACCGTCGTCACCGAGACGCGCGGTCCGCTGATTGGAAAGCGGGTGGTGCGAGGACGGGAACTCGAGTGCCGGACCCTGTACCTGACGCAGGGAAACTAGATGCCACTCTGGTTGCGAAAGTTCGACGCCAATCAGCCTTCATATGGCTCTAGCTCCAGTTGTGTGTCTTCACCCAAACGCGATTCAGGTACGCGCGTCGACGCCGGCACGGGGCGAATCGGCGGCGTGTTCCCGGACAAATGACTTTCCGACAGCGGAGCGGGGCAGCGATGGCAGAAAAGCGATATAACGAGGCGCCTTGTAGCCGGTCAGCCTTGCTCGACAATAGGCCAGCAGCGCCTCGCTGGAGAGCGTAGGGTATCGCCTGACCACGAAGAGTCCGACGACCTGGCCGGAATGCGCATCCGGGACGCCGACCGCCCTCGCGTCCTGGACAGCCGGGTGCTGCATCGCCACCTCTTCGACTTCCCTGGGGTAGACCTTGAAGCCGGAGACCACGATGACTTCCTTGCTGCGCGCGAGGAAGCGGATGGCGCCCCGATCGTCCATCATGCCCACATCCCCGGTGCGCAGCCACCCGTCGGCGCCAAATACGTGCGCAGTTTCTTCAGGCATGTTCCAGTAGCCCCGCATGACCTGCGGGCCTTGGACGCAGATTTCGCCCGGTTGCCCCGGCGGCAGGTCACGGCCTGCATCGTCCCGGATGGCGACATGAGTGGAGGGCAGCGGCATGCCCACGTTCCCGGTGAATGCCGTACTGCTCACAGGATTGATGCAGACAACCGGCGCCGCTTCGGTAAGGCCGTAGCCCTCAGTCAGGGGAATCCCCGTGGCCCGCAGCCAACGCAGCGCCACCTCCGGCTCGACGGTCATGCCTCCGGCAACTGCCAGCTTCAGCGTTCCAGCCCTGGCACGGCATACCGCTTGAAAGCCAGGCGCATCGAGCAATGCCTTGAAGAGGGTGTTCACCCCGCTGATCGCGCTGAAGTGCGTGGTGCGCAAAGTATGTAGCAGGCGGCGGACATTGCGCGGGTCGGTGACAAGCACATTGTTGCCACCCCAACGTACGAAAGTGAGCAGGTTCGCCGTCAGCGCAAAGATGTGATGCAGGGGCAGTGGCGTCACCACAACTTCCTGTCCGGCCGTTAGCGTATTACCGAGCCAGGCCGCGATCTGTTCGACGTTGGCGACAAGGTTGCCATGCGTGAGCATTACCCCCTTTGGGACGCCGGTGGTACCCCCCGTGTACTGCAGCAAGGCGACATCATCCGACGATAGTGCGGGGTCGCGCGGCGGCAGCCGGCGGCCTCTGCTCAGTGCCGCGTGGAGGCTGACGGAGCCCGGCAGATGCCATGTCGGCACGCGATGCCGGACCCAACTGGTGAACAGGTTGACCATGCAAGCTCGCAGCGGCGGCATGAGATCCCCGACGCGTGTAATGATCACGTCGCGCAGGGCGGTCGCGCCGAGGGCCTGTTCCAGTGTGCGGGCAAAGTTCTCCAGCAAAACAATTGCGACTGCACCGGAGTCGGCAAGCTGGTGCTGCAGTTCGCGCGCCGTGTAGAGCGGATTGATGTTCACGACCACCAGGCCAGCGCGCAGGATGCCGAACATGGCCACGGGGTATTGCAGCAGGTTTGGCAGCATCACAGCTACCCGGTCTCCCCGACGCAGCCCCATCTGTTGGAGGCAGGAGGCAAAGTCGCGCGTCAACTGGTCGATTTGGGCGTAGCTCAGGGCTACATGCATGTGGGTGAAGGCCGGGCGCGATGCGTATTGCGTGCAGCTTTGCACAAGCATGTCAGGGATCGAGGCAAAGCGATGGGCGTCGATCTCGGTCGGTACACCAGACGGATAGTTTTTCAGCCACACCGGACTTTGCCCGGATTCCATGCAATTCAAGTTTGCTGGCATGCGTCTCCTGGCCTGGCAAGCAGGGGCAACCCGGCACGGGCGCTCCGGATTGCACGTATAGCCTCTGTTTCATGTTTGTCCACGTGGTGCCGGCCAGGTTGATGCACGTCAAGCGCCTCTCGCGTGGACCATAAGCGCGCGAGTGGCGCTACAGTCGACCAGAGTTGACCTCGGAGGCATGCCGCCGAGGGGCACGGGAGCGTCGTTCGTTTGCATGGCCCGATTTGTTGATCGCGTCGGTCGAAATGACAATGGGGACCGAAGTCCCCAGCGGCTGTCTTTGTTTACAAGGCTTCAGCGGCCCCGGCGTTGGCTTCAGGCGGCCAGTGCGAAACGCTCATCGTTGGCGTTTATTGACTTGCTTCATTAACGTCGATCGCCTGACGGGTTGCCTGCGCCCCTTTGTACGCCCTGTCGAAACCGATACACCCCCACCTGAGCGCATCACGATACGCTCAGGTGGAGGTGAGGGGATTCGAACCCCCGTCCAGAACGCCTCCAAGTTGCCGGAATCACAACCATGTTGCTGATCTGGGGGGGCTTAGGGCTTCTTCAAGACCTTTCGTGATGCGCGGATGTTGGAAGAGGACTTACTGGTCAACCCATGTGCGGGCGCGACCCATCGACCGCAACTTTCCGATACTGCAATCTAGTCGGCCGCACAGCGGCTTGTATCTTGTTCCGGATCAAGCTGAGCGGCTGCCGTCCTCCTAGATTCAATGCACTGGTGTGATCCGCTTGCATGCGCAGCCGCTCATTGCAGCGAGAGGAGAGAGAAACCATGCATTTACCACTGCAGATTGACTTTCACGAGGTAGAGCACTCGGACGCAATGGAAGCCGTCATTCGGGAAAAGGTGGAAAAGCTGGGCCGCTTCGCAAGTCACATCATGTCGTGCCGGGTGACCGTTGGCTTCGTGCAGCGGCACCAGCACCGCGGCAAGTTGTTCAATGTACGTATTGACCTGACGCTTCCCGGCACGGAAATCGTTGTCAATCGCGATCAGCCGGAAGAGATCTACGTGGCAATACGCGATGCGTTCGATCATGCCGCCAGGAAGCTGGAAGACCATGTGCGCAAGATGCGCGGCGACGTCAAGACACACGATACCGAACGCCGGCGCCAGGCGAACACATGAGGGGCGGCGCTTCCCTCATAACCAAACCCTGGTCTTCGCACGCATTTGCCAATGCGGAGCAGTCATGTGACAGCAACAATCAGTTGCTCCCGAGATCCAAGATCGAAGTCCGGGCGCTCAACTTTTACTACGGCAGGTCTCAAGCCCTAAGAAACATAAACCTGGACATTCCGGAGCGCCGCGTGACGGCAGTCATCGGGCCATCTGGTTGCGGGAAATCCACACTGCTGCGCACATTCAACAGGATGTACGAGCTATACCCGGAACGACGTGTCGAAGGCAGGATTCTGCTTGACGGTGTTGATCAGACGTGGGCCCTCTCGAAGTCTTGCGCAGACGGGTCGGCATGGTGTTTCAGAGGCCGACACATCAATGTTGTTCACCCGCCCCAGATGCAAGGAGACTGAAGCGTACATTACCGGGCGCTTCGGCTAGACGCTTGACTTCGCATGAGGGCCAACGCTTGAAAGCAATAGCAAAAAACAATGCGCCGACGAGTCCCGTGCCAGTCATCGCCACCACTCCCCACGTCAGAAGGCGCAGCGTCCCGCGCGCCAGCGGGGCACCGCCTAGTCGCGCGGAGATCAATCCGAGTGCACAGAGGGTGAGCAAGGAAACCATAACTACACTCGGAACGATCCAGCTCGGTGGCGCCAGGAACGCGGTCATCAGAGGACCAAGTGCGTCTGCGGCGAAGCTTGGGCATGACGTCAGCGCGGCGAGCGCCGCTCGATGTCTACATCGGCGTGGGAGTGGATCGGGATTCCGCGGAACTTGAGGTGATGACGCTGGCCTTTCCCTTCAGAGTCGGTTTGCTGGCCGCGATGGCGGCATCGAGGCTCGGTCACGCCAGCTTCTTCGAACCGGCACCTACGCGTCAGGATGTCCGTGCCTCGTGCCTTTCTCGTTGAGTGCGCCTTCCTGAACAGCATGCGCTTGGCGATCGCGACATATTCGAAGGCTGCATTTCGAAGCCAGCAAGCGGGAAAATTTCCATGATGGCTCGTTTCGATAGCGACACATCATAAGCCGAGTGTATGGGCCGAGCTGTGCCGCTCAAAATGCAACCTCATCTTTCTCAGAGGCGGGAGTCCATGTGCGCATATGTGCCTAGACGCGTGCAGTCGATTATCATATGCTTCGCGGCTATAACGAGGCTAGAGATTGGTCTATCTCTTCGTATGAGCGCACCAATCTATCTGGCTTCTTTGCGCCCTCGCGGGCCCAACGTCTGCGGCGAATTTTGTTTGAGACCAGGCCGCACAGCCACTACGACTTGCTGGACCCCATTCAAGGCGATCCCCACTTAATCCCCCTGCATTTCCCGAAGAGCATATGAGTACACAGGTCATGGCGCGCAAGAGCGCGGGCCGTCCCAAGAAGGACCATAAGCACAATGCGGATACCTCAACCCGCATTTTGGATGCCGCAGAGGCATTGTTTGCTGAGCACGGGTTCTACGGTGTCACGATGCGTGCAGTTGCTGTTCGCGCGCAGGTGGATACTGCGATGCTTCACTACTATTTTCAGCACAAGAAGGGGCTTTTCGATGCAGTGCTGGTGCGCCGTGCCGAAATCCTGAACCAGGAGCGGCTGGAGGCCATGAACCGCTATGCGTCGGAGCATGTGGAGAGCATGACGGTCGAAGGGATCATTGAAGCTTACTTGCGGCCATTGATGGACCCAGAGCGTCACGAAGATCCTGGCTGGCGAAACTACTTCGCGCTGATCGCCCTGGTTAACAATACCGCCTCCGGCGGAGGCGAGATGATGGCCCGTTACTTCGATCCTGTCGTCACCCGTCTCATCGAACTCATCCACGAGGCGATGCCGGGAGTTAGGAAGGAAGACCTCTATTGGAGCTACCACATGCTCAGCGGCTCTCTGACGCTGACGCTCTCAGTAACTGGGCGCCTTGATATCTTGTCAGGCGGCCTGTGCAAGAGTTCGGACGTTGCGTCGATCGGGCCACGAATGGTTCGTTACTGTGCGGCGGGTTTTCGTGAACTCTGCCGACCTGGCTTGCCCGCTGAATAGTCGGATCGTGCTTGACGCAGCGGCTTACGGGGGACTCGAAAGTCCGGCGCTCCGCTCGATCAGTCTTCCGCCTCCAATCCTCCTTCGAGAGAAGTTGCACAAACGCCTTGACGGGCTCCAGGCGGAAAGCCAGGAGATTTCGCCGTCATGCGGCCTATAAGTAACATTTCCACACCACCCTTCGTCACACGAATGGCGTAGTCGCCCATATCAGGGAAAGTCACTACCTTTCTCGCCAATTAATTCATTCATCGATGAATTAATATTGCTCGTCCCCGAGATCCTGTACCGAACGCGTGCGAGGCAAGGGGAGGTGGGCAGTTCCTTGTCTATGCCAGGACGCACGGACCCAATATGCGGTGTCGAAATTCCACGAGGGTAGAAGAGTGAGCAAGAGGATTGCGCTGGTAACAGGTGCCATGGGCGGGATCGGTAGTGCGATTTGCCAAGCTCTGGCCCGTGACGGAATGGCGGTGGTGGCGAATTGTCTGCCCGGTTATGCCGAGAAACGTCGCTGGCTTAAGAAGCAAAAGGGGGAGGGATTCGCTTTCGATTCCGTCGAAGGTGATGTATCCAGCTACGACGATTGCGTTGGGATGGCTGCGCAGATCGAATCGCACTATGGATCAATCGACGTGCTGGTGAACAACGCAGGCATTACTCGCGACCAGTTCCTGGCCAAGATGGAGCCAGCCCAGTGGAGCGCGGTCATTGAGACCAATCTGAACAGTCTCTACAACATGACGCGACCTGTCTCCCCGGGGATGGCGGAGCGCGGCTGGGGGCGAATCATCAATATTGCATCGGTCAATGGCATACGGGGACAGGCGGGACAAACCAATTACTCCGCGGCCAAGGCTGGCTGTGTGGGGTTCACCAAGGCGCTGGCGCAAGAATTGGCAAGCAAGGGGGTAACAGTAAATGCCATTGCGCCCGGCTTCATCGCGACAGAGATGACGGATGCAATGCGCCCGGACAAGCGCCAAGCCATGCTCGACACCATTCCCATGAAGCGTGCGGGACGGCCAGAGGAGATTGCCGCTGCTGTGTCCTTCTTGTGCTCGCCGTTGGCAGCGTACATCACCGGAAACACCCTCCATGTCAATGGGGGCATCCATATGGCGTGAGGGCATTTTGCGCCAATTAACCACTCCGGTGCTGATAATTATGCAATCCGGAGGGAAGAGACCAGATAAAAAATTTGGAGACAGGTAGCATGAATGTACTGATCATATTGATCTCACTGGCGTTCCTGATGCTGGTGGCCTATCGAGGGATGAGTGTCATCTTGTTCGCACCGATAGCGGCCATGGGAGCGGTAATGTTGACCGATCCCCAGCTAGTCCTGCCGATGTTCACTGGCTTGTTCATGGACAAGCTGGCCCAATTCGCCAAGCTGTATTTCCCTGTATTCTTGCTCGGCGCAGTGCTTGGCAAGCTCATTGAGTTGTCCGGATTTGCCAAGTCCATCATTGCTTCCGTTAGTCGCTTCTGCGGGCCGAACAACGCAGTGATTGCAATCGCAGTCGTGTGTGGTCTGTTGACTTACGGAGGAGTGTCACTCTTCGTCGTAGTGTTTGCGGCCTATCCATTCGCGGCGGAAATGTTCAAAGCCGCGAATTTGCCCAAGCGGTACATTCCGGCGACCATCGTTGCCGGGGGTGCAACGTTCACCATGGATGCGCTGCCTGGAACGCCCCAGATCCAGAACATCATTCCAACGACTTTCTTCAAGACCGATGCATGGGCTGCGCCTTGGCTCGGTCTGATTGGCTCAATCGTGGTGTTCGCAGGGTCGATTGCCTATCTGATGTGGTTGACCCGCCGCGCATCTCGCGCGGGCGAGGGATACGGCACGAACCTGATCAATGAACCCGCCGCGTTTGACCAGGAGCGCTTGCCCCATCCGCTGTTGGCCTTGGCTCCGTTGGTCACGGTGGCCGTGTTGAATAAGGTGTTTGGTGCCTATGTCTTTCCAGCGATCTATGACAAGAGCGTCAGTTTTGTTCCTGCAGTTATCGGCAGTGCCGCACCAGTAGTCCAAGACATCCAGAAGGTGTCGGCACTGTGGTCGGTCGAGTTGGCGCTTGTGTGCGGCATCATGGTCTGCCTGCTGACCGCATGGAAGGCAATTGCCAAGGGATTTGCCGAAGGCACCAAGAGCGCCGTGGGCGGTGCAATGCTCGCAACTCTCAACACCGCCACTGAATATGGCTATGGCGCGGTCATCGCGGCATTGCCAGGTTTTTTGATCGTTGCGGAAGCGCTTCGGCACATTCCCAACCCGCTAGTCAATCAGGCTGTCACGGTGACGACCCTTGCCGGCATCACAGGCTCAGCTTCGGGCGGGATGGGTATCGCGCTAGCAGCCATGGCCGACACCTTCATCGCCAACGCGAAGGCCGCAGGCATTCCATTGGAAGTATTGCACCGAGTGGCATCGATGGCCTCGGGCGGCATGGATTCATTGCCGCATAACGGCGCCGTCATCACCTTCCTGGCGGTGTGCGGCTGCACGCATCGACAGGCTTACCCCGCAATCTTCGGGATCACGCTGATCAAGACCGTGGCGGTGTTTGCGGTGATTGCGACCTTTTACCTGACAGGTATTGTCTGACAGGCGTTTGCCCGCGACCGATTCCAGAATTACCTCATGCAAAAAGGACTGAGGCGCCGCCCATTCCATGGGATAAGCCCAGCAAAGGCGTGGTCGCTAACAGGGCAGTCGCGGCTGAGTTGTTTTGATATTTGGTTGGTGATGGCAAACGGCGTTTGGCTGCGTGCACGAATGCCAATATGTTTATTGTGACGCCCCTCGACCCCCCCACGGTATAGGCCGGACTCGTCTAATCATTCGACAGGACTCAAATACTTATGACAAGCACAACTTCTGGCACGCTCGCAGGAAAGACAGCCGTCGTCACCGGGTCGACGAGCGGGATCGGCCTTGGCATCGCAACTGCGCTTGCCAAGGCCGGCGCGAATATTTTGTTGAACGGCTTCGGTGATGCGCAACGCTACATCGCACATATGGAATCGCTCGGCGTGCGTGCCGCGCATCACGGCGCCGACATGAGCAAGCCAGCCGAAGTCGAAGCCATGATCGCTTTCGCGATCGAGCAATTCGGTGCCGTCGACGTGCTGGTCAACAACGCTGGCATTCAGTACGTCGAGACTATCGAGAAGTTTCCGGCCGAGCGCTGGGACGCAATCATCGCCATCAATCTCAGCGCTACATTCCACGCCATGCGTGCCGCGCTCCCGACGATGCGTCAGCGCGGCTGGGGGCGCGTGATCAACATTGCGTCGGTCCACGGTCTGGTGGCATCGGTTGGCAAATCGGCATATGTTGCGGCAAAGCATGGCGTGGTCGGCCTGACTAAGGTCGCTGCGCTGGAAACTGCGCGCTCCGGCGTGACAGTCAACGCGATCTGCCCAGGCTGGGTACTGACCCCGCTCGTGCAAGAACAGATCGACGCTCTTGCGACGCGTGATTCGGTGTCGCCAGAGGCCGCGGTGGTCAAACTGCTGGGCGAGAAGCAACCCTCTGCGCAATTCGTTACGCCGCAACAGATTGGCGACCTCGCGGTTTTCCTGTGTTCCGATGCGGCGAGCGAGATGCGTGGCGCGGAATTCAAGATCGACGGCGGCTGGATCGCGCAGTAGGCGGTAGTGCATGCGATCGCGTCTTCAAAGGTAGTGTTCCGAATGTCGGCATGGTTTTCACCGAGAGCGCCGAGCGAAGCTTCTGCCCGACAATTGGTGGAAGCGGTGCTTTGTGTCGCTGGCGGCAGCGCGCGGGAAGGCTGTGGAGGCAATCTATTTTCTTTTCCCTTGGATTGGCAAGCTATTGATCTCTGGGATGGTGCATCCCGCTTCGCCAAGCGAATCTGCAGCAAAGCGACCCTCCACTCATTGAACGATTGAACTTCCCGCCTCTGCTCTCGTAGCGGGCAACTCCGCCATGCGAAGGAGGCACGGGTACATCGCTTGAGCAGCCTATATATACAGCCACCCAAGTGGCAGGAAACCAAGAGGAGACACAACAAAATGGGGAGAATACGTCAACGCTCTTTCAGAAGTAGATTGAGCATCGCGGCTGCTGTGCAGGTCGCGTTTTCGGCCGGCACTACTGCCATCGGGTTAGGAGTGCTACTGAAGACCCCAGGGGCAGCGGAATCGCATTTTTTGGGTGTACTGATCGTTGCTATCCAGACAGGCCTTACCGCATGTGCTGCGTGGTGGCTGATGCGCAAGATCGTTTATCCAATCGAGCATATCGAAGACATTGCCAGAAATCTCGCTGCTGGCGATCTGACGAACATTGATTGGGATAAACCGGCAGGCGCCCTCTGCGAGCTTCAATCCGCAATGCACGCTATTTCAGAGATCATCTTCAAGATAGTTCTCAACGTGCGCTCGGGTACCGCGGCGCTCGCAACGACCTCCGGCTTCATCTCCGCGGACAATAAAGCATTGCTGGAAAGCACTAACACCCAAGCCAGCGCGCTTGAGGCAACCGCCTCAACAATGGAGCAACTGACCGCCACGGTCCAGACGAACGCCACCAACTCGGACGAAGCCTACAAGTTGTCCACCCAGGCCGCGGGAGCCGCTCAGAACGGCGGCGATGCGACGGCCAAGGTTGTCTCCACGATGACTTCAATCATGGAAGCATCGAAGCGTGTGGTCGAAATCATCTCTGTCATCGATAGCATCGCCTTTCAGACCAATATACTGGCCTTGAATGCCGCGGTCGAAGCGGCGCGTGCGGGCGAGCAGGGCCGTGGCTTTGCGGTCGTCGCTGGCGAAGTTCGGAGCCTAGCGCAGCGTAGTGCAAGCGCTGCCAAGGAAATCAAGGAGCTGATCAATACTTCTGTCAGCCGCATCAACGACGGTAACGAACAGGTCTCAGACACGGGTGTCGTGATCAGCGACGTCGTTCGTAGCATCGAGAACCTGGCAAACCTCATGGCTGATATTTCGGCGGCCACCAACGAGCAGAGTGCCGGCATCGTGGCCGTGAATGACGCTATGGCCAAGATCGACACCATGACGCAGAAAAATAACTCTCTCGTCGAAGAATCTGCCAAGACAGCGGTGAATCTCATTGAACAAGCCAACCACTTAGCAGGGCTTGTCGCGGGGATTAAGCTGGGCGCCAAGGAGTTCGGCAGTAAGGAAGAGGCAGTCGGCATGGTGAAAGAAGCGGTCCAGTTTGCCAGTGCGCACGGCACCGGTGCTTTAGTCGAAGAGGTACGACAGTTGAACAAGGGACGCTTCATTGATCGCGATCTCTACTGCAGTATCTATGACTTGAGGGCAAATTGTCTGGCTAATGGAGCGAACCCACGGTACATCGGCATCAACGGCAACACGTTCAAAGACTCGGATGGCAAATTCTTCGTGAAGGAAATCGTCTCATCGGCAAATCGATCCGGCAGCGGCTGGGTCGACTACAAGCACCCACACCCGTTGACGAGGGAGTTCCAGCCAAAGACGACCTACTTTGAGCGCGTCGGCGATATCGTTGTTTCGTGCGGGTTTTATACCCGGTCGAGGTAGTACGCCAATCTCAATAGGCTCGAACCCCGACAATGCGTGCAGCGCCGCCAAGGCCACTGGCGCGGTCCTTGAATATCAGTAAGGGAAGTCACACTCTAAATGGGCGATAGTCCTGCGATTAGTTTCAAGTCCATGAAGACTAAGCAGAATCTTGAGGCCGCCGAAGTGTCGAGGGAACCACGGCGTCGTCGGCGTCGGACCCCGCAAGAGAAGGTTTTGATCGTGCGGGAAACGTTCGAGGCTGAGGCGACTGTATCGGCAGTAGCACGACGGCACCAACTCAATTCGAGCCAGTTGTTCACTTGGCGCAAGCAATACCAGGAAGGGCGCCTCAACGCTGTGCCGGCTGACCAGACAGTGGGGCCGGCTTCTCTAGTTGCTGCCCTCAAGGAAATCCAGACGCTGCGGAGGCTCTTGGGCAAGAAGACGCTGGAGAACGAGCTTCTGCGTGAAGTGGCGGAGTATGGTCGGGGAGGAAATTGGCAGGATGGCGGCGGCCGGGTGCCGCTGCCGGATGGTGTGGATCCGACTTGAAGTGCTGCAGCGCGGAGGCATGCGAGAGGGGGCATTTAGACGCTGCGCACGACGGCGCCGTCATCACGCTGCTCGCGTCAGAGCATTCATAAGCAGTCGAAGCGTTTGGCGCGCGGGACATCAGTGGCGTGTACGTGCATTACGAATGCAGTAACCATTGGGGACCACAATTTTGTGGCGGTTGCGATGCTTGGACCCAACGGGCGCATTGTGAGTTGATGCTGCATTTGGCTTGTCGAGGAGAAACCCCAACTCCAGAGCGGCATGTGATTGCCGTTTCCCAATGGGCTGTACGCGAGGGCGCGGCCCGTGTTGCACTGGGCAAACCTTATGGAGACGCCAACCAAAGAAAATGATGGAAAAGAAACGCCTGACCTTGAATGCGAAGCTGTACGCCACGCTCGCGCTGCTGTGGATTGGTTTGATTGTGCTGCTGGCGGTTGGCCTGTTGGCCAACCGCGCCACCATGATGAATGAGAAACGCCTGGATCTGCAGCATCAGGTCGAAAGTGCCGTCGCAGTAGTCAAGTCGTATCAGGAGCGCGCCGCCAGGCAAGCCATATCGGTGGAGGATGCCAAGCACGCCGCGCTGGAAGCACTGCGGCCAATTCGTTATGGCAAGAGTGGCTATATGGCGGTGGCGGATTCGACCCAGTGCTGCGCCTGCTGCCTGTCAAATCCTCTGCAGAGAATCAGCCGCTCCGCAGCCTGAACGATCCCAGGACTGCAGCAACGGGGACAGAGCGCGAAGGCGGCGTGGCATCCACCACGCCGTGCCGTGGCTATCCCATCTATGCTCGCGCGAGTTGCAATTCCCGATACTGACTGGGAGGCATGCCAAACCAGCGTTTGCATGCCCGGAAGAAATTGCTCTCATCGACAAAGCCGAGCATGTACGAAATCTCGGCCAGTGGATAGTGCTGGTCTGCCAGGTGTTTGCGCGCGAGCTCTCGTCGGGTTTCGTCCAGCAACTGGGCGAACGAAGTCCGTTCTGCGTGCAGGCGCCGTTGCAAAGTGCGGTCGGTAATTGCCAGCTCTGTTGCGATCTCCACGCGACGAGGCTCCCCAAGATGCAACCGCCGCAGGATCTCCCGGCGCACGCGATGACGAATGCTAAGGGTTCCCAATTCTGCCGAACGCTCTTGCAGCAGGCGTTCATGCATCGCAAGCAGGGACGGGTTGTGCGATGGAACCGGCGCAGTAAGGTCGTTGCGCGCCAGAAGCAGCCGGGTGTATGCGCAGTCGAAATGGATCGGACAGTCGAATGCCAGTTGATGACGGGCCGCATCAGTTGGCTGCGGAAAGACAGATTCTGCACGTAGCGGTTTGACCTGGCGGCGCGTGATCCACTCGCAGGTGACGAGCAGAGAGAGCAGTCCATATTCCTGCCGTTGCCGGGGTACGCGCAGCGAGTTGCCGATATGGCCCAAAACCAACCAGCAGTCGCCGCCTTGGGGCTGCAACTCGAAGGTGGCAGTGTCGGAAATCAGGGCCAGATATTGGGAAAATTTATCAAGCCCTGTCCGAAGGTCAGGGCTTGATAGCATCGCATACCCCACGACATCGAAGTTCACGTATGCGGCGGCCAGGCGGCGATCCAATCCGAGCGTCGGGTTCCCGGACCACGCCACGGCAAGCTCCCAGAGCCTTGTCACCTGGTCCGTGTCAAAGCGTGCGTCTGGGGCATCGAGCAAGGCCTTTTCAATGCCGACCTCGGCGAGCAGCCGGGGCACATCCAACCCCTGCGATGCGAACATGTTGGTGACGCCCTTGAGCCATGCGGACGAACTGGTTCGCGTCTGAGTAGCTGCTGGCATGGTGCGGTCAGTCAATTGGCTACGTAGGGATAGTGGCCGGTGATCGTCTGATATCTAGACTTTCCGGTGATGAGGAAACACGCAACCGCGTGAATGATTTCAAGCGAATTCACCACAAAGGGCAAGCTCAGACTTACCCGCATGAGGAGGCAAGAGTGACATCTACCTGCAGGTTAACTTCGGCGATGGGCGTATGCCTGGCGCTGCTACTGGGAGCGTGTGGCACATCCGGCGACGCGCCAGAGGATGCCGTTGGCAATTCCGCCAGCCCTCCGCCGCCAGTGCTGCAGACGACCCAGTATGGAAAAGTCCAAGGCATTGACGATTCCGCGAACACAGGTACCTATTCGTGGAAGGGCGTTCCCTTTGCCAAGCCACCCGTTGGTGCGTTGCGCTGGAAGGCACCTGTGGAGCCGGATCCTTGGTCCGGCACGTTGGCCACCCAGAAGTTTGGCAACGCATGCATCCAGAATGGCCGAATCTACGGGCCAGGTTCCAACAACACTTACGATGGGACCATCGCGGCGACCCTGAACACTCCGGTCGGCAGCGAAGATTGCCTGACGCTGAACGTCTGGCGCCCGGCAGGCAACGCCACCAACCTGCCAGTCATCTTCTTCGTCTATGGCGGCAGCAACATTTCCGGCTATTCGGCTGACCCAGTGTACGACGGAGCGGCACTGGCAAAGGGAGCGAACGCCGTCGTGGTCACGACCAACTACCGTCTTGGTGTACTCGGCTTCCTCAACGTGCCGCAGCTCAAGACGGGCACGGATAGCGCCACCGATTCTGGCAATTTCGCACTACTGGACATCGTCCAGGCGCTCAAATTCGTCAAGAACAACATCGGCTCGTTCGGCGGCGATCCAGGTAACGTTACCCTGATGGGTCAATCTGCCGGCGCCATCAATACTTGGGCATTGCTCACTTCCCCCCTTGCGACGGGCCTCTTCCACAAGGCTGTTCCGCTGAGCGGCGGCATTTCGCTGGCAACGGATCTGCCGCCAGGAATGATTCCCTTGCTCAATCCGGCATCGAAATACCTGACTCAGGGCGGTGCGTTGCTGGACTCGCTGCTGATCGCAGATGGGCTTGCGACGGATACGACCTCGGCCCAAACGTACATCGCGACCCAGACTAATGAGCAGATTGCAGCTTATCTGCGCAGCAAGAGCGCGGGTGTGATATTGACGACGGTCCTGTCAGACGGTCTAACGGGGTCGGGCCCAATTCCTGACGGTTTCGTCATTCCGGTCGATCCGATTGCAGCAATTGCGGCGGGCAACTACAACAAGGTGCCTGTGCTGGCAGGCAACACGGCTGACGAAGGCAAACTCTTTGCCCCGTACCTGACCCTGCTCGGTGGCCCGCCCGGTATCAAGATCAGCGATGCCGTGCGATTCGACCTGATGGCTGGTTTCAACCCGGACGCCGTGTCAACCCTGACGGCGGGAGATATTCTCGATCCGGCCTATCTTCCCGTCACCGCGCCGAGCACCGGCTACAACGCAAAGACTGCGCTATTGACCAGCGTGTTTACGTCGCCGAGCCGCGACAATGCGCTCAACACGCTGATCACGCAGCAGCCCAATGTCTGGCATTACCAGTTCAACTGGGCGCAGGAACCGGCGCCATGGCAAGATGTCTATGGTGCCGCTCACGTCTTCGACCTGCCGTTCCTGTTCGGCAATTTCGGACCGTCCCTGTTCTCCAATGTGATAAGCAGCACGGCCAACAAACCTGGTCGCCTTGCCCTATCCTCCGCAATGATGGCTAGCCTTGCCGCTTTCGTACGTACGGGCGACCCAAACAATGCTTCGCTCGGAACCGCATGGCAGCCATGGCCGCATCAGATCATCTTTGACGCGACCCTGACCCAAGCCAACATTTCTTCCCAGTGACATCCTCCCCTCCCTCGGCCCTCGATCACCCCCTTTCGGTGAGTCAGAGGGAGGGCATTTCTTCCAGAATGGGGGCGGCAATACTCCGATTGCACGCGCCGTTCCGGGATCAGCGGCGCGCCATTCGGAATAAGGAGCAATCTGCAAGACCTTGCTCGAAGCGGATTGTCGAGGTCATTTCCGTCATTGAGGCATCGCTTCCATGGTGGGAGAACCCAACAAAACAGGCGCGCATTTGATTGAGCAGGCAAAGCATCTATCGACTGCCGTGTCCGTCATCAAGCTCGACGCCAGTGCTCCCGAGGTGATGCCACAGAGATGGTGAAGAAGACGGCCGATTGCGCACGTGCACACGGCACAGACGTTCTCGCGCCTCCGTCAGCTATGTGACGCAGGTTATCGGCCGTGGCCGGAGCCACTATGCTCTAAATGGCATGTGGTACGAATTATCGTGGGCAGCCATTCGCGTCATCATCAGGGTTTTTCGGCATTTCCGAAGCGCACGACTTTCCACGACACTCCCGACACAACTAATAGAGAGCAATGGGGGGCGCTTATGAATCGCAGGCAGTTCATTTGCAGTTCGGTAATGCTTGCCGGTGCGACGATGCAGGCGCCAATTGCCCGTGCAGTAGAACGAGGAGTGCACGCAGACAAAATAATCTTCGGGCAGTCGGTCGGCTTTGACAGTATCTGGGGCTCCGGATATCGGAATTACACTGATGGCCTGCTTGCCTATTTCAACTACATCAATGCGAAAGGCGGTGTCCAGGGCCGCAAGCTGGAACTCAAGCACTTGGAGGACAACTACGTCCCAGAGAAAACCGCTGCCAACGTGAAGCAATTCCTGCGGGACGACGTATTTGGACTGGCCTGCCTGGGCGGCACCGGCAATACGGTCGCAGCCTTGCCATTGATCGAGCAGTACCGATTGCCAAGCGTGGGCACGCTGACAGGTGCTGCGGCAGTGCGCAAGGCGGGTGCTCCGTTGTTTCACACGCGGGCCGCCTATGACAAGGAAGTGACGAAGATGATCCAGCACGCGGTTACCGTCGGGCTCAAGCGCGTTGCGATCGTTCATCAGGACAACGCTTTCGGTGCTGCCTGTGCGCAATCCGCGCACGAGGCTGCGCAAAGAACCGGCGCACAAATTGTTGCGGTCATCCCGCATAACGTCCAGGGCGACGATATCGACATGGTTGTCGATCAGATCCATCGGGCCAATCCGCAGACCACGCTGCTTTTTACTTCGCCGCAATCGGTAGCTGACATGCTGGTTCGCTACCAAGCCAAACATGGGCCGCTGCCCCTGCCGCAGCCCTGGATTCTCTCTGTCACCACGGCAAAGACCGTATTCGAAAAAGCCGGCCCGCTGTCGCGTGGCGTTGCCATTACACAAGTCGTCCCCGGTCCTAACGAGAGTACGCAGCCGTTGGTTCGGGAGTTTCGCGAAATCAACGACAGATTTGGCGTCAAGACCAACCAGACCTATGAAGCGATCGAAGGCTTCCTGACGGCCAAGGTGATTGTGGAGGGACTACGCGCATGCGGGCCCACCCCGACACGCGAGCGGTTTATCAGCAGCCTCGAGGCATTTGGGACGCGCGATTTTGGTGGCGTGCAGGTGCATTACGACGGCAACGAACATGCGGGCCTTGATTACATCGGTGTCGCGATGATCGGGGCCAACGGACACATTGTGAGCTGAAACGGCGAGGGTTTCCGGTGACATCGGTGCGCGATTGCCCGCGGATTTTGCCCACACGTCCGCAACGCCCGTGACAGGCAGAAGGGCCAACGAGATTCAACGAGAGAGGAGACAACCCATGCAAGTCAAGCAACTGAGCGTGCTGGCGCTCGCGGCCGGCCTGCTGGCGGCAGGTGCCGTCCACGCGAAGGACATCAGGATTGCCCACGTCTACGACAAGACCGGGGCGCTGGAGGCCTATGCGAAGCAGACCGAGATAGGCCTGCTGATGGGGCTGGAGTATGCGACCAACGGCACCATGGCCGTCAACGGCAACAAGCTGGTGGTCATCGAAAAGGATACCCAGGGCAAGCCCGACGTGGCCAAGGCGCAACTCGCCGCCGCCTATAGCGACGACCGCGCCGACATCGCCGTGGGCCCGACTTCGTCGGGCACGGCGCTGGCCATGCTGCCGGTGGCCGAGGAGTACAAGAAGATCCTGCTGGTCGAGCCGGCCGTGGCCGATTCGATCACCGGCGAGAAGTGGAACCGCTACATTTTCCGCACTGGCCGCAATTCTTCGCAGGATGCCATCGCCAATGCCGTGGCGCTAGACAAGCCTGGCACGCAGATTGCCATGCTGGCGCAGGACTATGCCTTCGGGCGCGACGGCGTAAGGGCCTTCAAGGGCGCACTGAAGAACGCCAGGATCGTGCATGAGGAGTACCTGCCGACCAACACCACGGACTTCACCGCGGGGGCGCAGCGGTTGTTCGACTCGCTCAAGGACAAGCCGGGCCGTAAGGTCATCTTCATCATCTGGGCTGGCGCCGGCAATCCGTTCAAGATCGCCGACCTAGACCCCAAGCGCTATGGCATCGAGATCGCCAGCGGCGGCAACATCCTGCCGGCCATGACCGCCTACAAGAACCTGCCAGGCATGGAGGGCGCCACCTACTACTACTTCGGTATCCCAAAGAACAAGGTCAATGAGTGGCTGGTAGCCAACCACTACGCCAAGTACAAGTCCCCGCCCGATTTCTTCACCGCGGGCGGCATGTCCGCCGGCATCGCGCTGGTCGAGGCGCTGAAGAAGTCCGGTGGCGACACCAATACCGAGAAGCTGATCGGCGCTATGGAAGGCCTGTCTTTCGACACGCCCAAGGGGAAGATGGTGTTTCGCAAGGAAGACCACCAGGCGATGCAGTCGATGTACCACTTCAAGATCAAGGTCGATCCGGCATTTGCCTGGGGCGTGCCCGAGCTGGTCCGGGAAATCAAGCCCGAGGAAATGATCGTGCCGATCCGCAACAAGCGTTGACCACCATGGGCGCCACTTCTTCCGCGGCCGTCGAGTCCTTGCCGCGCAGGCCCGTGCTGGAAACGCGTGATCTGACCATCCGCTTCGGCGGCCACGTGGCCGTCAATGCGGTTTCCTGCGCCTTCCGCGAGGGCGAGCTGACCTGCATCGTCGGCCCTAACGGCGCCGGCAAGACCACCTACTTCAACCTGATCTCGGGCCAACTGCCGGCCAGCGCGGGGCAGATCCTGCTCGGCGGCGAGGACGTTACGCGGCTGTCGGTGCCGGAAAAGACGCGGCGCGGCATCGGCCGCGCCTTTCAGCTCACGAGCCTGTTTTCCAACCTGTCGGTGTTCGAGAACGTGCGGTTGGCGGTGCAGGCGCGCCTGCATCTCGGCCTGGACCTGTTCAGCGTCTGGAGCCATCACCGCAAGGTGCGCGAACAGGCGGAAATCTGCCTGGAGCGTGTCGCGCTGGCGGACAAGCGCGACCAGCCCGTAGCGGCGCTGCCTCATGGCGATCAGCGCAAGCTGGAAGTGGGCATCCTGTTGGCTTTGCAGCCGCGCGTCTTCATGTTCGACGAGCCGACGGCGGGCATGAGCGTGGACGAAGTGCCAGTGATCCTCAACCTGATTCACGAGATCAAGCAGGACCGCAGCAAGACGGTGCTGCTGGTGGAGCACAAGATGGACGTGGTGCGCTCGCTGGCCGACCGCATCATCGTGTTGCACAACGGCACCCTGATGGCGGATGGCGACCCGTCCGAAGTGATCGCTTCGCCCATCGTGCAGCAGGCATACCTGGGTGTGGCGCAACAAGACCGACCGGGCGCCGGCAATACGGAGGCAAGCCATGACTGACGATCCCATCCTGCGCCTGCGCAGCGTACATACCTACATCGGGCCCTACCACATTCTGCACGGCGTCGACCTCGATGTGCCGCGCGGTGGCGTAGCCATGCTGCTCGGGCGCAACGGTGCCGGCAAGACCACCACCCTGCGTACCATCATGGGCCTGTGGCGGGCCGGCGCAGGCAACATCCACTTCGACGGCACTGACATCACCCGGCACGCCACGCCGGCCATCGCACAGGCCGGTATTGCCTATGTACCGGAGAACATGAGCGTGTTCTCCGACCTTACGGTGGCTGAGAACATGCGTCTGGCGGCGCGTAGCGGTGCCATCGACGAGGAGCGCCTGGACTGGGTCTTCCGCATGTTCCCGGCGCTGAAAATCTTCTGGCACCAGCGCGCGGGTGTGCTGTCCGGCGGGCAGAAGCAGATGCTGTCGATGGCGCGCGCGGTCATCGAGCCGCGCAAGCTGCTGATCGTCGACGAGCCTACAAAGGGCCTGGCGCCCGCGATCATCCAGAACATGATCTCGGTGTTTTGTGAGCTGAAGCAGACTGCCGTCTCCATCCTGCTGGTCGAGCAGAACTTCCACATGGCCAAGTCGGTCGGCGACACCGTGTCCGTGATGGATGGCGGCAGGGTGGTGCACGCTGGCGCCATGGGCGACCTCGCCGCTGACGAGGCGCTGCAGCAGCGCCTGCTCGGCCTGTCGCTCGCGGCGCACCAGTAGGCAGTCGGGCGCGCCGGTGGCGGCGCGCGAACAAGAACACGTCAGGACCCGCAGACATGACGACTTCAAGCTCCTTGCCCGGCGTACCGGGTGCTCCCTCCGCGCCCGCAGATCTGCCGAAGGTCCGGCTCGACTGGACCCCGCTGGCGCTGGCTCCCTTGCTGATGCTGCTGGCCTATCCGCTGGTGGGCAGTGGATCGACCTGGCTGACGCTGACGGTGGCGGGACTCGCCATGGGCATGATTATCTTTGTGGTGTCATCAGGGCTGACGCTGGTGTTCGGGCTGATGGACGTGCTCAACTTCGGCCACGGTGCTTTCATCGCGCTGGGTGCCTACGTGGCGGCATCGGTGCTGCTGCCGCTGGCGCCTTGGGTCGAAGCCGACAGTCTGGCCCTTAACCTGGGCGTGTTCGCCCTGGCCATCCTGGCGGCGATGGCAGCGGCCGGCGCGGTCGGCCTCTTCTTCGAGCGCGTCGTGGTGCGGCCGGTCTACGGGCAGCACCTCAAGCAGATCCTGATCACAATGGGCGGTATGCTCGTCGCCGAGCAACTGATCAAGGCGATCTGGGGGGCCGAGACGATCGCGCTGCAATTGCCAGCGACCTTCCGCGGCGCGGTGCTGCTGGGAGATGCGGCCATCGAGAAGTACCGGTTGATCGCAGTGGCGCTCGGTCTGGTCATCTTCGTGGCCATGCTGCTGGTGCTCAATCGCACCAGGCTGGGCCTGCTGATCCGCGCCGGCGTGGAGAATCGCGAGATGGTCGAAGCGCTGGGCTACCGGATCCGCCGCCTCTTCATCGGCATGTTTGTAGCTGGGGCGGCACTGGCGGGCCTGGGCGGCGTGCTGTGGGGCCTGTACCAGCAGAACATTACCGTGGCAATCGGCGCCCAGGTCAACGTGTTGATCTTCATCGTCATCATCATCGGCGGGCTGGGCTCGACCGCCGGCTGCTTTGTCGGTGCGCTGCTGGTGGGCTTGATGGCCAACTACACAGGCTTCCTGTTTCCCAAGGTGGCGCTTTTTTCCAACATCCTGCTGATGATGCTGGTCCTGCTGTGGCGTCCCCAGGGCCTGTATCCGGTGGCTAGGCGGTGAGCCAGGGAGACCCTCGATCATGATCCGACTGCTTTCCGGCGACCTGCCGCGCAGCCGCGCGCTTTCCGCGCTGCTGATCCTGCTGCTGCTGGCACTGGCCTGTGCACCGTTTGTTTTTCCCGGCGCGCGCGCGCTGAACATGGCTGCCAAGATCTGCATCTTTGTGGTGCTAGTGGCCAGCTATGATTTGCTTCTGGGCTACACAGGCATCGTTTCCTTCGCCCATACGATGTTCTTCGGCATCGGCGGCTACGGCGTGGCCATCGCCATGACGCGCATGGAGCCGGGTTGGGGGGCGCTGGCCGCCGGTACGCTCGGTGCCCTATTCGTGACGGCGCTGCTGGCGCTGGTGATCGGGCTGTTCTCGCTGCGTGTGCGTGCCATCTTCTTCGCCATGATCACGCTGGCGGTGGCCACCGCCTTCGCCACGCTGGTGTCGCAGCTGTCCGACTGGACCGGCGGAGAGGACGGTCTCAGCTTCAAGGTGCCGGAAGTGTTCACGCCCGGCTTCTCGCTGGGTCACGCAGAATGGCTGGGCGTGCCGCTCAATGGCAAGCTGTTCACTTACTATTTCGTCTTCTGCTCCGCACTGGTGCTGTTCCTGCTGCTGCTGCGCATCGTCAACTCGCCGTTTGGCCGCGTGCTGCAGGCGATTCGCGAGAACGATTTCCGCGCCGAGGCTATCGGCTACCGCACGGTGGTCTTCCGCACCGTTTCCACCGTGCTGTCGGCGCTCTTCGCGGCACTGGCAGGCGTGATGATGGCGCTCTGGCTGCGCTACAACGGGCCGGACACCTCGCTGTCCTTCGAAATCATGGTCGACGTCTTACTTATCGTGGTGATCGGTGGCATGGGCACGGTGTACGGCGCGGCGATCGGCACGGCGCTGTTCCTGGTGGCTCAGACCTATCTCCAGGACGCGATGAAGTTGGCCAGCGATGCCACCGCCGCCGTGCCGCTGTTTTCCGGCTTGCTGCACCCGGACCGCTGGCTGCTCTGGCTTGGCATGCTTTTCATCCTGAGCGTGTACTATTTCCCGCAAGGTATCGTCGGGCGGCTCCGTGGTGAGGGAGCGGGAAGGGACATCTCAACCTGAAGACCCCGGAGCCAGCCCTCTATACGTTTGCCCGCTCGGGAACGAGCGGGGGTTCCGAGCGAGCGACATGGCCATACTAATCGTCGGCCACTTCGGCGGTTTGTACGTTTCCTGAGGCCATCGAAGTGAAAGTCAAGGTAGGACAGCCACGCGTGGGCTTGGTTTGCTAATGGGAGAGCACCTGCCCCCAATTTGCTGGTCCTGCAGTGGCATGGTGATACGGTCACCGCTTCGTCGCGGCCTCGAGGTAGGAGACGACATCATCGAGCGTGACGAGCCGGGCGTAGTCGGTCTCGGGAATATCGACTTTCAGCGCCTCATGCAGTGCAACCAGGAAGTTGAGCCAATCCATGGAGTCGAGGTCGACTTGCCTGCGCAGTGGACGATCCGGGCGCAGGAGCTGCGGGTCAACCTCGGGGGCGATCTTGAGCAGGGTGGACAGGACGACGGTCCGGATATCGGCGTTGGTCATCGGTCAAGCTCCTCGGGATGTTGCAACAGCTCCCGCAGTTCTGCCAGGAAGAGCGCGCCTCTATGGCCGTCCGATACGCGATGGTCGGCCGACAGGCTGGCCGTCACGACCGGCATGGCCACCAGCGTGCCGTCTTGTGCCCAAGCCTGCTCGGCGATGCGGCCGAAGCCCACTAGCGCGACTTGCGGCGGATAAATGACGCCAAATACTTCCGCTACGCCCTGGTCGCCAAGATTGGTCACGGTGATGGTGGGCTCCGAAAGTTCGGCACGCCGCAGGGAGCCCGCGCGGCAACGTTTGACCAGGTCGGCCAGTTCCAGCATCAACTGTCGGGTCGGCTTGCCGTCGGCATGTAACAGCGCCGGCGCGACCAATCCGCCCTGCCTCAACGATATCGCGACCCCGACGTGCACGGCCGGTGCGGCTTCAAACTCCCCATTGCGGAAAAGCCCGTTCAGTTCTGGAAAGCGCTTGAGGGCGACTGCTACGGCCCTGATCAGCAAGGCGGCAGGCAGGACGCGCTCGGTCATCGGGCGATCCGCGTTGGCCTGGGTGAGCCAGTCCAAGGCAGCCCTCAACGGAATTGGCTCGGCAACGTAGTAATGGGGAATCTCGCGCTTGGCTCGCGCCATGGCAGCGCCGATCGTCTTGCGAATGTCGGTCGACCGGTCTTCGGACGCGGCGCCGGGCTTGCGTGCGGCGGCTTGCTCGATATCGGCCAGCCTTACCGTGCCATCCGGACCGGTGCCGGCAAGGCTGTCGAGATCGATTCCGCGCTCCCGGGCAAGCTTGCGCGCCGCCGGGGTGACCATGCGCCGGCGCGTGGGTAAGCCGGCGGGCTTGGGGGGGGCGGGCTTGCGAGGCAGAGCGCTTGGTGACTCGCCAGGTTCAAGGAGAATGGCCATCACGGTGCCGACCGGCATCTTGTCACCAGGCGAGACGAGCAGTTCGCCGACGGTTCCTTCGTGCCAGGTTTCCACATCGATCGCCGCCTTGCTGGTGTCGACCACGGCCAGAATCTGCCCCTTTTTCACGGCGTCGCCGGGCTTCACGGCCCATTCGAGCAGTGTGCCCTGATCCATGTCTGCGCCCAGCGAGGGCAGGCGGAACTCGATCACGCTGTCGTCTCCCGCTGGCTGCGCGAGCGGCGCGCCTCGGCAATGTCGGTTGACTGCGACTTGCTCATGAGATCAACTGGCAGGCCGCCGCGGCAATCTTGTCCGCCTGGGGCAGGGCGGCTTCTTCCAGGTGCCTCGCATAGGGAATCGGCACCTCAGCCGAGCACACCCGCGCGAGCGGGGCATCGAGCTCATAGAAGACCTGTTCGACGATGCGCGCCATCACCTCTGCAGCGAGGCCAACGCTGCGCCAGCCTTCATCCACGATAACCGCGCGACGGCACTTGGCCACGGATTCCATGATGGTCGCATCATCCAGCGGGCGCAGGACTCGCAGGTCGACCACTTCGGCATCGATGCCCTGAGCGCTCAGCAGTTCGGCAGCTTGCTTCGCCTTGGGCAGCCCGCCGCCATAGGCAATCAACGATACGTCCTTGCCCGCCCGCCTGACCTGCGCAGTATGGATGTCCACGCTGGACGCTTCGGGGATTTCCTCTTCCATGTTGTACAGTCCGGCATGCTCGAAGATCAGGACCGGGTCCGGGGCGGCCAATGCGGGTGCCAGCATGCGGCGTGCGTCCTCGACGGTAGCAGGAGCCAGCACCCTGATGCCCGGTATGCTGGCAAACCAGCCTTCGAAACTGTGCGAATGCTGGGCCGCGACCTGACGGCCGGCTCCGGTAGCCATGCGGATTACCAATGGAACGGAAAACTGGCCGCCCGACATGTGGCGATAGAGCGCTGCGGTATTGACGATCTGATCAAGCGCGAGGAGGCTGAAATTTACGGTCATCACCTCGACGATGGGACGCATGCCGCCGAGGGCCGCGCCGATGCCAGCGCCGGTGAAGCCGAGTTCTGACAGCGGGGTGTCGCGGACGCGTTCCGGCCCGAACTCTTCCAGCAGCCCCTTGGAGACAGCGTAGCTACCGCCATAGCGGCCCACGTCCTCTCCCATCAGGAACACGCGAGGATCCCCGTGCAGCGCCTCGCGCAGGGCTTCGCGCATAGCCTCGCGGTAGCTAAGGCGCAGGGTCATGAGTGATCTCCCGCAGGTGAATAGACGTCCTTCAGCAGATCCTCCACGGGCTCCAGGGTGCCGGCCTCAGCAAAAGCCTCTGCCCTGGCAACCTCCGCACTCGCCTCGGTGTCCAGCGCCAGGAACTCATCTTCGGTCAGCTTCCCCTCCGCCTTGAGCCGGGCGCTGAACGTGTGAATCGGGCCGCGAGTCTTCCACGCCTCGACTTCGGCCGCCTGGCGGTACAGGTCCGGATCGTACATCGAGTGAGGTCGGAAACGATAGGTGCGCAACTCAAGGAACAGGGGGCTCGCACCTTGCCTGACACGTGCCACCGCGTCCCTGGCGGCTTCGCTGACGGCAACGACATCCATGCCGTCGACCGGGACGGCCGGAATCTTGTAGGACGCTGCCTTGGCGCAGAGA
>JAFAJB010000145.1 GCA_019236395.1 Cupriavidus sp.
TTCCCGGTGCGGATCGAGGGCGGCGAAGTCTTCGTGAAGATCTAGCGCCGTTTGGCTCCTGCCCGTTTGTGTGAAAGGGTGCGGGGGCCATCGGCTGCGTTGTTCGGGGACTTCAACCCGGCCAGGCGCAGAATCCGCCGAAACTTCTGGCACTCCATATGTGTTGGCGCAGGACAGGCCGCCGCGTGCCGCAGGCCATCGCGCATCATGCTCAGCTTGTGGATCATCCGGTCGAGCTCGTCGGCCTTGGCGCTCAGCATCTTGCGGTCGATCTCGAGCTGCCCTTCCGGGGCAAACATTCGCGCGATCTCGTCGAGCGAGAATCCGGCAGCCTGCCCCAGCGCGATCAACGCCAGCCTTTCCAGCACGCCGTCATCGAACAGCCTGCGCATCCCGCGTCGGCCTGTCGACGCAATCAGGCCGCGCTCTTCGTAGTACCGCAGCGTCGAAGCCGGCACACCGGAGCGTTGCGCCACCTCGCCAATGTCCAGGATTGTCACCACTTGACCTCAAGTCAGCTTGAAGTGGCACAGTGTAGCTTCCAACGCCACGCAGCGATCGGCAAACAATCGGCAAACAACGGACAGCGACCATGACTGAACAGCAAGCGACCAACGCAGACCAGGCAGCGCTCTGGAACGGACCCGGCGGACGCGCCTGGGTGGACGCCCAGGCCGCGCTCGACCAGTTATTCAAGCCATTCGAGACCCTGATTGCCGACGCAGTGCGCCGCGCATCCGTGCGGCGCGTGCTCGATGTCGGATGCGGCACGGGCAGCACCACGCTGGCTGTCACGCGCGCACTTGGCGCCGGCGGCAGTGCGTTCGGCATCGACATCTCCGCGCCGATGCTCGCCGTGGCGCGGGAGCGGGCCGAGCGGGAAGGTCTGCCGATCACCTTCGCGTGCGCCGACGCCCAGACGCATGTCTTCGAGCCAGCCAGCATCGACATGATCGTGTCGCGCTTCGGGGTGATGTTCTTTGACGACCCTGTCCGTGCCTTTGCCAACCTGCGACATGCCATGCGGGACAATGGCGCGCTCTTTTGCATTGCGTGGCGCAGCCCGGCCGAGAATCCGTTCATGACAACGGCGGAACGCACGGCCGCGCCGCTGCTGCCCTTGCCCCCTCGCCTGCCTGATGCGCCGGGACAGTTCGCGTTCGCGGACCAGCAGCGCGTGCAATCGATACTTGAAGCCGCCGGATGGACCGACGTCGATATCCAGCCGGTCAACGTGACGTGCACGATGCCGCAAGCATCGCTGGCCACCTATTTCACACGGCTCGGTCCGGTTGGCATCGCGTTGCAGGGGGCGGACGAGGCGACCCGCGCGAAGGTCCTCGACGCGCTACGCGTCGCATTCCAGCCCTTTGTGCACGGCGATGACGCGCAGTTCACCGCCGCCTGCTGGACGATCAGCGCGCGGGCGCAGCAAGCTTCAGCGTGATGCCGTATCGGCCGCCGCCTCCCAGTCAGCACGGGACATGCGGTAGAGCACATGCCTGGCGAGCCGGTGTCCCGCAGGCAGCGCCGGATGATCGAAATCCTCGCCCGCCGCGTGATGCATGCCGAGCCGCTGCATCACGCGCTCCGATGGCAGGTTGATGGCCGCCGTGAACGACACGATCTCGTCGAGCTGCAGCACCCGGAATCCGAAATCCATCGCGGCCCGGGCCGCTTCAGTGGCATAGCCGTGGCCCCAACAATCATGGGCCAGGCGCCAGCCGATCTCCACGCACGGTGCAAAAGGCGGGTTCCACGTCGGAATCGCGAGCCCGACCGTGCCGATAAACGTGGACGTCTCGCGCAGTTCTACGGCCCACAGGCCAAAACCATGCTGGGCATGATGCTGACCGATGCGTTCCAAAAACGCATCGCTCTGGGCGTCGGTAAGCGTCGAAGGGAAGTACGCCATCACGCGCGGGTCGGCGTTGAGCGCGCGGAATGGCAGGCGGTCTTCCTCTTGCCACAGGCGAAGGCGAAGTCGGGATGTCGATGCTGGTTGCAATCTTGTCGTCCCTCGAAAATTCACAATTATGCAGCCAGCGGGTCAGGCACCTCCCGGTCCGCTGCGCGGCGCAGGCATTCCAGCATCGTCACCACGGCCGAGCGCTTGAGTCCGTCGTCGCGCCAGTACATCGACACCGATCCGAAACCGGCCAGCCGTAGCGGCACGATGCGCAGCGCTCCCAACTCCTCCAGCCGTCGTGCGGTCCGGTGCGACGCCAGGCCGATCATGTCGCTGTTGTTGAGCAGCGTGAGGTTGAGCACCGTGGAATTGCTCTCCACGCTATCCGCCGGCAGCGGATGGCCCGCGCTGGCCAGCGCCGCTTCCAGCGCATTGCGGATTGGCGTGCCGCGCGGCCAGACCACCCAGCGGTGCGCCTGCAGGTCAGGCCAGTCCACACGCTCGCACAGCATCAACGGATGGCGCGGTCGCGCGACAAAATGGATAGGCTCCATGTAGAGCGACTCAGTACGCACCTGCGCATCCTGCAGTTCGGGCGCCGAACGGCCCACCACGATATCGAGCTCGCTGCGCGCCAGCTGGCTCATCAGCCGGTCCATCGTGGTCTCCACCAGCCGCACCTGGGCGCGCGGCAGCCGTTGCAGCAGCCCCAGCACGGCCAGCGGCACGGTGTCGGCCGCAGAAGCCCCCGAGGTACCCACCACCACGAGGCCACTGCCGCCATCACGCATCGCCTGCAGGTCGTCACGCGCCGAATCAAGCTGGGCCTCGATCCGGCGCGCATGTTCGATCAGCGATTCGCCATACGGTGTGGGCCGCAGCCCGCGCGCCTGGCGCTCGAACAATGGCAGGCCGATTTCGTCTTCGAGATCCTTGAGCCACTTGGAAAGGCCCGGCTGTGTCGTATTGAGCATCGCCGCCGACTGGCTCATGTTGCCGGTCTCGGCCAGGCTCAGCAGCATCTGCAGATTGCGCAGCCGGAGCCGCTGGGTCCAGTCCATCTCTGTCTACCCGTCTGTGACCTATATGTTTTTTGATATGAAACCAAGCAAAACTTCATTTCAAATCTTATAGGCTGCGGCGTATAACTCCAAGCAACAAAGCGATGCATCGCACCGCAGAAAGACCTGGAGACAGCATGTCGGAGCACAACACCATCGATCCGGCCCGCGCGGCCTACTACGAGCGCATCGGCCACAGCCATATGACCCCGCTGTGGGAATCGCTCCACGCGCTGGTGCCGCGCGAACCGCGCCCGCAGATCGTTCCGGCCATCTGGAAATACGAGCAGGTCCGCCCGCTGGTGATGCAGGCCGGTGACGTGATCAGCGCGGAAGAGGCCGTGCGCCGCGTGCTGGTGCTGGAAAACCCCGGGCTGCCCGGCAAGTCGAGCATCACGTCCACGCTGTACGCGGGCCTGCAACTGATCCTGCCCGGTGAAGTCGCGCCAAGCCATCGCCATACGCAATCCGCGCTGCGCTTTATCGTCGAAGGCAAAGGTGCCTGGACCGCCGTCAACGGCGAGCGCACCACGATGCATCCCGGCGATTTCATCATCACGCCGTCGTGGACGTGGCATGACCACGGCAATCCGTCGGTCGAGGATGGTGGCGAACCGGTGGTGTGGCTCGACGGGCTTGATATTCCGCTGGTGCAGCAGTTCGATGCCGGCTTCGCCGAGAACTACCCGGAATCGCAGCAGCCCGTGACGCGCCCCGAAGGCGACAGCCTTGCACGCTTCGGCCACAACATGGTCCCCGTGCGGCACCGCGTCACGGACCCCACCTCGCCGATTTTCAGCTACCCGTACGACCGCTCGCGCGAAGCGCTGGACAAGCTCTATCGCAATGGCGAACTCGACGCCTGGGACGGCGTGAAGCTGCGCTACGTGAATCCGGCCACCGGCGGCTGGCCGATGCCGACCATGGCCACGTTCATGCAGTACCTGCCCGCAGGTTTCCAGGGCAAGACCTACCGCAGCACGGACGCCACTGTCTACAGCGTGGTGGAAGGCAGCGGCACGGTACGCATCGGCGACGCACAGTTCCAGTTCGAGCCGCGCGACGTCTTCGTGGCACCGTCGTGGGCACCCGTGCAGCTCGGCGCGATCGAGGACGCCGTGCTGTTCAGCTACTCGGACCGCCCGGTGCTGTCCGCCCTGAACCTGCTGCGCGAATCGCGCACCTGAACTTTCCTGAATCCGAACCCCGCCGGCATGCCTGACAGGCATGCCGTGGCCCCGCTCAACCTTGCTGAATGGATCCACACGATATGTCGTACGTTTTCACGCCCCCCGCCACCGTCGCCATCCCCGTTGCCGGCACCGATGATGTGTTCGCCGTGCGCCGCGTCTACTGCGTCGGCCGCAACTACGCCGCACACGCCCGCGAGATGGGCTTCGATCCCGATCGCGAGCCGCCGTTCTTCTTCTGCAAGCCCGCCGACGCCGTGATTCCCGTGCGCGATGGCCAGACGCTCGAACTGCCATACCCGACGCAGACGCAGAACTACCACTACGAGGCCGAACTCGTTGCGGTGATCGGCAAGCCCGGCGCCGACATTCCGGTCGACCGCGCGCTCGAGCACGTATATGGCTATGCGGTGGGCCTGGACATGACCCGCCGCGACCTGCAGATGAAGATGCGCGAAATGGGCCGCCCCTGGGAAATCGGCAAGGCCTTCGATGCATCAGCCCCGATCGCTCCGATCCATCGCGCCAGCGAGTTCGGCCACCCGCCGCAGGCCGCCATCACGCTGACCGTCAACGGCGAGACGCGCCAGAGCAGCAATGTCTCCCACCTGATCTGGTCCGTGGCCGAGACGGTGGCCTACCTTTCGCAATTCTTCCGTCTGGAAGCGGGCGATGTGATCTACACGGGCACGCCCGAAGGCGTGGGCGCCGTCAAGGCCGGCGATCTCATGGTCACCGCCGTCGAGGGCCTGGGCGAACTGAAGGTGCGCGTCATCTGATCTTGCGGGACCATCATGCAGCTCTATAGTTTCTTCAACAGTTCCACGTCGTACCGAGTGCGGATCGCGCTGGCCCTGAAGGGCCTGCCGTACGACTACCTGCCGGTCAATATCCGCACCGGTCAGCACCGCGAAGCGGAGTACGTGGAAGGCATCAATCCGTCGGCCAGCGTGCCCGCGCTGGTGGACGGTGACTTCCAGCTGAGCCAGTCGCTGGCGATCATGGACTATCTGGACGCGCGCCATCCCGAACCACGCCTGATCCCGCAGGCCGCGGAGCAGCGCGCCCGCGTGCTCGAGTTGGTCAGCCTGATCGCGTGCGATATCCACCCCGTGAACAACCTGCGCGTGCTGCGTTACTTGCAGGACGAACTCAAGGTCACGCCCGCGCAGAAGGATGCCTGGTACCGCCATTGGGTGGACGACGGCATGGCGGGAGTGGAACGGCTACTGACGCGCTACGGACGCGGCCCGTGGTGCTTTGGCAATACCCCGACGCTGGCCGACGTGACGCTGGTCCCGCAGATTGCCAACGCGCTGCGCACCGGCTGCGACCTGTCGCCCTTCACGCGAGCCATGGCCGTCTACGAACACGCCATCGCACATCCGGCCTTTGCCGCCGCCGCACCGGCGCGCCAACCCGACTACACAGCCTGACGCGGAGCATCGCAAGGCCAGGAGACAGACATGAACACCACACCTAGCGACCGCAAGGTCCTCATTATCGGCGGCGGCATTGGCGGCCTGGCAGCGGCACTGGCACTGGCGCGCAAGGGCATCCGCATCGAGCTGCTGGAACAGGCCGAGAAGATTGGCGAGATCGGCGCCGGCATCCAGCTCGCGGCCAATGCCTTCGCCGCGCTCGACGCGCTGGGCGTGGGCGAAGCCGCGCGCTCCCGTGCGGTATTTACCGACTACATCCAGCTTCGCGATGCGATCGACTGCAGCAATATCGCCCGCGTCGATGTCGGCCAGGCCTATCGCGAACGCTTCGGCAATCCGTACGCGGTGATCCATCGCGCGGACATCCACCTGTCGATCCTCGAAGCCGTGCAGGATCACCCATTGATCGAGTTCCGAACCGCCACGCGCGTGGAAAAGCTCGAGCAGGATGACCAGGGCGTGACCGTGATCGACCAGCACGGCGAACGCCACCGCGCCGATGCCGTGATCGGCTGCGACGGCGTCAAGTCCGCGATCCGTGAGGCACTGATCGGCGACGAGCCGCGCGTGACCGGCCACGTGGTCTATCGCGCCGTGGTGGACGTGGAGAACATGCCGAAGGACCTGCAGGTCAACGCACCCGTGGTGTGGGCCGGCCCGCATTGCCACCTCGTGCACTATCCGCTTCGCGGCGGCCAGCAGTACAACCTTGTAGTGACGTTCCACAGCCGCGAACAGGAGGTGTGGGGTGTGCGCGATGGCAGCAAGGAAGAAGTGCTGTCGTACTTCGACGGCATCCACCCGCTGCCGCATCAGATGCTCGACCGCCCCGATTCGTGGAAGCGCTGGGCCACGGCCGATCGCGATCCCGTGGAGCACTGGAGCTTCGGCCGCGCAACGCTGCTCGGCGACGCCGCGCATCCGATGACGCAGTACCTCGCGCAAGGTGCCTGCCAGGCGCTGGAAGACGCGGTGGCGCTGGGCGCCGCCGTGGAGGCCACGGAAGGCGACTTCGAGGCAGCGTTCAAGCTTTACGAACAGGCGCGCATTCCGCGCACCGCGCGTGTGCTGTACGGCGCGCGCGACATGGGCCGCGTCTATCACGCCAAAGGCGTGGACCGCTTCGTTCGCAACACGCTGTGGGTCGGCCGCACGCAGGAGCAGTTCTACGACGCGCTGCAGTGGCTGCACGGCTGGCGTGCCGATCGCGCGCTGAGCCCCACCCCCTGGCTTTGAAGTGACACCCGGGCGTCTGCGCGACGCCACCCGTTTTCAAAACACAAGCGGCCACAAGAGCCGCTTCAGCCCCGCTTTGCCGGAGGAGACACTCATGCCCGCCAACAACACGCTGAACGTGACCACGTTCATCGACCGCCAGCCGCTGTCCCCGTTTCAGGTGACCATCGTCGTGCTGTGCTTCCTGATCGTCGCGATCGACGGCTTCGACACTGCGGCCATCGGCTTTATCGCCCCGGCCATCCGCGCCGAATGGCATCTGACCCCTGCGCATCTGGCGCCGCTGTTTGGCGCCGGACTCGGCGGCCTGATGGCCGGCGCCTTCCTGTTCGGCCCGATGGCGGATCGCTTCGGCCGCAAGAGCGTGCTGGTGTTATCGGTGCTTTTTTTCGGCTTGGCCAGCCTGGCCTCGGCATGGTCTCCAGGATTGTGGGAACTGATCGTGCTGCGCTTCGTAACCGGTCTTGGCCTCGGTGGAGCGATGCCCAACACGATCACGCTGACATCGGAGTTCTGCCCTGACAAGCGCCGCTCGTTCCTGGTGACCACCATGTTCTGCGGCTTCACGCTGGGCTCCGCGTTGGGTGGCCTGGCTTCCGCAGGCCTGATCGATGCCTTCGGCTGGCGCTCGGTGCTGATCGTCGGTGGCGTGATGCCGCTGGTGCTGTCCGCGCTGCTGGTATGGCTGCTGCCCGAGTCGGTGCGCTTCCTGGTGATGAAGGGCAAGGATGCGGCGCGCGTCAGGGAGACGCTGCAACGCATCGCCCCTGACGCCGACCTCCAGTACACGTCCTTTGCCGTCACGGAAAAGCAAGGCAGTCACGGTTCGCCGGTCGGCCATCTGTTCAAGCCCGAACTGCTGCGCGGCACGCTGCTGCTGTGGCTGACGTTCTTCATGAGCCTGCTGGTGATCTACCTGCTGTCGAGCTGGCTGCCGACGCTGCTGCGCGGCACGGGGATGTCGTTGCGCACGGCCGCGCTGGTGACCACGATGTTCCAGGTTGGCGGCACTGTCGGCGCGATCGTGCTGGGCTGGGTCATGGATCGCGTCAATCCGCACTACGCGCTGGCCGCAAGCTATACGGCAGCTGGTGTGTTCGTCGCCGCAATCGGCAGTCTGGCGGATGCCCCCGTCGCGGCCAGCATCGCGGTGTTCCTGGCGGGCTTCTGCGTATCGGGCTCGCAGGTCGGCGCCAACGCGCTGTCGGCCAGCTACTACCCCACCGACTGCCGCGCCACCGGCGTGAGCTGGGCCAACGGTGTAGGCCGACTGGGTTCAGTGGTTGGATCAGTCGGCGGCGCCACGATGCTCTCGATGGGCCTCACGATGCCGGCGCTGTTCGTACTGGTGGGCATTCCGGCGCTGATCGCCGGCGCGACGATGCTGTCGCTTGGGATCGTGCGGCGCGGCAATGCGGCGCGCGAACTGGCGGCGGGTTGATCGGCCGGATGTGCGGCGCCTCGCAGTCTGGCGTCATGCCAGTGATGAAACACGTCTTCCGATGCGGATTCCCGCTCTCCGCCAACTTCGGCGGAGAGCGGGAATCGCGCGCTTTCAGAAGATATGCTTGATGCCGGCCATCACGCCAAACTGCGACCCGCCCGGTTGCGGATTGCTGCCAGACGCACCGCTGCTCACCGATAGCGCAAGCTGGCCATCGTTGTTGATATAGCCGGCCGTGGCATAGACGGAAGTCCGTTTGGAGAAGGCATACACGCCACGTATCGCATACAGCATTGCCTTGTTGTCGCTATGCCGGAACTTCAGGTAGTTGATCTGACCGGCCAGCGTAAAGGCTGGCGTGATGTCATAGGCGGCGCCGGCATAGTAGAGCTCGCTGCGCGCCGTGGGGCTGCCCTCGTTGTTGCGGCTCAGCACCCCCACGCCAATCTTGGTGCGCTCAAGCAGTACATAGCCGTTGACCGACAGGCGATCGTCCTTCAGCCCGCTGCTGGTCAATCCCGCGAACGCGCCGGGACCACCGCGCAGCGAATCGTATGCCACCGCTGCACCCCAGGATCTGGTTGCGTACTGGATCATCGCGGACCACCCGCGGCAGGCGGTCTTGTCGGCGGGGTTCTCGCCCGCGCAGTTGGTGCCGACCGGGCTCGGCCCCGCGTTGACGGTATCGCGGCCGAAACTGTAGGTGGCCCCCACTGTCAGTCCGCCAAACGTGCCCTTGTACGAGATCGCGTTGTCGGCGCGGGCATTCGGGATATAGCTGTCGAGCGAACCTGTGCCATACACTTGCGGCCCGAGGATGTCCGGGTCCAACATGGCCCAAAACAGCATCGTGTACTGACGCCCCAGTGCCACCTGACCCCAGTTGCCGGACAGGCCCACCAGAGCCTGCCGGCCAAACAGCCGACCGCCCTGTCCCGCTGCGCCGGAGTCCGGCGCGAAGCCGGATTCGAGCACGAAGACGCTCTTCAGCCCACCGCCCAGATCCTCGCTGCCGCGCAGGCCCCAGCGCGACGGCACGGTGCCGGTGACGTTGGGAATGCGTACGACGCCATTCTTGTCCGCGCCAATGTTGTTGACGTACTCGATGCCGGTATCCACCACACCGTACAACGTCACCGATTGCGCGTGGCCGATGGCTGGTAGTGCTGCCACCATTGCCGCTGCAAGCAGCCTGCGCGCGGTGCGTTGCAAAGTCCTGTACTTCATTGTCTGGCTCCTCCGTTTTCCTGCTGTTGTGGTTTTGTGGTTATGTGGATCAGTCTTTTGCCGATGGCCGCTGCAGCAGCATCAGCGCAGCAACGGCGGAGATGACGGTGATCGGGATACTGGCGCCGATGATCGTGCTCGCGTTCTTGCCCATCGCCAGCAGTTGCCCGGCCAGCACCGGTCCGGCGATCGAGCCAAGTCGTCCGACCGCGACAGCGGCGCCGACGCCCGTGCCACGTACGACCATCGGGTAGTACGCTGCAGCCAGCGCATAGAGCACGGACTGCGCACCGATCACGAACAGGCCTGCCAGGAACGCGCCGAATGCCATCCACGTCATGCCCGACGCGGCCGCCAGCGTGGCCAGCGCGATGATGATCCCTGCATACATGCCCGATACCACCGCACGCGGCCGGCCGCGATCCATCAGCATGCCGATGCACAAGGCTCCGGCACCGCCGCCGATGTTGAACACGATCTGGACCCAGCCCGCCTGCGCGCGACTCAATCCGTTCGACACCATCAGCGACGGCAGCCAGTTGAGCAGGAAATAGAGCACGATCAGCGTGAAGAAGTAGCTGATCCAGATGCAGCATGTGGCGGCAGCCCGGCGCTCGCCGAAAAGCGCCCACGCAATCGGCGGCGGCTTGACGGACGCCCCGGATGGCTGGTCAAAGCGGCGCGACTCCTGCAGCATCGTCAGCAATGGCACCACCAGCAGTGGGCCAAAGCCTCCCACATAGAAGATATGGCGCCAACCGGCGTCGCCGGGGAACAGGATGCCGATCACCGCCGCGATGGCGCCGCCGAACGGAATGCCGCAATACATGACGCTGACTGCCGTGTTGCGTAGCCGGGCCGGCACCGATTCCGAGCAGATCGCAATCAGGTTCGGCATCGCTCCGCCAAGACCAATGCCCGTGGCCACCCGGATGGCCACCAGGCTCCAGAAATCCCATGCCTGCGCCGTGCCGATGGAGAAGATGCCGAACAGCGTCGTGGCCATGATCAGCACGCGCTTGCGGCCGATGCGATCGGCCAGCCGGCCGCCGAGCATGGCGCCGGGCAGCAGGCCGAATGTCCCCGCACTGAACGCCAGTCCCATCTGACTGACCGACAGTCCGAACTCGCGCGCCATGCGCGGTGCGGCCACACCGATCGATTGCAGATCAAGCCCTTCCAGCAGCGCCACGACAAAGCAGAGGCCAAGCGTCAGCGCCGCGCCCGAAGCCACTTCGGCGCGTACGGCAGTTGAGGTTTGCATGATGGTTCCTTGATGGGGGCGCTATCAGCGACGGCGCATTTTCGGAGGCGTGGTGGTGGGCGCGGATGTCGACCCACCGTTTTGGCTGCCGCCGCGGCCGCGCGTCGTGAGGACGAGCACTGTCGCGGTGGCCAGCACGGCGCCACCGGCAAGGTTCTGCTGCATGGTTGTCTCCCGTCTATTGGTTTGTTGTTATGTCGTGGCCAGTGGCCCAGCGGTGATCGCTGCTGCGCAGGTATCGCTGTACAGTGCTTCCACCCGCGCCGCGCGATGCGCAAGCACGGCGCGCTGGTTGAGAGTGCCCTTGTCGGTGATTTCGCCGCGATCGAGCGACGGCGCTTCGTCCAGCAGCAACAGACGGCCAATGCGGCTGGCGCTACCGGTCGCGCTGGCGTTCAGGGTCTCCAGCATCCGGCGAAATGCGGCTTGAACTTCGGGCGACGCCAACACTTCGCGATCGGCGGCATCCCGTGGCAGCGCAGCCAGTCTCCGGCAGTCTTCCATCCTCGGGAACACCAGCAGGCCGATCTCGTCCCGATCCATGCCCGCGATCGCCACGTCCTGCACGTAGGGTGCCCCGGCTGCGAGTACGCGCGCCCGCAACGGGCCCACACTGACGAACGTGCCGGAACTCAGCTTGAAATCCTCCGCGATGCGTCCGTCGAACATCAGACCCAGCGTGGGGCGATCTGGATCGTAGAACTTCAGCGCGTCGCCGCTGCAGTAGTAGCCTTCTTCATCGAAGACAGGCTGGGACGGCGCTTCGGTCATGCGCCAGTACCCCTGCATGACGTGTGGGCCACGGAAGCGTGCCTCCAGCTTGCCGTTGACCGGTACAAGCTTGACTTCGCAGCCGGGTGCCGGTGTTCCGACGTAGCTGGCGCGCATGATCGGGCCGGTCGTGAACAGGCAACAGGGCGAGGTCTCGGTCATGCCCAGTCCGGCCATGATACGGATGCGCTCGCCGCAGTGGCGTTCCGTGACGCGTTCAAGCCGGTCCCACGCCTGTTGAGAGAGCCCGGCGCCGCCGAAGAAGTAGACGCGCACACGAGAGAAGAACGTCTTGCGCAGGCGCTCGTCGTTCTCCAGCGCCAGGCCCAGCTCCTCCCAGCCTTTCGGCACATTGAAGTAGGCGGTCGGCGAGATCTCTCGCAGGTTGCGCAGCGTCTCGTCGAACTTGCCTGGCGCCGGCTTGCCGTCGTCGATATGGAGCGTGCCGCCGTTGTACAGGACGATGCCGAAATTGTGGCTGCTGCCGAACGTGTGGTTCCAGGGCAGCCAGTCCACCAGTACCGGCGGCTCGAGCGTGAAATCGGGGATGGTCTGGCGCAGCATCTGCTGGTTGCTGCACAGCATGCGGTGCGTGGTCGGCACGGCCTTGGGCTGGCGCGTCGACCCCGATGTGAACAGGATCTTGGCCAGCGTGTCCGCTCCCACCGCTGCCTGAGCCTCGTCGACCGTTGTGACAGGCGTGCACAGCAGCGAATCGAACGCGGTCGCGGCACGCCCAGGCAGATCGCCATCGCGCGTAACGACCTCTGTCACCGCTGGAACCACGGCACCGATGGCCGCCGCAAACGCCGCGCCACTGGCCGCATACACCAGCCCCGGCGATAGCACCTGCATGACGTGACGCAGCTTGCCGAAGTCGCTCGATACCAGTGAGTAGGGCGGAGACACGGAGCAGAACGGAATACCCGCCCACATCGCACCCAACGCGAGCTGCAGATGCTCGAGATCATTGCCCGAGAGGATTGCCACGGGCAGGTCTGCCGACAACCCGCGATCGAGCAGCGCCTGCCCAATGGCTCGGGCACGCGCCAGCATCTCGCCATAGGTAATCTCGATCCAATGGCCATCAGGCCCGCGCTGCGCCACCAGCACGCGCTGCGGGTGCCGTTGCGCGCCGGTGGCCAAACAATCTGTCATGCGCTCCGGGTACGGGGCGAGCGGCTCCGTATTGTGGATACGCCAGACGTCGCCATCTTTCCGGCACGCGGTCTCGGCGGTACTGACCGCCACGGCGCGATACCGCACGGGCTGGCCATGTTGGGTCGGGGCGGGTGCGTTCACACCTTGTCTCCTGTCGTGTTGCCCGCGCCTTCGATTGGGCGCGGTGCCTGTCTGTCAGATCGGGGATTGGCGCGGGCCGTTGTGCACCGTGATCCAGCGCAGTTCGGATGGCCTGCCGCCGTTCGCCGCACAATCGCGCCCGCCAATCAGCATGGTGATGTCATGCATGTCTCTGCCTCCCCGATCTGTGCCGATCGTGCCCGACGCTCAGGCGCGCTTATAGGTTTGCAGCCCCGGCTTGATCGATTTATCGTCAAGGAACTGCTTCAGGCCCTGCTCGCGTCCGTGCTCGGGATCGCGCAACTGCGCCTGGTCGAGCTTGGCATAGAGGTAGTCCTCATTCTGTTCCCACGTCAGTTCGCGGCTGCGCTTGAAGCCGTGCTTGGCCGCACGCAGCACGACCGGATTCTTCTCCAGCAGCTTGCGAGCCAGCGCCGTGGTGCGCTCACGCAGCTTGTCGCGTGGTACGGATTCGTTGACCAGCCCCATCTCGGCAGCCTCCGCGCCGGTGAACGTATCGCCGGTCATGATGTAGTGCAGTGCCTTGCGATGGCCCACCGTGTCGGCCATGGCCTTGCTGACGAGATTGCCCGGCGGGATGCCCCAGTTGATCTCCGAGAGGCCGAACACGGCGTCCTCGGCCGCAAGGGCGAGATCGCAGGCCACCAGAGGCGAGAACGCACCGCCAAAGCACCAGCCGTTCACCATCGCAATGGTCGGCTTGGCGTACATGCGCAGCAGTTTCCACTGCCACTGGCAGGCATCCCGGCGGATCTTTTCCTGAAGAATCTCCGGACCTGCATCCACCTCCCGGAAGTATTCCTTGAGGTCCATGCCCGCCGTCCACGCGTCGCCAGCACCGGTCAGCACCAGGACCTTGGCTTCTGCATCCAGCTCCAGCGTTTCCAGCACCTGCACCATCTCGGCATTCAGGGTCGGGCTCATGGCATTGCGCTTCTCGGTGCGGTTGAACGTCACCCAGGCGATACCTTCCTCAACGTCCACTTTGACGGTCTTCCAGCGTCCTTCGTAACTAGTCATCTCGGTTGTTCCTTGTTCATGCAGCGCCAGGGGTGCGCCAACGTGGTGTCAATATAATATCAGGTAACCTGATATAACAAGTAGATTATCATCGTTGCGCGTAAACCCCTAAAACGGCGCTCGGCACGCGAGCGACGCGCAATTCCATGGCAATCCAGAGAAAACAGCAAACCGTCAAGGCCAACACGCCGGACCACGCCACCGAACCGGAGACGCGCACCTCGCCGCCCATCCGCATTCCCTACCTGATTGGCCGGACCGATCGCGTGGTCAAGCGTCGCCTGACCGAAGCGCTGGCGCCGCACGGCATCACGTTGCCGCTATTCACGGCCATGTCGGTATTGCAGGCCAGGGGGAGCCTCTCCAACGCACAACTGGCCGAGCGTTCATTCATCTCGCCGCAATCCGCCAATGAAATCGTCAAGATGATGGAGACGAAGGGCTGGGTCGTGCGCGAACCCGACCCAACGCATGGCCGGATCGTGAAGCTGAGCCTGACCGCGAATGCCCAGGCATTGCTCGCACGTTGCGATGAAACCGTGAAGAAAC
>JAFAJB010000053.1 GCA_019236395.1 Cupriavidus sp.
GCCAGGCGGCAAACAGTGCATGGTTGGCGCTGGTCTCCGCAAACCACAACAAGGGCTTCGCCACACCGCGCTCGGCAAGGTACGCAACGAGCAACTCGACACCTGCGGCATCGAGCGGCGAGGCGACCGGAAAGTGTTCAACGGCCGCCGGCAAGGCTTCCTCGGCCCACGCCGCTGATTGCGGCGCCACGACAACTACCGGAAGCACCATGCGCAAGCGCATGGCGTCACTGCGCATCATCGCGCCATCCGATTCGCTATTCGTTGCGCCGTCATCGAGCAGGAGGACGCAATCAAACTGCTCGATGAGCTTCGCGATCACACCATTATCTGCGTGTTGTTTCATCACCATCATTTGTCCAGGCTCATAGTGCGGCTTCGAAGTGGCCCTTCACCCGACGGAATGCAAGCAAGCCCAGATAGAACAGCACGGTTGACAGCACGAACACGTAAAGCAGACCCATCACGCCCGGACTCTGATGATGCACCAGCGGCTGACGGTAACCCTCCACCAGAATGTAGAAGGGGTTGAACTGCGACACCATGCGAATAATGCGCGGCATCGCATCGATCTGATAGAAAATTGGCGTTCCGAACAGCAGCATGGTCAGCACGTTTGGAATCACGAATGAAATATCGCGGATAAATACGGTGAGCGCGGACAACCACATGCCAAGCGCGACCACGAAATAGAACTGCAGGCAGATCACAAGCGGAACCCACACAGCATGCCAGGTTGGCACATTACCGTCGCAGATCATCAGGAAAACCAGAAACACGAGGCTGACCGTAAGCGGTACGATGCCTGTCGCTGCCGCGGCAATGGGCAATACCTCCGATTTGAACGCAAGGTTCTTGATCAGGCCACCAGCACTGACCACTGACGTGGCCGAAGTCGAAATTGCCTCGGATGCCGCAATCCACGGTCCATAGCCGCTGATCAGCCAGATGACGTACGCCAGTGTCGTGTCGGCGCCGGGCAACCTCGATTTGTAGACGAACCCGAACACGAAGGTGAACAATCCCAGCATGAACAGAGGATTCGCGACTGCCCACACCCCGCCCAGTTTCGACCCGAGGTACTTGTCGCGCAAGTTCACGACCAGAAAGTTGAACGTCAACGCTACGTCGCGTTTATTGAAACCAAACATGGGACGATCCAGAATCAGGAAATTGAGCGCGCCTGCACCCGGGATGGATATAACAGCATTGGTTTGCCGCCGGTTGGGGGATTCAGCGAATAAATCTCGAAGATCTTGCGCGAACTGGCTTTGATGTCCCCCCCGTGGGACACACTGACCTCCAGCCGGTAGACGCCCGCACCAAGCACGATTGACGGCATGCCGAAAGCCACGCGGATCGTTCCGTCACGGTGGAATCCGCCTGCGTCTACGGCGTGATCGAGCATGACCGAACCGTCGAGCCGCGTCACCACACAACGCACACGCGTCGTTGCGTCACACTCGGCCACGGCGAAAATTGTGCGAATCGACGCAGATTGCCCCGCCATCAGCATGGCGCGGTCTTCTTCATCTTCGTGCGTTGTATGCAACAGATCGGCCCGCCAACCGGGCCCGGACGAGTAATCCTGCAGTTCGCTCTTGAAGCGCTCTAGCAGTCGAGCCTCATCCTCACCTCTGACCGCATCAAGATAAGCCTTGGTCACCTCTTGCGCCGGGCCGTCCATCACGATCTTCCCGCCATCGATCCAGAGGCACCGCTCGCACATGTCATTGATCGATTTCATCGAGTGCGAAACGATCATGACGATCTTGCCGGCGTCACAGATTTCCCGGATCTTTGCCGAGGCTTTCTTACCGAAATGTGCGTCGCCGGCGGAAAGTGCCTCATCAATAATCAGGATCTCAGGTTCGATACAACTGATCATGGCGAATGCCAAGCGCGATTTCATCCCGGTCGAATAGGTCCTCACGGGGAGGTCGATGAAATCACCAAGTTCCGCAAATTCCACGATCTGGTCGACAACAGCGTCGATTTCAGCCCTGGTCTTACCCTGAATCTCACCGTCGATGTAGATGTTGTCGCGTCCCGATGCGTGCTCGCGCAGCCCGAGTCCCAACGTCATGATGGCAGTTACCTTGCCGTTCACGTCAATGGTGCCCGACGTCGGATTCGACAACCCGGCGATCATGTGCAGCAGCGTCGACTTACCCGCGCCGTTGCGACCGATAATGCCGATCCGCTCACCTTGGGCGATATGTAGACTGACGTCGTTGACGGCAAGCTTGTACTCGCCTTCAGGCTTAACGTTCCCTTCGCCGCCGCCCAGCAACATCCGCTCAACCATTTCACCCGATTCAGAGTGAGTGAGCGGATATGCTTTGGTTAGCGAGTTCAGATCAATGTACAGGTCCACGCCGCTGGCCTCACCAAGCCGCCGCATCGATCGCGACATTGACTGCTGTGGAAGCGACTGCTCCGCCCACTTCAAGTTTCCATCCATTTCCGGTCGTCCATCCGCGTGCATCGAACGATTCCGCTGTGCTGACGGCACCTTCCTGGTATCGGTTCAATGCAACGTTTATCGAATACTCGCCGGGCACCAGTGGCAACTTGTCAATCGCAAGGGTGATCTCATGACGGCCAGCCGCCTCGGCAACGAGGATATTACTTTCGATCATGAGCACTTCCCACCCCGTACCGATACGCATCATCTCAATCGAGTAGGCAAAGGCAACGCGTGCCGGCTCGTCCACCTCAATTTCAAAGCGAAACGTGGCATCGTGCCCTGATATCGCGCGGAACTCCGTGGCGGTGCCTTCCGCAAAACGCGCAGTCTGGCCATGGGGGAGCGGCAAGCCGAGGTAGTTGACCACCACAGCGTCGGAGGCACCGCTATCGACGATGCGGCCCCGCTTCAAAATATGCGAATACTCGCACAGCCTCAGGGTTGCAACCCAATCGTGGGTGACAAGAATGCCTGACGCGCCATTGAGCAACAGCTTGCGCATGCGCGACCAGCATTTCGCCTGGAAGTGCTCGTCACCCACAGACAACAGTTCGTCAATCAAGAAGACGTCGTACTCGATCGCGGTCGCCGTCGCAAAGTACAAGCGTGCTGCCATCCCCGCCGAATAAGTCAGAACGCGGCGATCAAAATCGGCGCCGAGTTCGGAAAATTCCTGGATGTCCTCCAGCAACGCAGCATGCCGATCGCGCGGCACACCCATCAGCATGAAATAACGATGCGCGTATTCACGGCCGGTCAAATGGGGATTGCCTGTCCCCCCCATTTCAAACAGACCGCACACTGAGCCCTCGACCGAAATCGTGCCAACAGTCGGCTGGTAGACACCTCCGAGCACGCGCAGAAGGGTACTCTTGCCGGCGCCATTGTGGCCGAGGATGCCAACGATCTTGCCTTTCGGCACCGACAGGGAGACATCGGTCAATGCTGTGAAGGACTTGCCGACTGTTGGCAGCCCGACCATCAGACGCCAAACGTTGCCCTCCCGCTGCAGCGGGAACGTCTTGCCGACATTTCGGCATGTCAATGCGGCAAGTTGTTCCTGCAGCTCTCTCATGCAGACGCCCCCCTGAACTCGGCATTGCCGCGCAGCAAGCTCTGATACACCCGGTCAAAATGAACGGCCCCACTGTCCGCGGAATGCCACTTCACCGCGAATGCGCGGCTACGACGCCCGATTTCGGCCCGCTTCTCGGGATTGTCGAGAAGATCCTTGAGCACGTCGTAGACGGTTTCCGGGGTTGCGCTGATGACGGGCAGTTCATCGACATACTCGGGAATCTCGTCACGCATGCTGTCCAGCCATTCCGGCCGTACAAAGCATACGAAGGGCTTGCCGAGCATCAATGCCTCACGCCCATTTGCGCCAAAGAAACCGTAGGTCAGCATGTCGAGAACGATGTCGGCCTGCGCCTGGTAGAAACGGATTTCCTTGTTGGGAACGTTCGTATACGACAACAGTTCGATCGGATAGCCCTCATCTTTCAGGCGCTGGATCAGCGGCAGGTAGATGTGCGTCGACTTGATGTTGACACCATCCTTGTCCGTCCGCGATTCAAGATTACCAACCGCGTGATAGAGCTTGATCGTGCCTTCCGGGAAATTCAGTTGGAAGCGCTCAGGGATCACTAAATCTGGGCGCCAAAAATCTGAATCCAGACAAAAGAAGCCTGGTGTCTCGTGAACCCTCGGATCCATATTGCAGTCAACGCGATTCCCGCCGAGCGTGCATTGGTAGTCCGCCACCGCATTTCTAAATTCGCCCCACGCAATATTTCCTTCGTCGCTACAGACATCGGGGCGATTGCGCCAAGGACAAATCGCGCAAATGGAATGAGGGCCCCACTTGCTGAAAGATGTCTGCGATACACCATCCAGACACCCCGTGTGTGAGTAGATGATCTTTTTCCCCAGCTTGCGCAGGAGCTCAATCTCGAAGTGCAGGCCGAAACGAGCCGCGAAATACCCTTGCAGCGTGTAACCGTAGGCGATCCCGCCCTTGTTGGAAAAATGGAAAACGTCATAATCGACGATTGAGCGCAAATAAAATGCAAGCTGATCTTGCACATCATCGCTGGCTCTGAATCTAACATCCTCCCCATGATAGTAAATCATCGAGGATTCGTTCGCATCCCAGTTAAGCACATCCGCCTTCCATCCCAGCTTGCGAAGGGATCGCGAAAGATACCAGGCGTGATAATAGGACTGCCCCACGTACAGGACGGCCTTACGCGGAAAACACTTCGCTCGTAGTCGAAAAATCGGCGCAATCAGCCAATTGATCAAGATCCGATGGTGCTTACGAAAGAAATCACTTAGAAGAAACTGCGTCAACATCCTGCATTCCACACATTTTCACACCCTGGTGGCTTTCCACCATGCTGGTCGATACCGCCCACATCTCTATTGGCGACATTCCGCGCCGAGCATTTCCCGAACGTCCGCTATGCCGCAATGCATCAACGCATCAATCGTCGACAGCCCTGACTGGAACGGAGCCACCTTACCCTGCGCATACACCGGATGCTCGAAGTTCTGGTAAAGCAGTTCAATCCCTGCCTCCCGGAATGCATCGTCTTCCTGATATCCCGACGCCCCTCCCCCACAAAGGTAAGCATTTGCGTCGACTGCTTGACACATCTGAATCAACAAGCTCGTGGCATTACCATCGACCTGAAGCGAGGACCCTCTTCGAAGCTTCCCAACATCCAGACCAAGCAAAGAGCAGAGACCGGTAATTGCGTTGATATTGTATTCTGCAATATTATCGGCTTCGAACATCAACAGCTCATCAATAATGGGAAAGACTTCCGCAAAATGAGCTGCCTTCGCATACTGCATCTCGATGGAACGGCGCAAGCGCGCCCTCCAGGCTGTATCATCGAGACTGAACAGTGAATCCTGAATCAGCCTTGTCCCATGGAATTTTCGATCCAATGGTGCGGTCGCCCAATATGGTGAACCACCAGACAATAGTCTTACGCGATTAATCCAGGTACCCGATTTTTTTGGATATTGGACGTTATCCATCAGCAGGAACACATCCGCTCTAGCGATTTTATCGAAATAGCCAAGCCAAGGAAAGAAATTGGGTTGGTGGATTGCACATATGAGGCGACGGTTCTCGCGCACTGTATTTCCCCGATTTGCACTTAAATTATGATCGCCATCCACCCCGGCTGAGCGTCAACCGACGGACTCATGCGGGAAAAACACCTACACCCTCAAACACGTTCCGCAAGGCCCCAGACTGCTGGCCTCAATTGTCATCACTACCAAGATTGTTCCGGCCAAACTCTGCGAGCTGCGTCTTGTATAGCAGGCGAACCGCCTGTGCACGCCCCTCGATACAGCGCTCGACACGTTGATGGGGACTCATAGGCGTATCTGTCCACCATTCCGGATGGGTAAGCACTTGCAGCCGCGCAGGGCTGGCAAGAATGACGTCCTCAAGGCGCCGATGCCGCCAGTACCCGTTGGAATCCGAACAATAGTCGATCTCCTGCCGGAAACAAGCGGCATAGGTATTGACCATGCCTGCGTAGCGCAATTGATCGTGTGCCAGCGACCACGCATCCGGATTATGAAAAGAGAACGCCCCAACCGGCACGTTGAAATGATTCGACAGCAAGGCCGCCTCTGTATGCAGCCGCGACAAAAAGGCATCTTCCGATCCGGCGACATTATAGTCGCAGTCGAAGTGCAGTCCGATAGTGTGCCCCATTCGCACAATATCCCGAACCCGATCGCTGATCTCACGTTCGAACAGGTTGTAGAAGTGCGAGTGCATCCAGAGGAAGTAAGTCGCTCGAACCCCCTCTTCATGCTCGATCGTTGCCAGGCGATGCGCGGCGTGCACCGACATATCAAGGTCATGACGCCAAAGGACAAACGGCGGCTGCCCCGGGGCCAGCTCGTCGCCGTAGCCCAGGAAAGCGTAGCGTTCACGTGCTAGCCGCAGCAAGCGGCGATAGTTCTCGCGCGTGAAGTCGGTGTAGTCATGACGATTGGTTGCACTCATTTCCCGAGCCCAGCCTCAAAGACGTCAGACCAGCCAACTGTCGGGATATTCACATTGGAAGCTCGCAGTTTCGCCACAATGGCATCCTGGAAGCTCCGCGTTGCGACAAACAGTCGGGACGGCGGGCGTTTGACCAATCCTTCGAAGCTTTCAAGCTTCACAGGAACTCCCGGGAAAAACTGTCCGGTCATGCGAGGGTTGTCATCGAAGAAACGGAGCCGCTTCAACACCGTTGCATCGAGTGTGGACAGCAGATTCACCACGCGCCCGGGCACATAGATTCCAACCTCGCCATCCCCGTCGGTCAGCAGACCCTCCATGCGCGCAGCGGCGGCTCCTGCAAGGTCACGAAACTGACGGAACAGCATGCCGTCCGGCTGCCGGACGGTGTCCTGCGCATCGGGCCCGAGATGACAGCGGCTGTACAGGCTGCCGCCGAATCCCGAATTGGAGACTTCCGCTGCCAGGCCCGCTCGCGCCAGCACGCTTCCCAGCGCGTCGGCCGTGAAATAGCTCCAGTGTTCGTGCAAGAGGCAGGAAATGTCTCCGCGGCGCAAGTACGGCTCGCAATTCGGGACGGCAAGATACGCCACGCCGTCGGTCGACAAATGGTTGGCAATGTTCCGCACGAATTGCACCGGATCGACGATATGCTCGAGCACACCATACGCGATGATGATGTCGAACTTCGCGTCTACCTCCGGGTGCGGGAAGAATCCGTGGACAATCGGCACGCCATGGCGCCGGGCACCGTCCTTGCCTTGTTCGCCCGGCTCGATGCCGATCACGTCAGCGCCCTGATCGCGCAGGCGCGCCAGCAGATATCCCGTGCCACAGCCGATCTCGAGAATGCGCTTGCCAGCCAGCGATTCCCCGCCGCGTTCGATAAAGGCCAGGAAATCTTCGGCATAGGAACGGCCGATCCCTTCCGCATCCATCATCCCGGATATTTCCGAACCATGCAGATAGCCCGCGTTCAGGGCCGCATCGACTTCCGGACTCCAACGTTGGCGCACTAGCCCATGGTCCGCATCGAATTCGAGCTCGAACGGCAGCGTGTCGGGCAACCCCTGCGCAGCATTGGTGGGATTCGGCTGACAGGTATAGAAGAAGGGCAGCGAGCCTACTGCCCAGGACTCGATGCGACTCATTGGCTCGCCTCGCGATTGCGGTCCAACAGATTCTCCGGCATCAATACTTCCGCCAGGCCCCGTACGACGCGCCCCGAGCGATATGGGAAGCGCGGTGCAATCGACTCGCCGAGAACGTGCTTGCGGATCAACGCATCAGGCTCGTTGTAGCCGACCATCGCCCGCAGCGACGTCGTCCCCGAAAAGCGCGGATTGATCTCGAACACATACACCTTGCCGTTCGCATAGCGGCATTGAATATTGACGGCGCCACGGCAGCCAAGCGCCACGGCCAGGCGCTCGCACGCCCCGGTGACCTCGGGGAATGGCCCGACCTCGCCTTGCGACACGCCGCTGCTGATGGCAAGGATGTCGCCAAAAGCAGGGTTGCCAGTGCGATTCTTCACGCGGATCCGGTTGCTCAGTCCGGACAGGATCATCCGTCGAACCGCGATCGAGTTCAGCAATACGCCATCCATATCGCAGAGCACGCCAACTGTGAACTCCGAATTCGTGTCGCCAACGTATTCCTGGACAATGTATAGGCCAATCGTCTGGAATAGGCACGTACCCAGGAAATTCAGTTCCGCCCGGTCCTGAGCCAGGAAAATGTTGTTCGAACCACCTCCGCCAACCGACGGCTTGAGCACGGCGGGGAAAAAGTCTACCTGTTCGAGGTCCGAGAGCTGTTCGATGGCAATCGTGCGCGGTACGTCAAACCCATTGTCGAGCAACCACGCTGAGGTCGCCGCCTTGTCCATGCACAGGTCGATCACGCTCGCAGGGTTGATGGGCAGAAAGATGCCCTGCCCGACAATCCGCTCGCGATTTGCGCTCATCGCCTTGAGTTCAGGCTCGCTGCCATGAAACAACGCCTTGACCCCGTGCCGCGCGCAAATCTTCAGAACCTCGTCGATATAGCGTGGGTCGTTCGCCGGCGGAAGCAGATAAGGGACATCAACTTCCGCCAGCCCCATGCTGTACGGATTCATGTCGCCGCCGATCACGTGATAGGGCGTGCCAGCCAGCCGGAGCGCCTTCAGAATTTGTTCGCCGTGACCGCCACCGCCGACGCCGGTGACCATTACTGCAATCTTGTCCATCATCTACTCTTTATCGGCCGCTCGCGGGCCGCGTGACCAAACAGCATATATAGAAGAATGCAACCCCGGATAACGACTGCGGAGTTGCGCCAAATCTACCTCGAGTCGAACCAGCTCAATCTTGCCAGTCGAAGTATCAAGGATTGCAAAAGATGATTTGCCGACATCACGGGGTAAGCCGCACGACCCGGTGTTGCACACTTGGACCTCGCCGGCACGCCGCACGAACGCATGATGGGTGTGCCCCATGAACACCGCATCGAACGGCAACGCGGCGAATCGGGCAAGATCGGCATCCGGGTAAACGTATTCAGTCAGTGGCTGCCACGGAGAGCCATGGACCATCAAGATCCGCATGGCGCCGATCGAATCCGTAGCGTAGGGCACCCATCCTTGAATCCTATGCATCAGCGCCTCTGGTACCCGGGCGCGCTGGTCGGCAAGCCGATACACCGGATCCTTGGCTTCCGGCAACGGCAACTGCCCAAGCAGCATTGCCTCGTGATTCCCCATCAGACATTCGGCGCCAGCATCCAGGAGCCGCTTTGCGCAGGCAACACCATCCGGGAAGTAGCCAAATACATCACCGAGACAGACGATGCGATCGCAGTGTCTGGCCGCGATCTCCGCCAGGCAAGCTTCCAGCACGGGCAGGTTGCCGTGAATGTCAGAGATAAGCGCGAGACGCATGTACCTCCTCCCTCAGCGCACGAGCCAGGTCGGCAATGCCGGTTTCGAGAGGAATCTCCGGCCGCCACCCCAGGTGCTCACGTGCCTGCGTCAGATCGAACCGCGCGCGCACGCCATCTTGCGGATCAGCTTGATCGACGCCGCTGACCTCAACAGTGCCGTTGGACACGACGCGGCTGACGAGCAACCCGAGCTCCCGCATCGTGAGCGGCCTCCCTCCCGAGGCGTTGAAGATCCCTGTCACCTCGCGACGTGCCGCTGCAAGCGAGATCAGTGCCGCGGCATCATCGACGTGCAGGAAATCCTGCTCACGCGTCCCGCTGCCAAAGAAGCCGATGGTCTGCCCCAAGACTGCTCTTTCGACAAAGATGCGCAGGACGGTACGTGCACGCTGCCCGGGTCCATACGGGGCGCAGATCCGCAGTATCGCGTATGACGGGACACGAGCCATGATCTCGCGCTCGGCCCAGACCTTTTCCGCGATATATCCCTCAGGTGGCGCAAGCGCATGTGCTTCGGTGACCCGCGTTGCATCGTGCAAGATCCCATAAACGGCCGTCCCTGAGCAATAAACGAGCCGCACACCATTCGTGGCGCAGAAATCGATGACCGCTTGGTCAATCGCGCGATTGATCTCTGCAACACGCAGCGAGTCTCCTCCCTCGAATACCGTCGGCAAGAGTGCCGCACAATGCACGAGCGTAGATACCGGAAGAAGCGCTCGCAATTCCTCAGCCGCCCCAGGTGCGCTCAGATCCACGACGACCTGCTGGTCTGCCCCATCAGACGCCGTGGCTGGGCCTCGCAGGACATCCACGACCTCAAAACCTTGCCGACGCAGATCTCGCGAGGCATGGGCACCTATCAGCCCGGCCGCCCCGGTGACGACAACGCGCGCCGTCATGAAACCCCCTGCGCCTGGCTTGGGGCCGCATCGAGAAACTGCTCGAGCCACGCTTCGACATTCAGCAGCGACCAGATCAGCAGGCGTCGATTCTGCTCGCCAGACAGATGCTCATTGACCAGCCCACGCACGGCACCGGGATTCATGACTTCATAAATCCGGGCATCGTCCCGGAGCAGCTTTCGCTTCACGAAGTCGATGCTCTCGCCCTTGAACCAGCTCGCGTCCGGCGCGGAAAAGCCTTGCTTGGCCGCCTTCACCACTTCGGCGGGAATATGGCGGTCCATGACATCACGCAGGATCTGCTTGACGTCATGCGTGCGCTCGAAGTAAATCTGGCTCTTGTGGCCCGGCTCGTTCTCATTAAGCTTGACGACTTCCGCGAGATTGTTCAGCTTCAGCCGCACCGGGCAACGCATCGCAAAGTCGACCAGATCGTTGTCGAGGAACGGCACACGGGATTCCAGCCCATGTGCCATGCTCAGTTTGTCCTCGACCACCAGCAATCCGTGCAGGAAAGTCTTCGCCTCAAAATAGAGGGAGTGATTGATGTAGTCTTCCGGCGAATAGAGCTGGTCGGCATGATGCTTGAACACGCCTGCAAAGATGTCGCGCGTCCAGACGTGCTTGACATCGCTCCAGATTGGCGCGAACACGCTCTTCAGCGCCGTATTTGGAACCAGCCGCTGCCAGAACTGGTAATACTTGTCGACGTAGTGCTCGAAGTCGTCATTGACGACGGCACGGTAGTAGCGCCAGGGATAACCACCGAAGAGTTCGTCGCCTGCGGCACCGGACAGCACAACCTTGACGAACTTGGACGCGAGCTTCGCCGCGTAGAAGTTGGGATAGCTTTGCCCGACGCGCGGCTCCTCCAGATGCCATGCAAGCTGCGGCAGCACGCGCTCCATGTCGCCAGCTTTCAGCACCATCTCGTAGTGCTCGGTGCGAAAGTGGTACGACATGTATTCGGCCTTGCTGCGCTCGTCGAAGGCGAGCTCAATCCCCGAGGCGGAGTTCAGGTCAAAGCCACAGGTAAATGTCTTGATATAGGGATACGACTGCGCCGCGATCGCCGTTATGGAGCCGGAGTCCATGCCACCACTCAGGTAGCTGCCCAGCTCCACGTCAGTCACCAATTGACGATTGACGGCCTGGCGGAACAGTCGATCAAGCTCCTCCCGATATTCCTCGTCACGCAGCGGACGCTCCGGCTCGCTGAAATCGAAATCCCAGTACTGCGTGAGCCGCAGTTCCGGATTCGATGCGCCAAGGTCGAGAATCCCATAATGGCCGGCGGGAAGGATGTTGATATCCTCGATCAGCGTCCCGCTCGAAAAGATATTCTGGAACGTGAAGTATTCAAGCAATGCCGGCTTATCTAGCACACGCCGGAATCCCGGCAAGGCAAGAATGGCCTTCTGCTCCGATCCGAACGAGAATGTGCCCCCCTGTGCTGCGTAGTAGAGCGGCTTCACTCCATAGCGGTCACGCGCCAGAATCAGCGTTCGTGCCCGGCGGTCCCAGAGCGCGAACGCGAACATGCCGTTGAACCGCGCCAGCGCCTTGTCCACGCCCCACGTCGTCACGGCGGCCAGAAGCACCTCGGTATCGCTGCGAGAGCGGAACTGGACGCCTTGCTTCTCCAGCTCGACGCGCAATTCCCGGTAGTTGTAGAGCTCGCCGTTGTACGTCACGACATACCGCGCGTCCATCGACACCATTGGCTGATGGCCACCCGGCGACAGATCGATGATGGCTAGCCGCCGATGGCCCAGGCCGACATTGCCCTCGACCCAGAACCCCTCGCCGTCCGGGCCGCGATGCGCGATGGCATCCGCCATGCCCTTGAGCACGTCCGGAAGCACGGCCTTGCCGTCAAAGTGGATCAAGCCTGTAATGCCGCACATTATCGAGTCGCGCGCCTCGTTCCGGCGCTTGTGTATTGCCGGTCTGGCCGACCGGCATCTTCATGGGGGAAACCGCGCCTGGCTGGCGACAGGCGCGGCGTCATTCGATGACTCAAACTCAGCGATTCAAGCCAAGAATCGCGTCGACAACGTAATGGTAGTCGTCGGCAGTCATTCGATTGTGCAGAGGGATCGCCATCGTCTGGTTATTGCAGTCGCGCGCCGCCGGGAAATCCTCCGGACGGTAGCCAAAGCGGTCCCGGTAGTAGTTCAGCATGTGAACCGCATGCGTGCCTGGGCGCGTGGCGATACCCAGGGCCTGCAGGCGCTGCATGATCTCGTTGCGCGGCAACGGCGCACGCTCGGCATCGACCCAGGTGACATAGGATTGCCATCCGTGGCGCGCACCGGCAGGCGCCTGCGGCAGACGCAGCCACTCGACCTCGGCCAGCGCGGTGCGGTAGAAGTCGGCCCAGCGCGCACGCTCGTCGATAAACGCATCGAGCTTGGCGAGCTGCACCACGCCAACAGCGCCTTGCAGGTCCGTCATGCGGTAGTTGTAGCCCAGCATGTCGAAATCGGGCAGCAGCCACGGCCGCGGGCCATGATGACGTTGCTCCTCCGAGATCGCCGCGCCGTGGTTGCGCATCTGGTTCATGCGCTCGGCCAAGTCGGCATCCTGCGTCGTCACCATGCCGCCTTCGCCAGTGGTGACGGACTTGCGCGGATGAAACGAAAAGACGCCGATTGTACCGAGGCTACCCGCGGGACGCCCGGCCCACGCGGCGCCGGCTGCGCAGGCCGCATCTTCGACAATCGCCACGGATGCGGGCAGCGCAGCGCGCAGCGCATCGATATCCGCGCACAGACCGAAAAGATGGACGGCAATCACCGCACGGGTGCGGGGCGTTACCTTGGACGCTACTGCCGCGATGTCGAGATTGAAGTTCTCACGATCCACGTCGATGAATACGGGCGTGGCACCGCAATACAGGACGGCGTTTGCCGTGGCCACCCACGTAAAGGCGGGAACGATGACCTCATCCCCTGGACCAATACCGAGCCCTGCCAGGGCGAGGTGCAACCCGGTCGTGCAAGACGTCACGGCAAGCGCGTGAGCCACCTGATGCCGCTCCGCAAACAGCTTCTCGAAAGCCGCGACCTTCGGGCCCTGCGTAAGCCAGCCGCTCATCAGCGGCTCGCGAACGGCCTGCCACTCTTCCTCGCCCGTGCTCGGCAGCGAAATAGCGATATTACGCGCGGGCTTGTTTGCGCTCACTCTTCACCCCCGTGTTGCGCGCGCCAATCGATCAGTCGCTGCAACCCCTCGCGGAGGTCGTACTTGAAGGTAAAGTCAAGGTCGCGCGCGGCTTTCTTGGGGCAGCCGATGCGATTCTGCACCATGCGGCGGGCATCGTCGGCGCTGTACGGGCGATATTCGACCTTCAGCGGCGACTGGCGCATATCGAGGATCGTGTCGCACAGTTCCTTGATGGAGGTCTGGACACCCGTTCCGACGTTGTAGAACTCGTCGGTCACCTCGGCTTCCAAGGCCAGCACATTGCACCTTGCGACATCTTCGACGTAGATGAAGTCGTAGGCCTGCGTGCCATCACCGTTGATGACCGGCGGCTCGTTCGCGTCGATCTTGTTGAGCATGATCGGAATTACGCCCGTATAGGCTGCGGTCTGGTCCTGGTGCGGGCCGTACACGTTCATGTACCGCATCCCGACGTAGCTCAGTCCGTAGCGGTCATGGAACGCATGGCACATGGCTTCGCCAGCGATCTTGCTCGCGCCATAGAAATTCCGATTGTTGAACGGATGTTCTTCCGTCATCGGCACTTCGACGGCGTCGCCGTATACCGATGCCGACGAGGAGTACACCAGGCGCTTGATATTGTTCTTCACACACGCCTCAAGCACATTGAACGTGCCCTCAATGTTCACATGGAACGCGGTGCGCGGAAAATCCTTGCAGTGCAACAGCCACATGGCCGCCAAGTGAATCACGCCGTCCATGCCGCGCATGGCGTCGTTGAGCAGGTCGATGTCACGGATATCGCCGCCATTCGGATAGAGGCGACAGCGCGGATCTTTCAGATATTCCGCAATATTGCTCTGCTTACCGCGTGCAAAATTGTCATAAATTACAACTTCTGCAACATCGTGTTTCAGCAATTCGGCAACGACAAAGCTCCCGATAAAGCCGGCGCCGCCAACGACCAGGATTTTCGAACCTGCAAGCTTCATGAAATCTGCCCCAAGGCCTGAATCAGAAAGGCAAGATCTTATCAGAAATGACAGGTCACCTGAGCCGTGGCAGTGCCGCTGGTGTAGCATCTGCCAAACCCTTAGAATGTCGGGATAATCTCTTTTCTCAAGCCAACAACGGGCCAACATGCTGCGTGGTGAACATGTCGAACTGACGGAAATTCGTCCTGAGGACAAGGAAGCACTTTTCCGCTGGATTAACGACGCCGAAACCGTGCGCTTCAATGCTGCCTACCGTCCCGTAGACTGGGAAAGTCATTGCCGGTGGTTCGACGAACTCGGCCGCTCGCCATCCCGAGTTATCTTCGCCATCCGCCTGCGCGAGCAGCCCGCGATTGTCGGTACAGTACAATTGGTCGACGTTCACCCCGTGCACCGGTCGGCTGAGCTCATCATCCGGATTGGCTCCGCCACCGATCGCGGTAAGGGTTTCGGGACCGAGGCCGTCAAGCTGGCGACCAATTTTGCGTTCGACGACCTGAACTTGGTGCGCGTATGGCTGCGCGTTTTCGCGACCAACGCGCGTGCAATCGGCGCGTACAAGAAGGCCGGCCTGGCCGAGGAAGGCACCATGCGCAAGGCGGTTTTCAGCCAGGGTCAATGGCTCGACGAGATCATCATGGCCGTGGTTCGATAGCGCGGCTCTCTGCGTTACCCTACGGATACCCCGCTGGCACCGCCAACTGGTGCTGACGCCTGGCCGGTTCCCGCCGCCGCCCCAATTCCCGCGTGTACCCTCACGATTT
>JAFAJB010000118.1 GCA_019236395.1 Cupriavidus sp.
CCGGGGGAGCTGGCCAGCTTGCTTGCATAGACCAGCAACTTGTCGCCATCGTGGTAAGTCTGGGCGTACTCCTCCTGCGCGTCGCAGATGGCCTCCAGCGTCTGTATCACGGCCAGTTCGTTCCGCCCGATGCGGCGCACGCGCATCTCCCGCGCGCCAGCCTGTGTATCGAACTGCCAGCCCTTGGCCGACTTGACCAGTGGCACGGGTAACGTCCAGCCATCGTCGCCGACGGCGATAAATGCGTGGTTATCCGATCTGTGGATCGTGTGCGATACGGCCCAGGCCTTGTTGAACTTGTCCCGGATCTCGGCACCGACCGGAGGAACGACGTCACGGTAATCGTCGCCGAGCATATCGCGCATGGCCGGCTCGTTGTCATTCAGCACGGCCTGCCCGAAGGCCGTCATTGCCGCGTCAGGCGTGTCGAAGTATTGGGCCGCGATGGCGCTGGCCGTCGTCATGCCAAGCAGCAACGCGCAGCTTGCTGCGGCGGCGGCCCGGGCAAATCCACCTCTTCTTTTCATGCTTGGATCTCCTGCGCATCATGCACCGCAGCAATCTCGGTGCGGGCGTGGCGGGTCTTGCGAAGGACGGGATGGCGCCGCGCAAGTCACGGGGGCCAGCATCAATGAACAAAGTGTAGGGCGAACTCCAAAAAAGAGAACCTCACGCCAGATTGGCAAGATCCCGTGGAAGCCTCTCCGTAATGGATGCGCAGGCACAGAGCGATTTGGGGAATCGAAGGCGGGTCACTATCATCAATGCGTGCTGGCCAGTCGCTCGATCCTCGCCGGAACTTGACACGAATCGGCGACCGGCACGGGCAGACAGTCGAAGCGGGACTCACCTCACGCCCGGGCCGGCAGCCAGTGCGCGATGTGGCACAAAAGGAGGCGCGCCATGCGGCAACCCAAGATCGTGCTCATCGGCGGCGGACTGGTTGGTGGATCGGCGGCATTGTTCACGGCCATGGCGATCCCCAGTGCGGAGATCATCATCATCGATGTCGCGCGAGTGCGTGCCGAGGGGCAGGCGCTGGACCTGGCCCACGCCGCCGCTTTCTGGGGGCACAACCGGTTCTATCCGGGCGAATATGAAGACGCCCGCGACGCGGACATCATCGTGATCACCGCCGGAGCTGGCGTGAAACCAGGACAGACTCGCCTGGACCTGGCCCGGACCAACGCCGAGATCGCAGCGGAAATTGTGGACCGGACGGCACCGCTGGCGCCCGATGCGATTTACGTCATCGCCACCAATCCCTGCGATGTGCTGGCCGGCGTCGTCCAGCATCACCTGCGCTGCCCACGGGAGCGGGTCATCAGCACGGGCACCTCGCTCGACACCGGCCGCCTGCGGTCGCTGCTCTCCGAGCGGCTCGGCGTCGTGGCGACGGGGATCCACGCCTATGTCATCGGCGAGCACGGCGAGTCCGCGGTAATCGCCTGGTCCGGCGCGACGGTCTCCGGCATGCCTCTCGAAACATTCCTGACCCGAAGCGGCAAGGAACTAGGGCCCGCCAGCCGCGATCTGATGCTGCGTTCCGTGCATGAGGCCGCCAAGCTCATCAAGGAGGGAAAGGGCGCCACTCACTATGGGATCGGCAGTGCCATCGGCCGAATCTGCCAGGCCATCGCGCACAATGCGGACCTCATTCTCACCGTCGCCATCGTGCATGCCGAAGTCGAGGGCATTCCCGAGGTATGCCTGTCTCTGCCGATGGTCGTCAATGGCGCGGGCGCCAGGCTGCTGGCGTACCCGGACCTCGCCCCCAGCGAGCACGAGGCCCTGCAACGCAGCGCCCGGATCGTCAAGGAGGCAACCGACAGCGTGCTCCCCGGCCGGTAGGGGCATTGCGCACGCCTGGTATTCATCGAAATGTCACCGGCGCCTGGAGGTTCATGATGGCCGCCACACACGAAAAGGCTTCATCCCCCACCAGCCCGACTGCGGCAGCTTCGGCGCCGCCGGCCGGGCATCTTGGAGATCTCTGGAAGTTTCTCGTCCCGGTAGCGATAGGCATCGTCCTGTGGTTCCTGCCGGCCCCCACCGGCCTTGAGGCAAAGGCATGGCATATGTTTGCCGTGTTCGTCGCCACCATCGCCGGCATCATGACCGCTCCGCTGCCGATGGCCGCAGTGGCCATCATCGGCGCCACGGCGGGCGTGCTGGCAGGCGTCGTTTCATTCGCCGATGTCACCAAGTCGACGGGTACGGACCTGGTCTGGCTGGTGATGCTAGCGTTCTTCATCTCGCGTGGCGTGATCAAGACCGGCCTGGGGCGGCGTATCGCACTGCTGTTCATGCGGCTACTGGGCAAGCGAACCGTAGGGCTCGGCTATGGGCTGGCGCTCACCGAACTGATCATCTCGCCCGCGATGCCGAGCATCACCGCCCGCGCCGGTGGCGTGATGCTGCCAATCACCAAGGCGATATCCGAAGTCCTGGGCAGCCATGCCGATGACCCGGCATCGCGCGGCAAGGTGGGGCGCTATCTGATCCTCTGCGCCTTCCACGCCAACATCATCTCCGCGGGCATGTTCATCACCGCCATGGCCGGTAATCCGCTTTCGGTCAAGCTGGCCGCGGATCAGGGTGTCTCGATCAGCTGGCTCGACTGGGCCGTGGCAGCATCGGTCCCCGGTCTGCTATGCCTTGCCATCATCCCCCTGGCGATGCTCTGGATTGCTCCGCCCCAGGTTCGCCAGACGCCTGACGCCACGGCCCTGGCGCAGCGGGAACTCACGGCGCTGGGGCCCATCTCCGCCAAGGAGATCATCATGGCCGTAATCTTCATCGGCTTGCTGGTGCTCTGGATCTTTGGCGATGACCTGAATGTCGGCGCAACGCTGGCGGCGGCGCTCGGCGTATCGCTGCTGTTCATCACCGGCGTGCTGACCTGGCAGGACGCCCTGAACGAGCGTGCCGCCTGGGACACCATGATCTGGATCGGCCTGCTGATCATGCTCGCGTCCAAGCTCAATGAATACGGGATGGTTTCCTGGTTCGGCAAGGAATTCGGGGTTCACCTCCAGGGCTTTCCGCGCCTGGCGGTCTACATGCTGGTGGCGGCGATCTACTGCTACATCCACTACTTCTTCGCCAGTGCCACGGCGCATATCAGCGCGCTGTTCCCGCTTTCCATGGCGCTGATGGTCGCCGCCGGCATCCCGCCCTTCACCGCGGCGGTCGCGCTCGGCATCCTGAGCAACATCAACGGTTGCCTGACCCAATATGGCATCGGCTCCGGCCCGGTCATGTTCGGCGCGGGCTATGTGACTCAGGGGGAATGGTGGAAGGCGGGCTTCCTGATGAGCCTCATCTACATGGTGGTGTGGCTCGTTGTCGGCCCGCTCTGGTGGAAGGTGCTGGGCCATGTCTGAGATTGTCGAAGCATGATGGGTCGGAAATGAAAAAGGCCGGGGGTCACCCCGGCCTTTCCAGCTTCACGACTCAGCTCGCCATCGAGTCCGACAGGCGGCTGTCATTCCTGCCGTTCTCCTTGGGCTCGTCTGGCCATGACCTGCCCACCATCCACTCATAGAGCGTAGGCAGCACGATCAGCGTCAGCAGCGTTGCCGTAATCAAGCCGCCGATGATCACGATGGCCAGCGGGCGTTGCGTTTCCGAGCCGATGGCACGCGAGATCGCCATCGGGAACAGGCCCAGCATCGCCAGCATCGCGGTCATCAGCACCGTGCGCAGACGATCCATCGAGCCGGTCAGCACGGCCTGGCGCACGGGCATGCCTTCGTCGCGCAACTGGTTGAAGTAGGTCACCATCACCACGCCGTTGAGCACGGCCTGGCCGAACAGCGCGATAAAGCCGATCGCCGCCGAGACCGACAGCGGAATGCCAGTCAGGAACAGCGCGAACACACCGCCAATCAGCGCAAACGGAATGTTCGAGATGATCAGCGCGGCGCTCTTGAACGACTGAAACGCGTTGAACAGCAGCAGGAAGATCAGCAGCACCGACAAAGGCACCACGATCGACAGACGCGCCATCGCCCGCTCCTGGTTCTCGAACTCGCCGGACCAGCTGATCTTGACGTCTTCGGCGTTGACGTTCTTCTTCACGAGTTCCTGCATGTCCTTCACCACGCTGCCCATATCCCGGTCATGGATGAAGATGCCGATCGACGTGGTGCGCTGACCGTTCTCGCGGCTGATGTTCATCGCGCCGGACGCGGCGCGGAACGTCACGAGCTGCGACAGGGGCACCTGCGCGCCATCGGCGGTCTGCATGAAGATATGCGGCAGGTTCGGCAGTTCGCGCTCGCCCGGCTTCAGGCGCACCACCACGCTGAAGTGCTTCTCACCCTCCCACAACTCCGTGGCCGCCTTGCCACCGAGCGCGCTCTCCATCAGGTCCTGCACATCAGCCACGTTGATGCCGTAGCGGGCCGCCTGGGCGCGGTCGAAGTCCAGCACGTACTGCGGCAGTTCCCCGTCACGGTCGATAAATGCGCGCATCACGCCGCGCACCGACTGGACGTTGGCCAGGATCTGGTCCGCCACCTTCTTGTTGTGCTCCAGGCTGTCGCTCTGCACCTTGATGACGATCTGGCCCTTGATCTGCGAGATGCTTTCGAGGATGTTGTCGCGCACCGGCTGCGAAAAGTTCGGTTCGATGCCCGGCAGCTTGCGCAGGTTGCGGTTGATTTCCTCGATGATCTTGCGCTTGTCCAGGTTCGCGCGCCATTCCTTGTCGTTCTTCAGATCGACCAGGATTTCCACGGTATTGATCAGCTTCGGATCGGTACCGTCATCGGGGCGGCCCACCTTGGAGATCGTGGTGTTGACTTCCGGGGTCGTGCGGATCACGTTGCGCAGCAGGCGCGCCTGCTCGCGCGCTTCATCCAGCGACACCGATGCCGGCAGGTCGAAGCTGACCCACATCGAGCCTTCATCGAGTTCGGGCAGGAACTCGCTGCCAAGGAACTTGCCCACGCCGACCGTGGCCACCAGGAGCCCCACCGCAAGGCCCACGACCTTCTTCTTGTTGTCGAGCGCCCATGCCAGCATCGGTTCATAGATGCGCTTGCAGTGGCGCACCACGAAGTTGTCCTCGTGCGCGATGTTCTTCTTGAGCAGCATGTGGCACAGCAGCGGCACCACGGTCAGCGAGATGATCAGCGAGCCGACCAGCGCCCCGGTCACCGTGTAGGCCATCGGCGCGAAGATCTTCCCCTCATGGCGCTGCAGCGTGAAGATCGGGATGTGCGCCGCGATGATGATGATCATCGAGAACACGGTCGGGCGGCCCACCTCGGTGGTGGCCTGCAGGATCGCATGCAGCCGCGCCTTGTTGTCCTTGATCTGCTGCTCCTTGAGCTCGCCCAGCCGCTTGAAGATGTTCTCGACCACGATCACCGCGCCGTCCACGATGATGCCGAAGTCCATCGCCCCCAGAGACAGCAGGTTGGCCGGAATGCCCACCCAGGTCAGGCCGATGAACGTGGACAGCAGCGCCAGCGGAATCACGAGCGCCACGATCGCGGCCGCGCGCACGTTGGCCAGGAACAGGTACAGCACGGCCATCACCAGCAGCGCGCCTTCCACCAGGTTGCCGAACACCGTGTGCAGCGTCTTGTCGATCAGCGTCGAACGGTCGTAGTACGGCACGATCTTGACGCCCTTTGGCAGGATCTGGCTGTCGAGCAGGTCGATCTTCTTCTTGAGCGCCTCAAGCACGATCGACGGATTCTCGCCCTTGCGCATCACCACGATGCCCGAGACGATATCGTCCTCGTCGTCCTGCCCCATCAGGCCCTGCGGCGGCGCGGAGCCAACCTTCACCTCGGCGATGTCCCTGACCAGGATCGGCGTGCCGTTGTTCTCGGCCACCACCACGCTGGCGATGTCAGCCGAGGTACGGAAGCTGCCCAGCGACCGCAGCAGGAACTGCTGGCGGCCATGCGCCACCGACCCGCCGCCGGCGTTCGAGTTGCCGCGTTCCAGCGCCGTGAAAAGCTCTCCCAGCGAGATCTTGCTGTCGCGCATGCGCCCGAGGTTCGGGTTCACCTCGTACTGCTTGATCGTGCCGCCAATGGTCACCACGTCGGCCACGCCGGGCACCTGGCGCAGGTTCTTTTCCACCACCCAGTCCTGCAGCGTGCGCAATTCCTGCGGCGTGTAGCCCTTGCCAGCCAGACGGAAGCGGTAGATCTCGCCGATGGCGGTGGACAGCGGCGCCAGTTCCGGCTGCACGCCATTGGGCAGGTCCACGCTGCGCAGCCGCTCGATGATCTGCTGGCGCGCAATGATGTCGGTGGCCTTGTCGTTGAAGGTCACCATCATGAACGACAGGCCGAACTGCGTGTGCGAGAACACGCGCACCGAGTTCGGGGTGCCGGCCAGCGCGGTCTCGATCGGGATCGTGACCTGCCGCTCCACTTCCTCGGCGGCGCGTCCCGGGTACAGCGTGATCACGTTGACCTGGATGTCCGAGACGTCGGGGAACGCTTCGATCGGCAGGTTCTTGAAGGCGGCCAGGCCGCCCGCGATAAAGATGACCAGGCCGAGCCAGACAAACAGTTTCTGGTGCAGTGCAAAGCTGACGATACGAGAAATCATGGGGCTGCCGTCCTCAGTGCTTGGCAGCCGCGCGCGCAGCATTCACGGCCGTGGCATCGCGCAGGATGTCCTGTAGGTAGAGGTTGCCATCGGTGATCACCACATCGCCCTCCTTCAGGCCCTCCACCACCTCGGCCGTGCCGGGCATCGTCACCCCCAGCTTGACCTCGCGGCGCTCGAACTTGTTGGGCGCGGTGCGCACGAACACATAGTTGTTGTTGTCGGCCAGGAACACGGCCTTTGACGGCACGGAGATGCCCTGGAACGACGCGGCCTGTATTTTCGCCGTGACGAACATCTCGGCTTTCAGGCGGTGGTCGGCATTGGGCACGGACAGCCGCACCTTGACGCTGCGCGATGCCGGGTCCACGTAGTCCGCGATCTTGACCACGGTGCCCGTGAACGTTTCGCCTGGATAGGCGGCGCTGGAAAGCCGCACGGTCACGCCGGGCTTGAAGTGGCCGAGATCGGCTTCGGCGGCATCGAGCTGGGCCCACAGCGTGGTGGGATCGGTGATCAGGAACAGCGGCGCGTCCTGCTGCTGGTCGGGCCGCAGTTCCATGCCCGGATTGATATTGCGCTCGACCACGAGCCCGTCGATCGGGCTGCGCAGCGCGAAGCGCTGGTTCACGCCATCGCCACCGGAGGCACCGTACATGCGCAGCGCGGCCTGCGTGCGTTGCTGGTCCGCGGCGGCGCGGGCATTATCGGCCTGGGCCTGCTCCAGATCCTTCTGCGCGACGATGCCCGCCTCGTAGAGTTCGCGCTGGCGCGCCAGCGCCTTGGACGCCACGGCGCCGTCCGCAGCAGCCTTGCGGGCATCGGCCTGGGCCGAGCCGAAATCGGGCGACGTCAGCATCGCCAGCGCCTGGCCGGCCTTCACGGTGGTGCCGGGCTGCACGAGGATATCCATCACACGGCCGGCAAACGGCGAAGCCACGCGCACGGTCTTGTCCTCGTTCCAGACCAGACGGCCCGGCATGCTCAGCATGCGGTCGCCGCCGCTCTTGACGGGCTGGCCGACGACGCCGGGCAGCGTCCTGACACTGGCCGGATACTCGATGACCTGGCCGGCGACCTTCGGGTCATCATCGTTCTCGGGCACTTCCTTCTTGCCGCAGGCGCCCAGCACAAGCACGCACAGCGACAGCACGGCGGCCAGGCGCACGGCACCCATGCGAGGGAAGCGGGAATCGCGGGAATCAGACGGCGTGTTATGGGCGCGATGCATCGGTTCGGACCTGGGGAAGCTTGTTGATATCGGAAGTGGTGGCCTGCAGTGCCGCGCGGTATGCGTAGAAGGCCTTGGCGTAGATGCCCTGCACGTCGACGGCGTCCAGGCGCGTCTGGCGCAGTGCGCGGCGGGCGTCGAGCAGATCGAGCACACCGGTGGCGCCCTTCGAATAAGCGAACTCGGCGCTTTGCGCGACGTTCTCGGCGGCCGGCAGCACGGCGCCCTGCATCTGCTGGAGCGACGTGCGCGCGGACTCGAGCTGGCTGCGCAGACGTTCGATGTCGTTCTGCGCAGCCAGCAGGATGCGGTTGCGATCGTCGAGCGCAGCGTAGTAATCGACCTCGGCGCGACGCGCTTCACCGCCGAAGCTGTGACGCACGAACAGCGGGATCGATACGAACACGCCGTAGCTGTTGCCGCTGCCGTTGGTATTGGCCTCGGACTGCGGCCAGTGCTCGTACTGCGCGCCCACGGTCACGTCAGGCACGCGGCCGGCGCGAGCCAGATCGCGCGCTGCCGCGGCGGCGGCCAGCCGCGCTTCAGCGGCCGTGACGTCCGGGCGGCGCTGCAGCACGTCGGGGTCGACCGGCGGCGTCGGAGTATCGGGCGTGGGCCAGTCCGGCACCAGCCGGTTATCCATCAGCGTGCCCGGCACGCCAATCGTGGCGGCCAGCATGGCCTTGTCACTCGCGTGGTCCGCCTGCGCGGCACGCAGGTCGTTCTGCGCGCGCAGCGTTTCGAGCTGCAGCTTGGTGACCTCGGCACGCGCCACATCGCCGGCCTTGAGACGTGCTTCGTTGGCCTGCTGGGTCCGCCCATAGAGACCAACCGTTTCTTTCAACACCTCGACACGGCTCTGGCTGACCACCGCCTCGTACCAGGCTTGTTCCACGGCATTGAGCTGCTGGGCCACCACGGCCTGGGCCTGCTCGCCTGCCGCGGCGCTGGCCTTGCGTGCCGCATCGGTCCGCAGGTTGCCCTTGTTGGCGGTCTCGATCACCTGGTCGATGCGGACCGTCGAATCGACGGTCTTGCTGCGCCAGTTACCAGCGCCAACACCCAGGTTCGGGTTGATGTTGGCCACACCGAGGCTCAACACCGGGTTCGGCCGTTGGGATGCGATCTGGACGTCGGCCTGGCTGGCTTCTTCGCCACGACGGGCCATGATGATGTCGCGATTGCAGCGCAGTGCGTCAAGGCGCGCCTGCGCCAGCGTCAATGCGGCCCCGGCGGGCGGCGGCACACACGGGCCGTCTGGTGGCATGGGGCCGCTGGCGGCGTGCCCGAATGAGGCAGCCACGGCAAGCAGCGTCGCCGCGGCGACTCGGAAAACGGGAAAATGCACGGTCGGTCTGGCTCGGTTCGACTTAATCGGGTGTTAACGATCATGTCTGCCAAACGGTGCACCGAATGTCTTCGTTGTTGTCTCTATTTCAAGACATTAATCTTCGTTGTTCCCCGCTTGGCGCGCATGATCTCGCGCGCATATTAAACCTCAAGTGGATTACAAGGTGCTTTCATCCTGCCAATAAACAACAGGATTTGCACCGAACTCGGCGGTCAGGGAAAGTCTCGATTGGCGAAGCCGGCCGGCGCACGAAGTGCCGCCTACCGCGCCCCGGCCCCGACGATCCGTTGTGCCCGTTCAAGCACCGGGCGATCGACCATTTTCCCATCGACGGCGATAGCGGCACCCTGCGCGGCGGCGGCCTGCTCGACCACACGGCGCGCCCAGGCCAGTTCCTCGGCAGAAGGTGCGAGTCCCGCGTGGACGCCAGCCACCTGGCTCGGGTGGATCAGCAGCTTGGCGCCAAAGCCGAATCGCCGCGCACGCGCGGTGTCGGCAGCCAGCGCGTCTGCGTCCCCGATTGCCGTGCATACGCCATCAACCGGCGCGGGCAGCCCCGCCGCCCGTGAGTGCATGACCAGTTCGCTGCGAAAGTGATGGAGCGGTGCGTCGTCGTCGCCCACTTGCAGATCGAACATCAGGTCGATACTGCCGAACAGCAGCCGCGTCACGCCTGGCGCACGCGCCACCTCGCGCAGATCGGCAAACCCGGCGGCGGTCTCCATCAGCGCGCAGCATGGTGTGTCAGGCAGCGCACTGCGCAGGGCGGCCAGCGACGGTCCGTCCGCCTTGGGCAAAACCACCTCGCGCACGCCATATGCGCGACAAAATGCGAGATCGTCGGCGAAATACGCGGCATCAGCACCGTTGACGCGGACCAGCAACGCCACCGCAGCGGCGTCCGCCTGATCCTGAAGCGCATGCCACGGTTCGCCAAGACCGGCACGCGCGGCTGCCTTGGCATCGGGCGCCACGGCATCCTCGAGATCGACGATCACGGCATCCGCCCCGGCCGCGATGGCCTTGCCGATGCGCTCCGGACGCGACGCCGGAACGAAGAGATAGCTGCGCGGCACTCGGCTGGTCGTCATCGCCGCGCCCTCAGACCACACCATCGGCATGAAGCCGGGCGATCTGTTCGGCATTGCAACCGGCCTCGGCCAGAATGGCGTCGGTATGCTGACCGACTGCCGGAACCGGGTCCATGCGTGCGTCGGTCACGCCGGGCGGCAGCAGCGCGGGAATCTGCCCGGCCGGCGTATCGACGGTCCGCCAGCGTTCGCGGGCCGCCAGTTGCGGGTGCGCCCAGACATCGGCCATCGTGTTGACATTGGCATTGGCAATCTTCGCCTCTTCGAGCCGCTGCACCACCTGCGCGGCGGTCAGGCGCTCAAACACCTCGACGATACGGGCGCGCAACTGGGCACGGTTGGCATTGCGCAGGCTGTTGGTGGCGAATGCCGCGTGCGTGGTCAGCTCCGGTTCCTGGAGCACCACCTTGCAGAACTCCGCCCATTCGCGCTCGTTCTGCAGGCCGAGCATGACGGTCTTGCCGTCGCCGGTCGGGAACGGGCCATACGGGTAGATCGTGGCGTGGGCCGCCCCGGCGCGCGGCGGCGGCTCGGCGCCTTCGAATGCGTAGTACATCGGGAAACTCATCCATTCGACCATCGATTCGAGCATCGACACGTCGATGCGCTTGCCGCGCCCGGTCTGCCCGCGCTCGATCAGCGCTGCGAGCACGTTGCTGTAGGCGTACATGCCTGCGGCAATGTCCGCCACCGAGGCGCCCGCCTTCACGCCCTCGTCCGGCGTGCCGGTCACCGACACAAAGCCAGACTCGCTCTGCACCAGCAGGTCGTAGGCCTTCTTGTCACGAAAAGGGCCGTCGCCGCCGTAGCCGGAGATATCGCAGACGATCAGGCGCGGATAACGCTTCGACAAGGTCTCGTAGTCCAGCCCCAGCCGCGCCGATGCGCCGGGCGCGAGGTTCTGAACCAGCACATCGGTTTTTGCAAGCAGCGCTTCCAGCACCGGTGCCGCGCCCGGTGCCTTGACGTCGAGCGTCAGGCTCTCCTTGGAACGGTTGGTCCAGACAAAGTGGGAAGACAGCCCGCGCACGCGGCCGTCATAGGCGCGCGCAAAATCGCCCGGGCCGGGCCGCTCGATCTTGATGACGCGCGCACCAAGATCGGCAAGCTGGCGCGTGCAGAATGGCGCGGCGATCGCCTGCTCAAGCGATAGAACGGTAATGCCTTCGAGGGGTCTGGACATGGCGGTGTCAGGTGAGTGCGGTGGCGCGATGCCGCCAATCTACCTGCCTGCCCGCAGCCTGTGAAATAGGGATTGCCGAAGGCTCCATAAGTAGAATCAATAGTCTGCACCCCCTGGAGACCCTATGGACATTCGTGCCATGCGCTATTTCGTAGCCATCGTCGACCACGGCAGCCTGACCCGCGCCGCCGAGGTGGTCTGCGTGGCGCAGCCCGCGCTGTCACAGCAGCTTGCCGCGCTGGAAGACGAATTTGGCGTGCCGTTGGTGCACCGCAGCGCCAAGGGCGTGCGGCCCACGGAGGCCGGCAAGACGCTCTATCGCCACGTGCGCAACATCCTGCGCCAGGTGGAAATTGCGGGCGCCGACGTGCGCGTGGCCGGTGCCGAGGTATCGGGCACCGTGGCCATCGGCCTGCCCACCACCGCGGCGGCAGCCTTCGGCATGGCGCTGGTGCGCGCGGTCAGGCAGCGCTATCCGCAGGTCAGGCTGCAGCTGTTCGAGAGCATGAGCGGCTACATCTCCGAACTGCTGAACCAGAACCGGCTCGATTTTGCGATCCTGTTCCGCGATACGCCATCGCGCGCGGTGGAGCCCGAGCCGCTGGCCAGCGAACCGCTCTACCTGATCGGCACGCCACCCGCGGCACCGCCACGCGCGGGCAAGCGTAGCGGCGGCACGGCCGATACCATCGCCCTCAAGGCTCTCGACGGGATTCCGCTGGTCTTGCCGAGCGGCTCGCAAGGACTGCGCGAGGAAGTCGAGCGCGCCTTTGCCAAGACCGGCATGACATTGAACGTGGTGGCCGACCTCGACTCGCTGCCATTCCTGCTGGCGTCGGCCCGCGAAGGGCTGGCCTGCACGATCCTGCCGGCGTCGTCACTCGGCGATGGCGATGCAGCCGTGCCGCGCCGGCTTATCGTGCCGGAGCTGCGGCGCACGCTGTCGCTGTGCTGGCCAAGGGCGCTGCCAAGATCGAATGCGGCGGAGGCGGTGGCGGAGGTGTTGCGGGAGATCGTCGGGGAGAGGATTGCGCAGGGGCAGTCGCTGGCGCCGCCTTGATGGGGCGCGGTGGTCGGAAGCGGCGTCGCTGACGAGAGGCTTGCCCTCTCGTCAGCGACACCTCAATCGACAGCTTTATCGCCCCCTCCAATAAGAAATCCTTATGCCCATAGTCACCGATTGAATTTCTCCTTGGCGAATGGCTCCGCTAGAGTGGGCCCCACGATGAGCGGGCACCGATACTGGCCCGCCGGAAGCCACCGAGGAGACAACATGCTTCGCACCTACCGCGTCATGGCCGGCATGGCCCTGGCCCTGGCCATTGTTGGCAATGCGCACGCCGACGCCTATCCGTCCAAGCCGATCCAGATGATCGTGCCGCAGGCGCCGGGGGGCACCAATGACATCGTCGCGCGCCTGGTGGCGGCCGACCTGTCGCAGCGGCTCGGCCAGCAGGTGGTGGTGGAAAACCGCCCCGGCGCGGGCGGCAATATCGGCACGCAGACGGCGGCACGTTCCACGCCCGATGGCTATACGCTGCTGATGACCATCAGCAGCACGCAGGCCATCAACCCGTCGCTGTACCGCTCGATTCCTTTCGACCCGGTCAAGGACTTCGAGCCGATCGCGCCCGTGGCCTCGGTCCCCAACGTACTGGTGGTCAACCCCGCGTTCCCGGCGAAGTCGATGGCCGAGCTGATCTCGATGGCCAAGGCCAAGCCCGACTATTACCGGTTCGCATCGGCCGGGAACGGCACGCTGAACCATCTGCTTGGCGAAATGCTGAACAGCATGGCTGGCATCAAGCTCGAACACGTCCCGTACAAGGGCGTGGCCCCCGCGCTCAATGACGTGCTTGGCAACCAGGTACCGATGGCGTTTGCCAGCCTGCCGTCTGTGCTGGCCCATATCAAGGCCGGCAAAGTGCGCGCGCTGGGCGTGAGCTCGGCCAAGCGCTCGCCGTTCGCCCCCGACATCCCGGCCATCGGCGAGACGGTGCCGGGCTATAGCGGCGACCTGTGGGTAGGCCTGTTCGCGGTGCGTGGCACGCCGAAGGATGTCACGCAGAAGCTGGCCACCACGATGCAGGCCGCGCTGGCCGACAAGACGCTGCGCGACAAGCTTGCCGCACAGGGCGCCGAGGTGCTGACCGGCACGCCGCAGCAATTTGCCACCATGCTGCGCGGCGACATCGACAAGTGGGCGAAGATCGTCAAGCAGTCGGGCGCGCAGGTCGACTGAGCCTGCAGCGAGCCGGTGGGCAGGGCGAGCCGGGGCCAGCCCTTCGTACCGCCCTCCCGGCCTCTGAATGTATTGCCCATGTCCGCGTATGATCGCCGGCTCGCCCACCCGTATTCCGCCCCCGATTCACCATGCCTGACCACACGTTGCTGTCCGCCCTGCTCATCTTCGGACTCGGGGGGCTACTCGGCGCGGTGGGCGGGTTGTTCGGCATCGGCGGCGGCCTGATTGCGATCCCGGCGCTCGGCCTGCTCTACGGGATGGACCAGCAACTCGCCCAGGGCACATCGCTGGTGATGATCGCGCCGAACGTGCTGATCGGCTTCTGGCAATACCGCAAGCGCGCGGATATCGAACTCCGAACGGCCATCGTGCTTGGCCTCTCGGCAGTGCTGGCCACCTACTTCTCGGCGAAACTCGCCACATCGATCGACGCGGTGCTGCTGCGTCGAATCTTCGCGGTCTTCATGATCGCCCTGGCGCTGTACTTCCTGTGGCGGCTCCTGCCTGGCCGCACGACTACCCAACAGCATGCGCGCGTCTCCCCGTCGTGGATTCCGGCCGTGGGCGTGGTCGGCGGTGCGTTCTCCGGATTCTTCAGCGTCGGCGGCGGCGTGGTGGCAGCGCCCGCGCTCGTCGGGCTGTTCGGCATGCGGCAGGCCGCGGCACAAGGCCTTGCGCTGGCACTGGTCACCCCTGGTGCAGTCGTCGCCCTGTTCACCTATGCAAACGCTGGCCACGTCGACTGGTACAGCGGCATCCCGCTTTCGCTCGGCGGCATGCTGACGATCTCATGGGGCGTGGCCCTTGCCCACAAAATGCCGGAGCGCAAGCTGCGCGCGGCCTTTGCGCTGTGCCTGATTGCGACGGCAGTGGTGATGCTGGTGCGGGGGTAGGTGCGGGGTTAGGCGCCGCCCCTCACCCCTGCTTGCGGAACACCAGGCTGAAGTTGTTCGCCGGCATCGGAATCGGCGCGTCGCACGTGAGGCCATTTGCCGCGCCGAGTGCGATGACGGCCTCCATGTCGCGCACGCCCCACTCCGAATCGGCCGCGCGCAACTGCCTGTCGAACGCTTCATTGCTTGGGGCGGTATGCGCGCCGTCGCGCCGGTAGGGGCCATAGAGGTAGAGCACGCCGCCCGGGGCCAGGCGCTTGCCCGCGCCTGCGAATAGCGCCTCGGCCACGGCCCATGGGGCGATGTGGACCAGGTTGATGCCGACGATGGCATCGACCGCGTCTACGCCCCATGGCTCGCGGCGAACGTCGATGTCCAGGGGGGGCCTGACATTGGCCACCTGGGCGTACTCGATCCAGGCGTCGATCGACTCGCGATGGGTCGCGTCCGGATCGCTCGGTTGCCATGTCACGCCTGGCAGTGCCGCCGCGAAGTGCACCGCATGCTGGCCGGTGCCGCTGGCGATCTCGAGTACCGTGCCCGATCTTGGCAAGACGTCCCGCAGGACAGCCAGGATCGGCTCCCGGTTGCGTTCGGTGGCGGGCGCCATGCGGCGTGCGGTCGAATCAGCGGTCATGGGCTCTCCTGTCTCCTGTGGGCATGCAGGCCTGCCGCCCGGTGCGCATGCCGGGCGTACAGGCCACAGGTTAGCAGGCCCCGCGCCTCTGCGTGGTCAGACGTGTGGTCGAACGTGTGGTCAGACGCGTTTGCCGAGGCGAATCGCGGTCGGGGTCGCGGTCAGGTAGCCCACCGCGGCGCCGAACCGGTCCTTGTAGTTGGCGCGTACCAGCGGGTCGAGCTGCTGCTTGACCTTGTCATGGAGACCCGCCTCCCAGTCGCCCGGATGCTGGAAGTTGCTCATGATGTAGGTCCAGCCGTTGATCTCGTCCACCGCGTGCAGCCCGGTCGATTCCGCGCCGGCCGGGCACGACAGCACGCGTGACAGCTGCTTCGTGTCGACGTTATAGGCCCACAGGAAGTTGTTGACGTGCGTATTACTGTCTTCGCCGATAAACAGCGTGCGCAGTTTCTCGGAGAACTTGAGGTTGTCCGGCGTGGCCACCTTGTCGGGATTGGCGAAGTTGCCAAGCGCATCCTGCGCCTTCTTCGCGCCGCCGCCGATGTCCTCGGAGATCAGCGCCGGTACCGGTGCCATGTCGACCGGGACCCATTCGCTGTCGATGCGCGCACCGGCGTGGTCGGTCTGTGCGCCGCGCAGGTTCAGTTCGTACACCGCGCCCGAGTACGGGCCTTCCACGCGGATATCGCCGGCGTTCGCCGCGTTGCCGGCCAGCATGCTCGATTCGATGCGCGAGATTGCCGAGTAAGCCTTGCGGTCGGCGATATTGACCGTGGTGCCTTCCATCTTGGTGAAGCCCAGGCTGCCACCCGCGTACGCGGCGTAGCGGTGCGTCTCCAGGAACGCGGCGGCCTTCTCCTGCCCCGGCAGCACCTTCACCCAGTTCGGCTTGCCGTCGATCAGGATGCGCGTATAGCCCGCGTCGGCCGGGTCCTTCGTCTTGACGTCCATGATGTCGGTGACCTTGATCCCGCCATCGACGAGCTTGCGGATCTCGTCGCTCGTCGCGCTGCCCAGCGCAATCCAGGACAGCGTGGCCGCGCCCGGACCCGTGCCGGACGTCTGGTGCCACTTGGCCACGTAGAGCTTGCCCGCCGACAGGTCTCGCGGACGGTCGGCGATAAACATGAACAGGCCGCCATTGGTGGCGTCGTCGCCCATCAGCACGGTGCGCTCGTCCGGCATCACCTGCACGAGTTCGTGCGAGATGCGGCCCAGGCAGTAGTGCTTGCGGATCGAGCCTGTGCCGTCGGCGTGCACGGTGACCTCGGGCAGGTGGCCGTAGTGATAGGGATTGGCGCGATCGGCATCGCCGTAGAGGTTCTGGCTGAAGCCGCGCAGGCGCTTGTCGGTGGCCGCCTTGGTGGCATCGGGCTCGTATTCTTCGCTGGACAGGTGCGTGTTCCACGGCGACAGGCTCGCGCCGCACGTGATCCACAGCCCGTTCACCGCCGACGTGTCGACGTTGTGATAGCGCACCGGCTTGAGCTTGCCGGTCTTCGGGTCCTGGTCGAGCGTGATGACAGCGATCGGCGACGGCAGCATGCCGTACATGTCGCCGTTGGCCTGGTTGCGCGTGGTGTACTCGAACTGGACCACGGCGAACACGGTATTGCCTTTGACGCCTGCCACGCGTGCGCCGGGCAGCGTCAGCAGCGAGCTGCCGTCCGGGCAGTCGGAGAAGAACTGGCGCGTCTTGCCGGGCACCGACGTGTCCATGATCGGACGGTTCTGGATGTCGTAGTAGCCGCCGGCCAGCACCTTGTTGCCCTTGCCGTCCGGCAGCATGTCGCCGGTCACGAAGAACGGCTGGTAGGCCAACGTGTATTCGTGGGCGGTGTCGTCGCTATAGGACACCTTGATCGACGAGCCGACCGTCGTGGTTGCCATGGCCGCCGCGTTGTCGAGCGACGGAGCCGGCATGCCCGTGAACGCCGCCGAGGTGAATGCGGCGCCCGACTTGCGCTTCGGCGCGGCCGCGAAGGCGGCCTCCATCGCGGTCATGCTGCCTGCGAAGCTTGCCGCGGCGGCGCCGATCGGCAGCATCGGGGCTCCACCAAGGATTTTCAGGGCACGGCGACGGGCAACGACGGGCTGGTCGGACATGATGTTCTGTGTGTGGGAAGTGGTATGGGTTCGACGATATCGAATGCAGTGTTCGGCGCGGACAGACCGCCCCGAGGCGGATCATAAGCCTCCCGCGTGACAGATTTTTGACGGTCAGCAAGCGGTCACGAGATCGACGTTCCGGAGTCACATCATCGCCTGCGCTACACTCGCCATCCTGCACCGACATCACGCCTTTGCCCGTCTTGCCTACCTTTACGCTTGCCACCCCCGTCCACGCCGAGATCGAGATCCGCAAGAGCCGCTTTATCGCGCAGGCCATTCCGGTGGCCGATCGTGACGCGGCGATGGCCGTGATCCAGGATCTGCGCACGCAGCACCCCACCGCCACCCATGTGTGCTGGGCGCTGCTGGCTGGCGGTCAGTCGGGGATGTCCGATGACGGTGAACCATCGGGCACGGCGGGTCGGCCGATCCTGGAAGTGCTGAGGCACCACGACCTCGATGGCGTGCTGGCGACGGTGGTGCGCTATTACGGCGGCGTCAAGCTTGGCGCGGGCGGGCTCGTGCGGGCCTATACCGATGCGATCGCGGGCGCACTCAAGGATGCGGAGCGTGTGGAGCGTATTGCCTACGCCACGCTGACCATAGAGATCGACTACGCCGACGAATCGCGCGTGCGGCGCTGGCTGGAACTGTCGGCCGCAGAGGGCTGCACGCTGGCCGATAGCCGGTACGACGCATTGGCCACGCTGGTGATCCGCCTGCCAGCCACGCTGCGCGATGGCGCGATCGCCACGCTGCGCGACGCCACCCATGGCCGCGCACGCTTTCCCGAACAGGAAGACTGATCATGGCGAGCGGCCCGGATTATGCGGACTGTGCGGACGATGCGGAGTACACGGCGCGCGTGCTGCCCGGCAACGCGCAGTTCCCCGCGCCGGCCTCGCTGAGCCTGCTGGAAGCCGCGCTGCTCGAAGGTCTGCCCCTGCCCAGTTCGTGCCGCAACGGCACCTGCCGCGCGTGCATGAGCCGCCTGCACACGGGCAGCGTGCGCTACCGGGTCGAGTGGCCGGGATTGAGCCTCGATGAGAAGGAGGAAGGCTTCATCCTGCCGTGTGTGGCCTGCCCGACCAGCGACGTCGTCTTTGAACCGGTGGGCGCAGGCTGACCGCCACGCCCCCCACACCGCCCCACGCTGGCCCGCACTCAATCGTGGCGGCCATTCACCGAGAAGAACCGCAGCGCGAACTTGAGTGCGTCAGGCCCGGCCGGATCGGAGAACGCCTGACCCGGCGCGCCGCCACTCCACGCGTGCCGCAAGCCCTCGACCTTGACCAGCCGCAGGAACGGACGCGCGCCACACTGCCAGTCGAACACGTCCACCGCACGGCGCGCGCCGCGACGCACGCGCTTCGGCGGCAACGCCTCGGGCGCGGGCATGCCTGGCGGCACGAGGTGCAGCCACAGCGCGGCCGCCGCCGTGGCATTGTCGTAGGAGACAACCGTATCCTCGTCGCCATGCAGCAGCATCAGTGGCGGAGGCCGACGCCCGGCCAGCAGTTGCCTGGCGACGCCGGCGTCGGGCGCACGCTCGCCACGCATCGCGCGTGGCGCCTGTGAAGCGTTGCTGGCGCTGAACGGCGCCGCGCCCGAGTGCGAGCCCACGGCTGCAAACCGATCGGGATAGCGCAGCCCAAGCATCATCGCCATGGCGCCCCCGGCGGACAAGCCGAATGCGCAGACCCGATCGGCGACGATGGCGTAGCGGCGGCACACATGGTCGACCATCGACATCAACAACGCCGCCTCCGATGCACCACTGGCGCCGGGCCGGAACCAGTTCCAGCAACGTTGGGCATTGGCCTGCCTCGACTGCTCGGGCATCAGCACCACCCAGCGTGCGTCACGCGCCACGGCGGCCACGCGCGCGCAGGCGGCAAAGCTTGCGGCATCCTGGCCGCAGCCGTGCAGCAGTACCAGCAATGGCGCCGGCCGCGCGGCGCTGACCCCGGGCGGCACGAACACCCGGTAGCGGCGCTGTGCCATGCTGCCGATGCCGAGACTGAAGCCCCACAGCCCCTCCTCCCAGAAGCCGCCACCCTTGCTGACCGGCGTGGGCGCAGGCGTGACCACCCCCGTGAAAGCCTGGCGCGCGGCCTTGCCCACCGCGCGCCCCATGGCCTTGCCGACGGCCTCGCCTTGCTGCTTCGCCGCGCGCAGCACCGGGCTGGTCATCGTTTGCGCAACCGTACGCTGTAACCGGCGTGCGCTGCGCGCCGCCTGCTTGCCCAGCGTTGCCAACAGTCTGGTACCACCCGTGCGCCGCTTCATTCCGCATCGCCCTTTCGTCTCTGGTGCCGCGTGGCCACGACATCGCCGCGTGTCGCGCACCAGTATGTCGGGCGAATATGTCAGGACTTCGCTGCTGCGGTCAGAAGGCCCCGCGCAGCGCCAGGTCCGCGCCAAGCAGCAGCAGACCGCAGAAGAACAGGCGGCGGAAGCGCTCGGCGCTGATCCGGTGGCGCAGCCACTGGCCGAAGAACATACCGCCGAGCGCGGGCGCCAGCGCCAGCGCCGACGCGCCGAGCACCGGCGTATGCAGCAGCGCCCCGTTCAACGCCAGGCTGATCGCCAGCGCGATCGTGGATACAGTAAACGACAACCCAAGAGCCTGCACCATGCCTTCCTTGTCGAGCCCCAGGCCCTGGAGGTAAGGCACTGCGGGAATCACGAAGACACCGGTCACGGCCGTGATGGCGCCCGTCACCAGTCCGGCCAGCGGCGCCAGCCACGCTTCCGCGCGCGGCGGCACGCTCAGCCTGACGGCGGTCAGACCAAGGATCGCGTAGAGAACCAGCGCCACACCGAGCGCGTTGGTGGCGTGGCCCATGACACGGGCCGGCACCAGCGCGGCGCAGAGCCACGTGCCCGCGCAAATTGCCGCGAGCATCGGCCAGAGCCGTACCAGCAACTGTCCGAAGCGCGGGCCGCCGAACAACTGGACCACGTTGGTGGCCATCGAGGGCGCCACCAGCAGCGCAGCCGCCTGCGCGGGCGGCATGACCAGGCCGAGCAACCCCACCGCCACCGTCGGCAGCCCCAGCCCCACTACCCCTTTTACGAATCCGGCCAGCAGGAAAGTCAGACCGATGAAAGCAATCTCCTGCCCGGCATTGAACGACGTCATTTGCAATCGCTCCCGGAAATCAGCGTTGCGCCGCGTCGTGCACGGCACGGCTGTCGGCCGGCGCTTCGTCGCGCTCGTGCATGCCGTAGTCACGCAGCACCTGTGCCACGCGCAGCCGGTAGTTGGCGAAGACCCCGCCACGGCCCGCCGCCTGTGCCTTGCGGTGATCGAGCGTATTGCGCCATGCGATGACGGCGGCTTCGTCGCGGAAGAAGGACAGCGACAGCAGCTTGCCCGGCGTGGTCAGGCTCTGGAAGCGTTCGACCGAGATGAATCCGTCGATGCTCTCAAGCGTGGACTTGAGGTGCGCGGCGATATCGAGATAGGTTTCCTGCCGCCCGGACGCGGGCTCGACTTCAAAGATCACGGCAATCATGCTGGGGGCTCCGTTCAGTTGATGGATTGAAAATTCGGGATGCGGGCGTTGACCGATGGCCGGTAGCGGAGGTTGGCAAGCAGCCGGTCAGGGTGAACGTCTCGCGCCAGCAGCGCTTGCACTGTGCACACTGCCAGCACTCGGGCCAGCGCATCGCCGGGGCAGCCGTGCCGGCCGGCGCCGAAGGTCCAGGGGTGCAGCGGCGCGGCTGCGGCGGGATCATGCGCCGCAGCCGCCAGCAATACCAGCACGGCATCGCCGGCCCTCACAACCTGGCCACACAGCGTGGCATCGGCGGCCATGAACCGGCGCGTGTTTTGCACGGGCGGGTCGATCCTCGCGACCAGATCGACACTGGCGTCGATATCGGCATCGCGCCAGCCGGACCGCCCCAGATGAACCAGCGTATTGCCGATCAGCCCGGCGGTGGCCTCGCAAGCCTGGATCATCAGGCCGACGGCATTGGCCGTCAGCGTGGCTGGATCGATATCGGCATCTCCCGCAGCCTGCGCGAGCTGATGCAGCAAGCCGTCGCCAGCCGCCGCATGAGAACCGGTCGATTGCGTCAGCCACCGGGCCGCGGCAACACCGGCCTCGACATCGGTGGGCGACGCCAGCGGCGACATCGCCGCGGCAAACGTGGCGACAAAACCAGCCACGCGTGTCGACACATGCCCATCGGCATCGCACTCGAGCGGCAGACCCAGCAGGTCGGCAACGGTCAGCACTGGCAGCGTGAACATCCAGCGGTTGGCCTCGTGACCGTCGTTGCGATCCACGCGCGGCAGGGCCGCCGCCAGCTTGTGCGCACGGGCGCGGACATCGGCCAGGTCTAGCCCCGCCATCTGCCGCAGCACGATCGCCTTCAACGTTGCATGCGCCGCGCCATCGTTCATGCGGATCAGCCGCCCGAACAGATCGCCCGCGGCGGACCCCGCAAGAGCCGGTGGCACGGGCTGCGCTGCCGGACGTACGCGGCCATCGGGATGGTCAAGGACCTCGGCCACGGCTCCCGCGCTGGCGGCCACCCACAGCTTCAGCGCGGCATCAAAGTGGAACGGTTGCGAGCGCGCAAGCGCGCGATAGTAGGGATAGGGATCGGAATGCGTGACTGCGGAGATCGGGTCGGCGGGGGCAATGGGTTCCATGGCGCGGCAGAAAGCGTATCGATGGAACCCAGTATGGAACGCGCATCGCCCCTGATGTTTCACGGCGACGCGAAATGTCGAATGCGCAACATGCGCGGCTAACCGGGTACCAACCCCTTCTGTGCCAGCCATTCCGCATTGAACAGCCGCGCAAAGTACAGCCCGCCACGGTCGCACAGCAGCGTCACGATGGTGTGGCCTGGCCCGAGCTCGCGCGCCACCTCGACGGCGGCCGCCACGTTGATGCCCGTCGAACCGCCGACGTACAGCCCTTCCTCGCGCAGCAGGCGATAGACCATCGTCACACAGCGCTGATCGTCGATTCGGACCGCGTCGTCGATTGGCGTATCGGCAAGGTTGGCGGTCACGCGGCTCGAACCGATGCCTTCAGTAATGGAGTTGCCCTCGGACTTAAGTTGTCCGGTCTTGACGAAGTTGTACAGGCTGCTGCCATACGGGTCGGCGAGCACGGTCTTCACCGCCGGATTCTTTTCCTTGAGGAACCGGGCAACGCCGGCGAGCGTGCCGCCCGTGCCTGTGGAGCAGACAAACGCATCGACCTTGCCTTCGGTATCCCGCCAGATCTCGGGCCCGGTCGTTTCGTAGTGGGCCTGCCGATTGACGATGTTGTCGAACTGGTTGGCCCAGATCGCATTGTCCAGTTCCTGCGCCAGGCGGCCTGCCACCTTCTGATAGTTGTTCGGGTCGGCATAAGGTGCGGCCGGCACGGGACGTACCTCCGCCCCCAGCACGCGCAGCAAGTCCATCTTCTCCTTCGACTGGGTCTCCGGAATCACGATCACGCAGCGGTAACCACGCGCGGCGCAGATATGCGCCAGGCCGATTCCGGTATTGCCGGCCGTGCCTTCCACCACGGTGCCGCCGGCCTTCAGCGTTCCGCGCCGCTCGGCGTCCGCGATGATGTACAGCGCGGCACGATCCTTGACCGACCCGCCCGGGTTCAGGAACTCGGCCTTGCCGAGAATCTCGCAACCGGTCTCGGCGCTGAGCTTTTCCAACCTGATCAATGGCGTGTTGCCGATCGTTCCGATGAAGCCGTTTCGCGTTGCCATCGCTCCTCCTTGCGGCCATGCGATCCATGCCTACAGCTTAGGCCGTCCCCGATTTCAGTGCTTCTGCCTCACCATGGTGCACTCGGCGTGCGCGCACCGTGCCCATCAGGCATCCTCTGGAGCACACCAGCTGCCACCGGTTCGTGCGCTGATACGCGTGCGTCACTGGGCGGCCACAGGCACGGGAAATGCAGCGGAAACCCTCCAGTCAACGCGCGCACCAATAGCGCGCCGGGAGGGAGGCCATGATGAAGACACTGCTTACCAGAATCGTCATGATCGGCGCGCTCGCCGTCGTGACACTGAACCTGGGCGCGCATGACGGCGTGGCGTGGGCGGACGAGCCCGCCGCTACTGCTACTGCCCCTGCCGCGGCCACCGCACCACCTGTTCCGGCAGCCCCTGCCGCAGCCGCGCCGGCATCGGCGCCCACCGCGCCGTTCGATACCGACGCCAAGAACCTGAATAGCGGCGACACGGCCTGGATGCTGACATCCACCGCACTGGTGCTGTTCATGACCATTCCCGGTCTGGCGCTGTTCTACGGCGGCATGGTGCGCAAGAAGAACGTGCTCGCCACGCTGATGCAGAGTTTCGCCATCACGTGCCTGGTCACGATACTGTGGGTAGTGGCCGGCTACAGTCTGGCCTTTACCGGCGGCAACGCGTTCATCGGCGGCACCTCTCGCATCCTGCTGCACGGTATGCGCTACGTGAAAGGCGACGCCACCACCACGCTCACCGTCAGCCATCTGGCGTCGACCATTCCGGAATCGGTCTACATGATGTACCAGATGACGTTTGCGATCATCACGCCCGCGCTGATCTGTGGCGCATTTGCCGAACGCATGAAGTTCTCGGCGATGCTGGTGTTCATGGCGCTGTGGTCGCTGCTGGTCTATGCGCCAATCGCCCATATGGTGTGGGAGCCCAGCGGCTGGCTGGCGGCTGCCGGCATCCTGGACTTTGCCGGCGGCACCGTGGTGCATATCAATGCCGGTATCGCGGGGCTGGTTTGCGCGCTGATGCTGGGCAAGCGTGTCGGCTTTGGCAAGGAGCCGATGGTGCCGCACAACCTCACGCTCACGCTGGTCGGCGCAGCCATGCTGTGGGTCGGCTGGTTCGGCTTTAATGCCGGTTCCGCCGTGGCGGCCGACGGCCGTGCGGGATTCGCAATGGCCGTCACCCAGATTGCCACGGCTGCCGCGGCGCTTGGATGGATGTTTGCCGAGTGGATCACCAAGGGCAAGCCTTCGGTGCTGGGCATTGCTTCCGGCGCGGTGGCGGGCCTGGTGGCCATTACGCCGGCCTCCGGGTTCGTGGGCGTGGGCGGTTCGCTGGTGATCGGCGTGGCCGCCGGCGTGATCTGTTTCTGGGCGGCCACCGGGCTCAAGCATATGCTCGGCTATGACGACTCGCTCGATGCGTTCGGTGTGCACTGCATCGGTGGCATCATCGGCGCCGTGCTGACAGGCGTGTTCGCGGTCAAGGAGATCGGCGGCGCCGACGGGAACGTGGTGCTGCAACTCAAGGGCGTGGCCACCACGCTGGTCTACAGCGGCGTTGCCAGCTTCATCCTGCTCAAGCTGATCGACGTCACCATAGGCCTGCGCGTAACCAGCGACGAAGAGCGCGAAGGTCTGGACCTGGTGCTGCACGGTGAGCGGGTGGACGATACGTTCAGCGGCACGCTGATCACTCCGCAGGAAGTCGTGCGAGAGGCAACCATGACCGCAACCACGCTACCCCACAGGAAGGCGGCCGACTAGCCTATGGCGGCACGTTGCACTACACGAGGTCCGCGCGCAGCACGTGCTTCATCAGCTTGCCGGTGGGCGTGCGCGACAGCCCATCGCGCAACTGGAATTCGCGCGGCACCTTGTAGCGCGCCAGCTGCTGCGCGGCGAACGCCTTGATGGCTTCCGAGTCCGGCTGCGTGCCGGGCCGGGGCACCAGCACCGCCACCACGGTCTCGCCCCATTCGGCATGCGGCCGGCCGATCACGGCAACGTCCTGGATATCCGGGTGCGCCACCAGCACGTCCTCGACTTCCTTCGAGTACACGTTCTCGCCGCCGGTGATGATCATGTCCCTGGTGCGATCGACCACGAACAGGAACCCGTCGGCATCCACGCGGACCAGGTCACCGCTGCGGTACCAGCCATCGCGCAGCACCTCACGCGTGGCCGCCTCGTTATCGAGGTACCCCTGCATGCAGGAATCCGCCTTGATCCAGATCTCGCCGATCTCGCCCGGGCCCGCATCGGCACCATCCGTGCGCACCACGCGCATGTCCAGGCCCGGCGTGGCCACACGCCCGATCGAACCAGCGCGGGCGACCTGCTCCTCGGGATACAGCACGGTGCCGGACGGGCCCGTCTCAGTCATGCCAAAGACCTGATAGAAGCGATCGCTGCGGTAGACATGCGCGAGCTGACGCGCCGTATCGGCGCCGATCGGGCCGCCGCCGTAGATCCATGCGCGCACCGAACTCAGATCGAACGATGCAACGTCGATCTTCATCTGCAGCGGCAGCAGGTACGACACCGGCGCCCCGAAGTACAGCGTGGCACGCTCGTCCTGCGCCGTCTGCAGGAAATGGAGCGGGTGGTACTCGCGCAGCAGGATCACCGTGCCACCCACGTAAAGCGTGCCAAGCATCCAGTTGTTGAGCGGCGACGAATGCCACAACGGCATGGCCATCAGCGTGCGCTCGTCGCGATGCATCGACAGCGCCAGTGCGGAAGTTATCGCCGCCACGCAAACGCTCCGGTGGGTCAGCACGCAGCCCTTGGGTCGCCCCGTGGTGCCGGACGTGTAGAGGATTTCGGCCACGGAATCGTCGGCGGGAGGCGGCGCATCGAACGTTCCGGCCGTTTGCAGCAGCGCATCGAACGAGGCAAAGCCGGCCGCTTCGGTATCGGTGCCAAGCAGCGTCACAGCGGTCTGCAGCCGCTGCACGACCTGCGCCAGGCTACCGTCGAACACGCACAGCTTCACCTTGGCATGTCCAAGGATGTAATCGACCTCCGGCGCCTGCATCTTGTGATTGATCGGCACCACGACCGCACCGAGCCGCCATGCCCCGAACATCGCCACGACCATGCCGGGCGTGTTCAGGCACATGGAAGCCACGCGATCACCGGCCTGCACACCATGCGCAGCGAACACCGCGGCAGCACTGCGCGACAGCGCATCGACTTCCGCATAGGTCATTGACTGCCCGGCGTGCCGCAGGAATGGCTTGTCCGGATACTTGCGTACGGTGCTGTCCAGCAGCGCGACGATATTCATTTGGGGGCGTCTCCTGCTTTTATGTTCCGGCCATGTCCCGGCCGTGCAAATTTCTTACAGCGGCCAGGCGCGTTCGAGGATGGCCGCATGCGCGACGCCATCGGGCAGCATCCCGAATACACGGCCCCATTGCGCATCGAATCGGCTGGCGATAAAGGCATCGGCAACTTCGGCGGGCGCATGCTCGCCCAGCAGACGCGCCTGCACCAGCAGGATCAGTTGCTGCGCATGGCGCCGCGCGAGCCATTCGGTCGCATCGCCCTGCACGTGCAGGCCATCGACCAGCGCCGTCATCGCCGCACGCAAGCGCGCATCCTGCTGGCAGAACGGCTTCATGTCTTCCAGCAGCGCCTGCATCGCCTGCGGCTCCCGGCTGATGGCGCGCATCATGTCGAGCGCCATCACGTTGCCGGAGCCTTCCCAGATCGAAATCACCGGCGTCTCGCGATACAGGCGGCCCATCGGGCCTTCGTCCATGTAGCCGTTGCCGCCGAAGACCTCCATGGCCTCGCCTGACAGCTCGATGCTGCGCTTGGCCAGCCAGAACTTGGCCGCAGGCGTGACGATGCGCTTACAGGCCCGCTGCAGCGGGTCTTCGTCGGCGCGGGCAAAAGCCTCGGTCAGCCGCATCATCAGCAGCGTGGCGGCTTCGGATTCGAGCGCCATGTCGGCCAGCACATTGCGCATCAGTGGCTGTTCGGCCAGCGTCTTGCCGAACGCGCGGCGGTGCCGCGTATGGTGCATCGCCTGCACCAGGCACTGGCGGATCAGCCCGGTGCTGCCCATCACGCAGTTCAGTCGCGTGAACGTGGCCATTTCGATGATGGTCGGGATGCCACGTCCTTCCTCGCCGATCATGCGGCCCCAGGCGCCGTGGAACTCCACCTCGCTGCTGGAGTTGGAGCGATTGCCCACCTTTTCCTTCAGCCGCTGGATCTGCACCGAATTCTTGCTGCCATCGGGGCGATAGCGCGGCACAAAGAAGCATGCCGGGCCGCTTTCGGTGCGTGCCACCACCAGGTGCGCGTCGCACATCGGCGCGGAGAAGAACCACTTGTGGCCGGTGATCAGGTATTCGCCGCCACGCCCCTCACCACGCAGAGGCTCAGCGCGCGTGGTGTTGGCGCGCACATCGGAGCCGCCCTGCTTCTCGGTCATGCCCATGCCGACCAGGATCGAATCCTTCTGCTCGAGCGGAATGTCGCGCGGATCGTATGTGTTCGCGTAGAGCTTCGACTCGAGCGCCGCGAACAGTTCCGGCTCGCGCTGCAGCACGGGGATGCATGCGAACGTCATCGAGTTCGGGCACTGCGAGCCGGCCTCGATCTGTCCGTGCATCGAGAATCCCGCGGCGTACGCCGCCCACGCACCGGGGCGCGAATCGGAGAACGGCTGCGAGACCAGGCCCTGCTCGCGCGCCATGCGCATGATGTTGTGCCAGCTCGGATGAAACTCGACGCGATCGATACGGCGGCCCTGGCGGTCGAAGGTATGCAGCTCGGGCTTGAAGTGATTGGCCTCCTCCGCCATGCGGATGGTGTCGGCGCTGCCAAGACGCGCGCCGTAGCTGGCCAGCCCGGCCTCGTGCGCGCTGGCGCCGGCGCGCCGCACGGCCTCCTGCAGCGGGAGATCGGTGGTGTAGACGTTATAATCCTGCAGTTCCGTCACCACGTTGGTGACGTCATGCGTGCTCCATTCCATGGGCATGTCTCCGTTGTGCCGGCTCTGCAGTCAGGCCGGTCTTGTGGACAACCAGTATAAGAATCCGTCCGCCACAAGGTGTTCGGGTTTTTCAGACATGAAGGCAGCGCGCCCCACCGCCCCCAGTCCCGCTGACCCGCCGGTCTCCCGACGCCGCAAGCCAGCGCAATCGCGCGCGCGTGCAACGGCCGATGCGATCCGCGACGCATTCTTCCAGCTGCTGGCGGAAAAGCCCTATGACAGGATTTCGATCCGCCAGGTGATCGGATTGGCCGGCGTGGGCATCGGCAGCTTCTACGAGTACTTCTCCTGCAAGGATGCGATGGCGGCGGTCTGCATCCATCTGCGCGTCAAGGCGATTGCGACGGCAATGCGCGCCAGCATCGACGCCCACCGTGCCGAACCTTTGCCTGCACGCGTCGATGCATTGATCGAAGCGCAATCGGCCGCGCCGCTGGCAGAACCCGAACACTGGGCCGCACTGTTCGTGGTCGAGCGCAAGGTATCGGGTATCGAGTCGTTCCGGAACATGTACGCGGAGTTCGTGCAACTCTGGATGGATGCCCTGTCTGGCGGGGACGACTGGCCTGCGCAGGCCCCGCTGGAATCCACGGCCTTTGCCGCCCATGCGATGACCTACAGCCTGGTGTCGCAGACCCTGATGACCGCGCCTCGGCCGATCGACCCTGCGGCACTTCGGCGCATGGTTGGCGATGCGGTACACGGCTACCTGTCGATCCACGCGCCGTTGGCCTACCGGCTGCACCGGTTTGACGCGTAATGACCTGCGGCTGACATGGCGCAACTGGCGCGCGGAACGTATCAGAATCGGATGTGACAGTGAAGCCCTTCTGGTAAGCTCGCCCGCAGCCCTTTCTTGCCATGGAGCTTCATGACCAGGCTTCGACTCTGGCTGTTCATGTTCTGTGTGGTGGCGCTCGGCGTTTGCGGCCCGGTCGCCCTCACGGCATGGCTATCCCATGAATTTGCCGAGCAGCAGTACCGACAGCGCGTCGATCAGTTCACGACGCATGCGCTGGTGCGCGCCGAACTGGTGGCCCGCGATGCCATCGATGCCGCCCAGCAAGCGGGGCGGTTTCAGGGGCAGCCATGCAGCGAAGCCCATCTTGCCGCCATGCGCGAATCCGATCTCCTGCATCGATATACGCGGCAGATCGTCTATCTTGATGCCCGGCACGCATGCTCATCCTCTGCCGT